>JANWJR010000022.1 GCA_025451835.1 Candidatus Acidiferrales bacterium | reverse complement strand
AGAATCCGGCTTACAGGCTCATCCGCCATAATCTCGTCCGCACTCAGTTCTGGGCGGTGCTTGGGTCCGGAGATTCGCGTGTTTTGTGAATATTCTGTAATGTGGCGCTGAACTTCTTGCTGGCGCGGGTGCCTTCCGCTATGCTCTCGCTATCGTGAATCCTCAGTCGCGAATCCTCATTATCGAAGACGACAAGGACATCGTAGAGCTGGTCCGGTACAACCTCGACAAAGACGGGTTCCGGGTCCTTGCGTGCGGCGACGGCGTAAGCGGACTAGCGCAAATCAGAAAGTCACTACCTGACTTGCTTATTCTCGATCTGATGCTCCCGAAACTGTCCGGGCTGGAAATCTGCAAGGAGATTCGCCGCGACGAGAAAATGAATCGCCTGCCAATTTTGATGCTGACTGCGCGCGGAGAAGAGGCAGATCGCGTCGTGGGTCTCGAACTTGGCGCCGATGACTACGTCACAAAGCCGTTCAGTCCGCGCGAGCTCGTCGCACGCGTCAAGGCGCTTCTCCGGCGCGTTCATCCTCCCGGCGAAGAAGCCAAAGCGCTCGAGGTGGGTCCGCTCCGCGTCGATCCGGTTTCCTATCGCGCCCAGCGAGAGGGCAAAACGTTGGCGCTCAGCACGCTCGAATTCCGGTTACTGTATTACTTGGCGTCGCGGCCGAATCGGGTTTTTTCGCGCGATCAGTTGCTCGATGCGGTGTGGGGGAGTGATCGCTTTGTCACGCCCCGCAGCGTAGATGTATACGTGCGCCGACTGCGCGAAAAGGTAGAGGAAAATCCCGAAAAGCCCGAATACCTGAAAACCGTTCGCGGCGCAGGCTACATCTTTGAAATGACGGCGAGCTAAATAATTTGACGCTTGTGCGAACCAGCCTCTTCTGGAAGCTTGGACTGACCTACCTTGTTCTTCTGTTCGTTGTTCTCGCAAGCGTTGATTTTTGCGCAGGACGAATTCTTCGTCAGAATTACATTCGTGCGGCGAACGAACACCTCAGTTCTCTCGGACGGCTGGCGAAGTACCGCCCGGCGCCCCTCGATGATCCCACAGCGCTTGCGTCTTGGGCTTCGTGGTTGTCTCGCAGCGGCGCGCGCGTTACGGTAATCGCCGCGGACGGCCGAGTCCTCGCCGATTCGGCTCACGATATCGAAACGATGGAGAACCATTCGAATCGCCCTGAATTCCTGGAGGCTATGAGCGCAGGCGAAGGCGAATCGGTGCGCCACAGCCATACACTCGATCGTGACCTGGTGTACTTGGCGATGCGGTTCGATCGTCGCGGGCAGTCCGCAGTCATTATTCGCTTTGCGACGCCGCTTGCCCAGATCAACAGCGCCTTAAGGGGGGTCCGGCGGAGCCTCTGGGAAGTATCCTTTGTTATTCTGCTTCTGGGAATCGCGATTTCGCTTTTTTTGTCTCGCCGCTTTACGAATCGCGTGGGACGCCTTCAGGAGTTTTCGCGCCGCGTCGCCGGAGGTGACTTCCGTCCCTTGCCGCAAGAGCGCGGTAACGATGAGCTTGGCGACTTGGCTCGCACACTTAATGACACAGCTTCCCGGTTGAGCGCCACGGTTCGATCGCTGACCGAGGAGCGCAATCGCTCTGCCGCAATCCTGCGCAGCATGGTGGAAGGCATCGCCGTTGTGGATGCTCGCGAGCGCGTCACGTTCCGCAATGAGGCGTTTGCAAAAATATGGGACGCCGGCTCAGTTGGGATCGAAGACAAACCCGCGGTCGAGGTGATCCGTCAACCCGATATTCTCAAATTAGTCCGTCAAGCGCTTTCCGGCGGAGAAGTTCTTCATGGTGAGGTCTCCTCGGGTATCGCCCAGCCACGCAATTTTTCCGTTACGGTTGCACCTATTCCTCCGTTCAACGGCGTTGCTCCCGGTTCAAAAATGCAACAGCAAGCCGAGCCATTCGGAGCCGTGGTGGTTCTTCACGAAATCACGGACCTTCGCCGCCTCGAACAAGTGAGAAAAGACTTCGTTGCCAACGTTTCGCACGAGCTTCGCACTCCGCTCACCGCAATTCAAGGTTTCGCCGAAACGCTTCTCAGCGGCGCCCTCGAGGATAAAGAAAACAACAGGCGCTTCATCGAAATCATTGGCAGCCATGCCATGCGCCTATCGCACTTGACCGACGATCTACTGAAGCTGTCCCGAATCGAAGCGGGAAAGCTCGATACGGATTTTCAGCCGGTTGATCTAAAGGCATTGATTGAAGCCGTCGTCGAATCCGCACGCAATACTGCCACTCAGAAGCAGCTTCTTTTGACTGACGCAAGTGTGCCGCAGAATGTTCCGCGTATCCTCGGCGATGCCAGCTTGCTTCGCGAAGTACTGCGCAATCTGCTCGACAACGCCATCCAGTACACGCCGCTGGGCGGCCGCATCGATGTCGAGCTTGCGGCCAGTGAGGGTTTTGCGGTCGTAACGGTTGGCGACACAGGGATTGGAATCCCGCAATCCGATCAGAGTCGCATCTTCGAGCGATTCTACCGGGTAGATGCCGCGCGCTCCCGAGAAGTGCGCGGCACCGGCCTCGGCCTTGCCATCGCCAAGCACATTGTCGAAGCACACGGCGGGCAGATCTGGGTCGAAAGTGCGGTCGGAAGAGGTTCAAAATTCCGTTTTTCCGTTCCAGTGGCTGCTTGAACCCGTCTCGCAAATTTTAGCATCTGTAACTGCGAATTCTGCGACGTAATGGAACATTCATTCGTTCTTTACCTTCTGTTCAAATCCATCGCTCATACTTCCGTCGATTTACGGAGCAGATACTGGCTGGTGCCGACATGCATTCACATTGCGGGCGAGTCTGCCACCCCCACTGGCTGGCATCCCCCCGATGCCAGCCATCCATTCTTATCTTAGCGAGCAACAATGCATGGTTCGCATTACGACCCCATGTAGTGGCGTCACGGAGCGTTCATTTGGCTGTAACAGAACCGTAACAATGCAAACCTACAATTTTGTGGAGGAGATTGTGAAGAAGACGATTACATCAGGCTGCCTTAGTCTCAGCGTACTCCTGGTGGGGTTTTTGCTGGTCTCTTGCTCCCACAACGCAGGCAACACAAATGAAGCGCAGCAGACGGTCCTCATCAACGGAGCGGGTTCTACCTTCGGTTACCCGATCTACTCTCGGTGGGCCGACGATTTTCATAAGGCTCATCCCGGCGTTCAGATCAATTATCAGTCCGTCGGCTCAGGCGCCGGTATTCGCCAGCTTTTGGAAGGGACGGTCGATTTCGGAGCTTCCGATGCGCCCATGACGGCCGAGCAACTGGGGCAGTCCAAGATTCCGGTTCTCCATTTCCCCACCGTGCTTGGTGCCGTTGTGCCGACGTACAGCATTCCCGGTGTAACCGCGGAACTGAAATTCAGTCCGGCAGCTCTGTCCGGAATTTTCCTGGGCAGAATCAAGAAGTGGAACGATCCGGCCATCGCGCGTGCCAATGCCGGCGTCAAACTCCCCCCGAACAACATTGTTGTGATTCACCGTTCCGAGGGCAGCGGAACGACTTTCATCTGGGCCGACTATCTCTCAAAAGTTAGCCCGGAGTGGAAGACGAAAGTGGGCGCGAGCACGTCCGTCAATTGGCCTGTAGGGCTCGGCGGCAAAGGCAGCGAAGGCGTCACCGCCTTGATTCAGCAAACGCCGAATTCAATCGGCTACGTTGAGCTAACCTACGCGATTCAGAATCACATTCTGTATGGTTTGGTACAGAATTCCTCGGGCGTTTTCGTCAAGGCGAGCCTCGATAGCGTCACCGCTGCCGCCGCGGCTACGGCCGATTCGATGCCAGCCGATTTCCGCGTTTCGATCACTAACCCATCCGGCAAAGATGCCTATCCGATCGCCAGCTTCACCTGGCTACTTGTTCCGACGCAGATTACGGGTGCAAACAAGCGCGCCGCCATCAAGAGTTTTCTCCACTGGATGCTGACCGACGGACAGAACGACGCCGAGCCGCTGGCGTATGCCAAACTGCCCAGTGCTGTGACTACGAAGGAAGACGTGGCCATTTCTCAGATTCATTAGCATGCACGCCTCCGCAAATATGACCGAGCGCGCGGCTCTGTCCAAGGCTCCGCGCGCTTTTTTGCATCGCCTGCGAAGTGGCGACGAGATCGCTCATATCATCACGCTGATGTTTGCCGCGCTAGTGGTTGGCATCACTGCACTTCTGGTCTATCAGCTTTGGATCCAATCCGTTCTTTCACGCCAGAAATTCGGCTGGATATTTTTCGTCACGCACGTCTGGGACCCGCTCGCCGGGCAATTCGGCGCCCTCCCATTTCTCTACGGCACGCTCGTGACCTCCGCCATCGCATTGATTCTCGCCGTACCGCTGGGTCTCGGGACCGCGATTTTTCTATCGGAATTCTCAACTCCTCGCGCGTCGGATATTTTTGCTTTTCTGGTGGACCTGCTCGCAGCGGTGCCCAGCGTGATCTTTGGGCTCCTTGGAATCTTCGTCATGGTCCCGTGGCTGCGCACCACGGTTGAGCCCGCACTACAGTCGACGCTTGGCTTTTTGCCGCTCTTCCAAGGGCCCATGTACGGCGTCGGCTTTCTCGCCGCCGGCTTGATTCTCGCTGTGATGGTCGTTCCGTTCATCGTCTCTGTGTCTCGTGAAGTCCTCATTGCGGTACCGCGCGAGCAGCGCGAAGCAGCTTTGGCCTTGGGCGCAACACGTTGGGAGGCGATCTGGAAAGCAGTTGTACCCTTCGCGAAGACCGGCATTATCGGTTCCGTTTTTCTTGCCCTGGCTCGCGCCCTGGGCGAAACCATGGCTGTTACCATGGTCATCGGCAACGATCCGAGAATCAGCGCGTCGCTCTTTGCTCCAGGCTATTCTATTGCGGCTGTGATCGCCAATGAGTTCACCGAGGCTACCGGCAACCTGTACCTCAGCGCTCTGGTTGAACTGGGCCTGGTCCTCTTTATGCTCACGTTCGTCCTTAACGGCCTGGCACGCCTTCTCGTCCTGACTACCAGGCAACGCGGAGCCGGGCACCAATGAGCCTCCGCGAGTGCCGGCGTAAATTCGTCAACGCTTTCATGTTCGCGCTTACGGCCTTCTCCGCCCTGGCAACCGTCTCCGTGCTTTTCGTCATTCTCGGCTATCTCGTGTATCACGGCGGGAAAAATATCAACTGGAGCTTCCTGACGAAATTGCCCACGCCGGTCGGCGAGCCGGGCGGCGGCATGGCCAATGCCATCGTCGGCAGCGCGAAATTGCTTTTTCTTGCGTTGCTCGTAGGAGTACCTGTCGGCGTCTCGACGGGCATTTATCTCGCCGAGTTCGGCGGCAAGACGATGGGTTTTTTCATTCGTTATACGACGGATTTGCTCAACGGCGTCCCGTCAATTGTCATCGGCATTTTCGCTTACACGGTCATCGTGCTTCCCATGCGTCACTTTTCTACGTTGGCTGGAAGCTTCGCACTCGGCGTCATGATGATTCCCATCACCGTGCGCAGCACCGAACAGTTTCTGAGGGCGGTGCCGAATCCTCTGCGGGAAGGAGCGATGGCTCTGGGCGCGAGCAAATGGAGAACCATCCTCACGGTGGTCGTTCCCGCCGCGGGGTCCGGCATCATTTCGGGCGTAATGCTGGCCTTGGCGCGCGTCGCGGGAGAGACCGCTCCGCTACTTTTCACCGCCTTCAGCAATCGTTATTGGAGCTCTGGCTGGAACGACCCCGTCGCATCGTTGCCTGTTATGATTTACACCTACGCGATCGGCCCGTATGCCGATTGGCACGAGCAGGCCTGGGCGGCTGGCCTGGTTCTGCTCGCTCTGGTTTTCGTCGTGAATGTGGGCACTCGTTTGGTCTTAGCGCGCAAAGTTTCGGTTTCCAGGTAAAGACAATGTCTAGCGTGAGTCCCATGCGAAGCGTGAATGGAATGGACAGCGCGGACAAACAATCGAATCAAGCAGCCCGGTCGCCTCAGAAGTTTTCACTTCCGCCGGATCGTGCCGCCTATCCCGGCCAAACTCTGCGTTTCAAAATTTCAGAGCTAAGAGTCTCCTTCGGCGCCAAGGAAGTTCTGCACGGATTCGATATCGACATTTCCTCGAACATCGTCACAGCAGTCATCGGTCCTTCGGGCTGCGGGAAATCCACATTTCTGCGCAGTTTGAATCGCATGACCGAAACCGTGCGTCATGCTCGCGTCCACGGTGACATCCTTCTCGATGACGAAAACATTGCCGGCATGGACGTGGTGAGATTGCGCCGCCGCGTGGGCATGGTGTTTCAGAGGCCTAATCCCTTCCCCAAGTCTATTTTCGAAAATGTTGCCTACGGCTTGCGGATTAACGGCCACAAAGACAGCCTTTCGGAAGCCGTCGAGCGCAGCCTGCGCCGCGCCGCGCTTTGGGAAGAGGTGAAAGATCAGCTGCACAGCTCCGCGTACGCTCTTTCCGGCGGGCAGCAGCAGCGGCTTTGCATCGCCCGCGCCCTGGCGGTCGACCCTGAGGTTCTCCTCCTCGACGAGCCCTGTTCGGCGCTCGATCCGGTCACCACCGCAAAGATCGAGGAGCTTTTGTTTCAGTTGAAGGCCTCTTGCACCATCGTTATCGTCACCCACAATATGCAGCAAGCCGCGCGCGCCAGCGACTTCACCGCGTTTCTTCTCGAAGGCCGGCTTATCGAATATCAGCCCACGCCGAAGCTTTTTACAACGCCGTCCGATCCTCGGACGGAGGCCTACATCACTGGCCGCTTCGGATGATTTCGTTTTCGCTGCGCGGAGGTGCTGTCACTATTACGTGAGGAGTATTCATGGAACGGCATTTCGAACGCGATCTCGAAGAACTAAAGGAACGCCTGCTCTGGATGGCCGGACTGGCGGAGCGCGCCGTTCACCAGGCCATACAGGCTGTGTTCCAAAAAGATGCGGACCTCGCGAAGCGCGTTCTAGACGAGGAGAGAGCTATAAATGAGATGCAGATCGAAATCGACGATCGCGTAATGCAAGTTGTCGCCTTGCAGCAGCCCATGGCCGTCGACTTGCGTTTCATCCTTTCGGCTTCAAGAATCAACAACGATCTCGAGCGCATCGGCGACCAGGCCGTCAATATCGCACAATCGGCGTTGCGCATTCTCCGTCATCCGCAGGTCAAGCCGTACGTCGACTTGCCGCGCATGAGTGAACTTGCCGAAGGAATGGTTCGCGACAGCTTGAATGCGCTGGTTCACCGCGATGCTGACCTTGCGAAATCGGTTCTCATCCGCGACGACGAAGTCGATCATCTCCGCGATCAGATTTTCCGGGAACTTTTGACGTACATGATGGAGAATTCCGCAGTCGTCTTTCCGGCTTTCGAACTTGTGCTGGTCACCAAGAATCTCGAGCGCATCGGGGACCACGCCACCAACATTGCCGAAGACGTGATTTACATGGTTGCCGGCCGCGACGTTCGCCACCTCGCTGCCGATCGTCGCTAACTCTGCCCTTGCATTTCCGTTTGGAGCCAACCCGCCCGGCTTATTCCTGGGAATTGTGGCCTCTTTCGAAAGGCCTCTTGGTGCGCAGAGACTGAGATCGTGTGAGAAATTTGGTACGTATGCAACTTGCGGCCGCGCGAACAATCTAAGTGGAAGGAGAGATTGTTAACCGAGCTGCGCGCCAGACGCTGTTCCGGAGATGTCGGTTGAGAACGTGTGTGGGGCGGCTGAGGCTTCCCGTTGTAATTATGCCGTTTGCGGCGCTGTTCGTTCCGCAAAGGGGCGGCGCGTACTCGGTTCTTACCCACCAAGAGTTGATTGTCCTGGCGTGGATCGGTTCGATCCGCCCGCTATTGCTGGCGCGGTTTCCCGGATCGACGGACGCGCAATTGCTAGAAGCGCATGCGTATGCATACGGCGGCTGCGCCATCCAGGACATGGGCTATTATCCGTTCGGTCCCAAATTCTTCAGTGACCTCACGCATTACGCCCGCACGGGCGATTTCATCAACAATCTTTTTCGCGAGGCTCGCACTCTCAACGAGTACGCGTTCGCGATTGGGGCGCTTTCGCATTATGTGGGTGACTCGATTGGGCATTCGGATGCCGCAAACCCGGCAACGGCGATCGCGTTTCCGGATCTCGAGCGCAAGTACGGGCCGATTGTTACCTATGATGAAAGCCCGCACGGCCGCGTCCGCACCGAATTCGCTTTCGATATCGGTCAGCTCACCAAACGCGGCTTTGCACCTCCGGCGTATTTGCGATTCATTGGCTTCAAGGTCCCTCGCGCGCTCCTCGGACGCGCGTTTCTGGAGACATACGGATTCGACATTTACGAAGTTCTTGGCAGACCGCATCCAGCCCTCAAGAGCTATCGATCTTCCGTCCGGTCATTCATTTCGAGATTTGCCGAGGCTGAGGTGGTGCTGCACCGGCACCAGTTTGCCCCAGATGCGCCCCAGCGCCGCCTACGGCACGTTTTCGGAGCGGATTTCGCGTACGGCATACGATCGCCACTGGGCGCACACCTACCGCGATCCTGGATTCGGAGCGCACATGCTGGCCATCGTGATCAGGGTGCTTCCCAAGAGTGGTCCGATTTCACTCTTGGCGATCAAAATTCCCGATACGAAGACGGAAGGCTGGTACATAGCGAGCGTCAACCGCACGGTCGACATCTATCGCGGGATGTTGGACACGCTACGAACAAGCGGCAGCGCGGCGCTCCAGCTTCCGAACCGCGATCTCGATACGGGAAATATCGTCAAGCCCGGAGCGTATCCCTTGACGGATAAAACTTATGCAAAACTTCTCGATCGACTCACGTCCAAGCCTAGCCGAGCCCTCCCTCGTGGCTTGCGGCAGAATATTCTTGCGTATTACGCCGATCCGAATGCGCCAATCACCACGAAGAAAAACGCCAAAGCCTGGAAGCGGGTGAGGTCTGAGCTCCTAACTTTGAGGCAGATGAAATCCGTGGATTGAGCGTTTGGGCCATAACGCTCGATGTATTGACCGTGCCGTAAGATCAAAGTAGACTCGCGGCAGAGTTATTAGAGACGCGCACCTACCGGGGACCTGCGAGCGGGGCCGATAAGATGCCGCGTTGGAGTCGCGGATGAACGCTCCGACCGGGAGTCAACGCCAAATTCGGCATACGCTTTATTGTGTGTTTATTCTCGCGTGTTTCGTGATTTTCATTTGCCCGCTGGTAGGTGCCCAATCATCCCCGGCTGGCGCTCAGCAAGATCCATCGTCGCCGTCCCCGGCGCAAGCTCCCGTCGCTCCACAATCATCCGCGGAAGTAAGCACGCAAGATTCCTCAAGGGCGTTCCAGGTTCACGTAAACTCGATTCCAATTCGCGTGGTTGTCCGCGACGCGCACGGACGCCCGGTCCCTAATCTCCGGAAAGAGGATTTTCAGGTATTTCAGGATCGCAAGCTCCAGGTGATCTCGCATTTCTCGGTAGAAACTTCCGCTGCCACGTTGCAAAAGGTCAGTGAGACCGAATCTGGGGGAGGCCCTGCGGAATCCGCGGCACCTGCCGTTGCGTTCGTGCCGCCCGCGCGTTTCGTGGCTCTCTTGTTCGACGATGCGCATTTGAGCTTCGGAGACCTGACGCAAGCTCGCAACGCCGCAATTCATTTTCTTGGCCAGTCGCTAAAGCCATCGGATCGCGTCGCCGTGTTCACGACGTCGGGCCAAACTCAATTAGACTTCACCGACGATCGCGACAAGTTACACGATAAGTTGCTTCGATTGCAGCCGCGCGCCGTCAGCGCGGGGGATGCCACCGGCGCTGGAGAATGCCCGAGCATTAATTACTACCAGGCCGATCAGATGGAGAACAAGCACGACACGATAGCGATTAGTGTGGCCGTCGAAGATGCCTTGGATTGCGCGTTCCAGGGAGACACTCGCCAGACGAATGCGGCCCAAGCCATGGCTGAGGCGGCAGCGAGCCGCATACTTTCGATGGGTGACACCCAAACAGAATACTCGCTGCGCCGGCTGAAGGAGATTGTCCGGCGAATTTCCGCATTGCCGGGACAGCGAAGCCTGGTGCTGATTTCTCCGGGATTTCTGACGCCGACCCGCGAAACGGAAGTTTCGGACATCATCGACGGCGCTACTCGCGCGAACGTTTACATCAGCACACTCGATGCAAGGGGGCTGTACACCGTCGATCCGATCGGCGACATCACCAGGCCGATGCCGACGACCAGCGCGCGAGTGGCCGGGGTTCACGACTTGTATCGCGTCAATATCGAAGAGCGGCAGAGCGACGTGCTTTCGGATCTCGCGGATGGCACCGGAGGTCTCGCTTTCCGCAATGGCAATGACCTCGACAAAGGGTTGCGGGTGATTGCCGGGGCGCCGGACGTTTCCTATTTATTGGCAATCACGCCCGAAAACTTCAAATACGATGGCCGGTTTCACTCCTTGAAGGTTACTCTGCTCACGAAGGAAAAGTTCGCGGTGCAAGCGCGCCGGGGCTACTACGCTCCGAAGCACAGTGAGTCGCCAGCCGACGCCGCCAAGCAGGAGATAGCCGACGCCGTGTTTTCCCAGGAAGAGCAGCGCAGCATTCCGGTGGAACTCCACACGCAGTACTACAAAATTGATGCCTCGGATGCAAAGCTTTCCGTAATGACGCATGTGGCCATTGACCACATTCATTTTGAGAAAGCGGAAGGCCGCAACCGCAACAAGCTGACCGTTATCGCGGCTCTCTTCGATCGCAATGGCAACTATATTACCGGGAATCAGAAAGTGATCCAGTTCCAGTTGCTCGACTCAACTCTCGAGCGATTGGACCGTACCGGCGTGACGGTGAAGTCGAGCTTCGATGTAAAACCGGGCGCTTACGTCGTTCGCCTGGTCGTGCAAGATTCCAACGCCGCCCTGCTCTCGACGCGGAACGGGGCGGTCGAGATTCCGTATTAGGACGGTGAACGATGAGACCTCTTCGATTTGCAGGATTTGTAGCCGCGATCTTGTCTCTTGTCGCGCTCGGATGGTTTGGGCGCCAATTGATTTTTCCTGGCGCTCGCGTCAACGCGCAGAATGCTGCCGCACCAAACGTGGCCGCTCAAAGTGTCCGAGGTCAAAACGCTGGCGATTTGCCTGCCTCGCAGCAGGCGGTGCAGAAGGGACCGGTACCCGCGGGCGGCGTGATACGCACCGAATCGAATGTGGTGCGAGTCGACGTCGTTGTCACCGACAAGAAAGGGAACTACATTCACGATCTTACCGCCAAGGATTTCCGGCTGTTCGAGGATAAGAAACAGCAGGAAGTGACCAATTTTTCTTTCGGCGGTGATCCTGCGGCAGCCGCGAGCACGGAAAAGCATTACATCGTGCTTTTTTTCGACGATTCCACAATGGACATTAGCGATCAACCGCGCGCTCGCGCCGCTGCCGCGAAATTCATTGACGCCAATGCCGGGCCGAACCGTGTGATGGCCGTAGTGGAATTTGGCGGAGCTTTGCGCATCGCACAAAATTTCACGGCGGATGCGATTCGGCTGAAACGGGCAGCCGCGGGAGTGAAAACGTCGGCGGTTTCGCCCAACGCGCCGACCACGGCGTTTGGCGATGCCACCATCGGTGGCCCAATGCTGGGTGGCCCGGGGCTGGGCAATGCAGAGTCCGATTTCGGAGCCTATAGTGTCTTGCTGGCCATTCGCGGGCTGGCCAAGAATCTTGCGGCCGTTCCCGGAAGAAAGAGCCTGATCTTGTTTACGTCGGGCTTTGCGTTAACGCCCGAACGTGAGTCGGAATTGACCGCGACGATTGACGCTTGCAATAAAGCGAATGTGGCTGTGTATCCCCTCGACGTGCGAGGCCTGATGGCACCTATGGGCGGAGCGGGATCGCCGACAGGCGCTTTGATCAATCCCCAAGCCGCTGCCACGGCGCGGCGAGTTGAGTTTAGATCGCAGCTTCGCGTGGGTTCCGCTTCCCCGAGACTCGTCTTGGCAGCCTATCGGACGCCTTCTCCCGCGGAAGCGCTCGCGCAGCAGCGCGGCGGCGGTGGCGGCGGCGCTCCACGAGGCGGTCCAGGGCCCGGTCCAGGGCCTGGCCCAGGTCACGGCGCTCCAGGTCCGAGTCCAGGTCACGGGGGGGCTCCGGCTCCCGGTCCCGGTCGAGGTGGGAACCCTGGCCCAGGGCGAGGAGGCAATCCCGGACCTTCGCGGCCCGTCAACACGCCGTTCACGAATCCAAACTTGACTCAGCCACGGGAGATCGTTCCGAAGTTCCCCGAATCGGCTTCGACGAATCAGCAGATTCTTTACGCGCTGGCCGAGGGAACCGGCGGCTTCCCGATTTTCAATTCGAACGATCTACTTGCGGGACTCGAGAAGATTGCGCGCGAACAGGACGAATATTACCTTCTCGGTTTTTCGCCGGCGAATACCGCCGAGGGCAGTTGCCATACCCTGAAGGTAAAAGTTGAACGCGGCGGAACGGAGGTTCGCGCTCGCAGCGGCTTCTGCAACGTGAAACCGGCCGATTTGCTTGCCGGGCAGCCGATTGAGAAGGATCTTGAAGCGCGCGCAACCGGCGCTTCGGCTGGCAACATGGCGGGGACTCTCGAGGCTCCTTTCTTTTACACATCGCCGAACGAAGCGCGCGTGAACCTGGCGATGGACGTCCCGTCCACCTCCGTGGAATTTTCCAAGGAAAAGGGAAAGTATCATTCCGGCATAAACGTCCTGGGCATCGCGTACCGACCGGACGGTACGGTCGCCGCCAAGTTCAGCGATGAAGTGAAGCTCGACCTGGAAAAAGATGAACTGAAAGAATTCAAGAAGTTGCCGATGCACTACGAAAACCAGTTTGCCATTGCTCCGGGAACTTACCGGTTGACCGTCGTTCTATCGTCCGGGGGACAGAATTTCGGGAAATACGAAACCCCCCTGACGATTGATGCATACGACGGCAAAGCGTTCAATCTGAGCGGCATTGCTCTGAGCGATCAGTTAAAGCGCGTTTCAGATTTGGGCAGCGATCTGGATGCGGACATGCTCGCGGATCGTACACCGCTCATCGTGCATCAAGTAGAGCTCGTCCCATCGGGCAGCAATCGTTTCAAGAAGAGCGACAAAGTGGCGCTTTATGCCCAGGTGTACGATCCGCAACTACTCGATCGGAACCCTCCGCCGGTCGTTGAAGTGGCCTATCAAGTCGTGGATCAAAAGAGCGGCAAGGTGGTGTTTTCGACCGGAGGGGTCGACGCAACCGAATTCGTCGAGAAAGGCAGCGCGATGGTGCCCGTGGCGCTGAAGGTTCCGGTGGACGATCTGCAGCCGGGAACTTATCGCGTCGAGTTGCTTGCCGGTGAGAATGGGAGAATCTTTCAAAGGCGCGTCGTCAGCTTCGAAAGGCAGTAGTGCACCTGCCTCGAGCGTTTGCCGGAGTATTACGCACCTACCAGCACTCCGGGCAAACGACGTGGTGTAGAGCGGTGCGGCCGTCGATTAAGACGAGAACGGAACGCTGTCCGCGCGCAACTGGGGTCTTCGGGTGCGGTTCTCCCCGGTAGCATCGCAAGATCCGCGTCCGTGCTTCACACATGTTGTATTGTCGTTTCAGCCTTCCATGTGATAACTATCTGCGTCGAATTCACACGTTTGTTGCAAAGCGGGATCGAGGACCTAGTGGAAAATCAATCGGCAATGCGGAAGACCATCGCGCGGTCGTGTTTTTTAGGGATCGCGTGCGCCTTCCTGATAGCGGCATCCGGCGGGATTCCGACTCCTCACGCGCCGCCCGCGTGGAGGCGAAGTGCGGCGAACGTGCAAGGCGCCGCCTCGAAGCCCGCCGCAGATCTCATTATTAGGAACGCCAAAATTTGGACCGTCGATAAGTCGCTGCCAACGGCGCGCGCCGTTGCCGTGCTGGATGGCCGCATCGTCGCCGTGGGATCAAATGCCGACGCGGAGACATGGCGCGGACCCAAAACGCAGGTGCTCGATGCTGGTGGCAAGTTGCTCATGCCCGGCTTCAACGACGCCCACGTCCATTTCGTCAGCGGGGGCGCGCAGCTTGATAACGTGCAATTGAATGACGCCACCAGCACGGCCGAATTTGCGCGGCGCATTGGCGAGCGCGCAAAAATCACGCCGAAAGGACAGTGGATCACCGGCGGCGATTGGGACGAAACAAAGTGGAACCCGCCTGCGCTTCCGACGAGACAACTTATAGACTCGGTTGCGCCTGACACGCCTGTTTTCGTCGACCGCTACGATGGGCACATGGGCGTGGGGAATTCGCTGGCGCTCAAGCTAGCCGGTATTACCGCCAAAACTCCCGATCCTCCCGGCGGGAAAATCGTTCGCGACGCACAGCGGAACCCCACGGGCGCCCTCAAAGATGCCGCGACTGGGCCTGTGTATAACGTAATCCCGCCGCTTTCGCCGGAGCAAAGAATACACGCTGTCAAGCGGGCGATGGCTCTCGCCGCAAGCGTCGGCGTTACCAGCGTGCAGAACATGATTCCTGACTACGCGGACATCGCCGCCTATTCTGAATTGCTGGATCGTGGGGAACTCACGGTGCGCATTTACGCCGCGCCTTCAATTGCAGACGTGAACGATCAAGCCAAGATGGGCATCCGCCGCGCGTTTGGCGGACCGATGCTGCGGATTGGAGCGGTGAAGGCGTTCGCTGATGGCTCGCTCGGCTCGGGCACGGCCTATTTCTTCCAACCGTACAGCGATCAGCCCGGAAATTACGGCCTGTTGAACGCGGAGATGCAGCCGCTCTCCTTGATGCGTGGGCGCATGATGGCGGCCGATGCTGCAGGCTTGCAGATTTGCACGCACGCCATCGGAGATCGCGGAATCTCAATGATCCTTGATCTCTATTCCGAAATTGTAGCGGCGCATGGGCCGGCGGACCGCCGCTTGCGCATCGAACACGCGCAGCACATGGCCGCAAAGGATTTCGATCGCTTCGCGCAATTGCAGGTGATCGCTTCCGTCCAGCCTTATCAGGCCATCGACGACGGGCGCTGGGCGGAAAAGCGCATTGGACACGATCGCGCCAGCCGTACCTATGCCTTTCGCACATTCCTGAATCACGGCGTGCGTTTGGCGTTTGGGACGGATTGGGATGTCGCGCCACTCAATCCTCTACTGGGAGTCTATGCTGCCGCGACGCGCGCCACGCTCGATGGCAAGAATCCCAACGGATGGTTTCCCGAGCAGAAACTCACGCTGCCCGAAGCCGTGGAGGCTTACACGATGGGTTCCGCCTACGCCGAATTTCAGGAGAACGAAAAGGGATCTATCACTCCGGGCAAGCTAGCCGATATGGTGATCCTGAGCGACGATATCTTCACGATCGATCCGGCAAAAATCCGCGATGTGAAGGTTTTAAAGACGTTCCTCGGGGGAAAATTGATTTGGGACGCGAGCACCGCGCATGGTAAGGAGCCCTCCGACCGGTGATGCACGCCGCGCATTCTTGTCAACCGCGATGCCGTGGGATACAGTAGCCGCCTTCCACGGAGGAGATTCAACAGATGCCGGTCGGCGGCCAGGAAAAATTGAAGATATTGATTCGGCGCGCGGCGATCCAGAAGCGCGTTCACGAAGTGGCCCAGCAAATCACCAGGGACTTCCGGGGGCAGCGCGTTCACCTGATCGGCGTGCTGAAGGGGGCTTGTATTTTCCTTTCGGATCTTGTCCGCGAGATCAACCTGGAAACTTCGATCGATTTCATCGCCGTATCGAGTTATGGGAAAGGGAAGCAATCGTCGGGCCAGGTGCGCGTGCTCAAGGATCTCGACAGCAGCATCGAAGGGCTCAACGTAGTGCTGGTCGAGGATATTTTGGATACCGGCCTGACGTTGTCGTATCTTCTGCGCATCATTCAGCAGCGCAAGCCGAAGTCGCTTCGGGTTGCCGCGCTGCTCGATAAGCCATCGCGGCGATTGAAGGACGTGAACGGCGATTACATCGGCTTCACAATTCCGAACGAATTCGTTGTTGGTTACGGCCTCGATTACGCCGAGCGTTTCCGCAATTTGAAAGACGTGTGCATCCTCAACCTTCCGCCGGAATGAATGTGACACGCCGCGTTCTCACCGTAAGGGATCTCGAACTCGCCTCTGTCGGCGGCGAGATCGCCGTCGAACCTGGAACGATCATCACCCCGCTGGCCTGCGACGAGGCCGAGCGACGCAAAATCAGCATTCGCTTCGAGGAACCAAGATCCCCTAGTGTGCCGGGCGAAAAGCCGAGGTCGCGCATCGTTGCAATCGGCGCCGATCATGGCGGCTTCGATTTGAAGGAGCAGCTCAAGGAATATCTGTGCGACTGGCGCTACGTTGTGCTCGACCTCGGAACTTCGAGCCGCGAGCCGGTGGATTATCCCGACTTCGCCGAAGCTGTGGCTAACTCAGTGGTGCACGGTGATGCGTGGCGGGGAGTCGTGATAGACAGCGCCGGGATAGGGTCCTCGATTGCGGCGAACAAGGTTCCCGGAGCGCGTGCAGCCCTATGCTACGATAGGCCCACTGCGCGCAACAGCCGCGAACACAACGATGCGAACATCCTTTCGCTTGGCGCGCGCCTAATTCCGGCAGAAGCCGCTCGGGAGGTTCTGGCGGTGTGGCTTGAGACTCCCTTCGCGGGCGGACGGCACGAGAAGCGTATCGATAAGATTCGCGCCATCGAAACACGGCACTCGAAGCCCTGAATCGCGCGACGAACCGGTCGCATCGAACAAGCAGCACTTTCGCAAGCCTGGAATTCGCATCGGGAGCGCCCGCGGTGGACCAGCGGCAACTCGAACAAATCATTCAAGCGATCACCGAAGAGATTCTCGGATATCTTGGCGCCGAGCGATGCCCGGACCTTTGCGGCCTGGAAATCGATGAGCTTGTATGCCCAGGCTGCGATCAGCGCTGCGCGGAACGCTGCTCACGCAAGACCCGGAAGGTAGTCGAAGCTGGAGCGGCACGAATTTCCGCCGGCGCGGCCGTCGGCCCGATCGAATCAGACATTGCGCGCCTGATCGACCATACCCTGCTCAAGCCCGAAGCTTCCCGCAAAGAGATCGGCAAATTATGCGAAGAGGCTCTGCGGTATGGCTTCGCGTCGGTTTGCATCAATCCCTGGAACGTCGCACAGGCGGCAGAGATTTTGCGCGGCAGCCAGGTTCGAGTGTGTACGGTCGTGGGCTTCCCGCTGGGCGCCACACTGCCGCAGGTGAAAGTCTTCGAAACGGAAGAAGCGATCAAGCTTGGCGCGCAGGAAATCGATATGGTGGTAAATATCGGCGCGCTCAAATCCGCCCAGGATGACGCGGTCGAAGCGGACATTCGAGGGGTGGTCGAAGCGAGCCATCGCGGCGACGCGATATGCAAGGTAATTCTCGAGACCGCGCTGCTTACCACCGAGGAAAAGGTTCGCGGCTCGCTTGCCGCCAAGAACGCCGGCGCAGATTTCGTGAAAACTTCCACTGGATTCAGCACGGGCGGCGCGACAGCGGAGGATGTCCGCCTGATGCGAGCCGTAGTGGGCGGTGAAATCGGAGTCAAAGCAGCCGGTGGCGTTCGAAGTCTCGACGATTTAAAGAAAATGGTTGAAGCTGGCGCAACCCGCATCGGCGCGAGCGCCAGCATCAAAATTCTCGAACAAGCTCGCGGCCTTGCGGCTACTCCTTCCAGCGCGCCAGTAGCTCCAGCCGCTGCCGGAAAGTATTAAGCACCCCAAAATATGGCGCATCTCTCGCCCGGAATATCCCGTATCTTGCTGATATAATGGATTGATTGTCGCGCGGCTTTTGGAGATTTTCTGCCGCGCGAGGCCTAGAGTCGGCTCCTCTCGCCGGGGCGAGAATGGCCGGTCTCTCAAATTTCACATGGACTACACGCTCAATTCGAAGGTGGAAATACCTGCCGAGACGCTGGCTGTGCTGGCAGACATCAGCCACGAGATCAACGCCTCGCTGAACCTCGATGAGGTGCTGGCGAATGTTGCGGCGCAGATCAAGCGCCTAATCGATTACGAAATCTTCGCCGTTTTGCTCCCGGAGCACGGAACGAATCAGCTCTACTTTCGATTCGCCATTGGCCATCGGCCGGAAGTCGTCGAACACTGGCGCATCCCGATGGATGAAGGAATTATCGGTGCCGCAGCCACCACAGGGCACCCCGTGCGCGTGGCCGACGTCCTCAACGATCCGCGTTATCTGAATGCGATCGATGGCGTGCGCTCGGAACTCGCCGTTCCGCTGATCGTGCGCGGACGCGTGATTGGGGTGCTCGATATCGAGAGCAGTCAGCGGGATTATTTCACGCCCGATCAGCAAAACGTGCTGGCACTCGTTGCGTCGCGCATCGGGACGGCCATCGAAAACGCGCGCCTCTTCGAGAGCACCAGAAATCAGGCCGAAACGCTGCTCCTGCTGAACGAGGTAGGCCGCGAAGCGAACTCAACGCTTCAGGTGGAAGAGGTGCTGCGCCGCGCGGCAGAGCTCACCAAGCGCCTCATCGATTATCAGATTTTCAGCATTCTGTTGTATGACGAGACGGACAACGTCTTTCGGCATCGCGTGACAGTGAAGTTCGGCCAGCGCGTGCAGGAAAAGTTTGCAGTCCCAGCGCACGAAGGAATCGTCGGGGCGGCCGCGGCTTTGCGCCGCGCAGTGGTTGTTCCGGATGTAACGGTCGATCCCCGATACCTGTTGATCAATCCGGAGACGCGTTCCGAGCTCGCCGTGCCGATGATTTATAAGGACCGCGTCGTTGGTGTGCTGGATCTCGAAAGCCCGCAGTTGAATTACTTCACGGCGGAGCACGTGCAAGTGCTTTCGATTCTCGCGGCCCAGCTCGCCGTGTCCATCGAAAACGCCCGGCTCTTCGAAAGAGTGGCTCGTGATGAAGCGCGGATGGAACGGGACCTGAATGCCGCTCGCCGGATTCAGGGTGCGTTGCTGCCTCGTCTTCCGGGGCCCGAATTTGGATTGGACATTGCCGCTCGCGTGGTGTCGTCAAGGGAATTGAGTGGGGACCTTTATGATTTTCTCCGATACGGATCGCAGGAACTGGCCGTTACGATGGGCGACGTCAGCGGGAAGGGAAGCGCCGCCGCGCTTTACGGCGCCGTAGCCATCGGCACCTTGCGCAGCCTTGGCTCGCAGAAGCTACCGCCTGCCGAGATGCTTCGCGCGATGAACGGCTTCCTTGGAGAGCGTCTGATCGAGGGGCGCTTTATGACGCTTTGCTTTGCCACGTGGAATCGAAAGCGCCACAAGCTAAGGATTGCCAACGCCGGCCAGGAAGAGCCATTTATTCTGCACGGCAGCCGGTGCGAAAAGATCACGCTCCCGGGCTTTCCTCTGGGGCTGTTCGAAGAGGCGTCTTACGACGAACTCTCGTTCACTCTGAACCCGGGCGATGTCGTCGTGTTCCATTCTGACGGAATCGGCGACACGCAGAACGCCACAAGCGAATTCTTCGGCGATGAACGTGTGGCAAAGCTGATCCAGGAGAATCAATCGCTTGCGGCCGACGGAATTGCCGACCGGATTCTTGAGGAAGTCGGCGCGTTTTCCGGCGGTCGCCATCCGTTCGACGACCGCACGCTCGTGGTTCTAAAGGTTAGACCCGACTAGTTCTTGGGTTGGCCGGCCTTCGCGTGATACGGGTGCAAGAATAAAGTCACCGTGTCGTTGAACTTCTCCGGTTGATCTACGAACGTCATGTGCCCGCTGTCGGGCATAATCGCGATCTGCGAGCCAGCAATCTTTTCGTGCATCTCCTGCGAGAGCGACGGGTCAACTTCATCGTCGCCTCCCACGATGAGTAACGTGGGCACGTGAATCGTGCGCAACCGGTCCACGTACTCCACGGATTTCAGGTTGCCATCGATCACGAATTCGCCGTCCGAGCCCCACATCTCGCGATACAAATCCCACGACATCACCCCATTTTGGATCGGATCGTAATTCGGATCCGGCCGGTTATGGTAAACGTAAGGAAAGTAAGCTTCGCCCCATGCCGCGATCATGTAATCGTCCGGGTAGCGGTCCTTTTGGTAGTCCTTTCCTTTGCCAAAAAGTCCGGCTTTTTCGAGAGTCTCGATTCTCGCGCGCAGCTCGGGATCCATTTTTTTCTTCATGCGCACGAAGACCTGATTCATCTGGCTTGTGCTCGGGAACGTACTCGCGAGAATCAAGTGCGTGAGATTATTTTGATACTTCAGCGCGTACGCCTGCGCTAAAACTCCGCCGTAAGAATGCCCAAGCAAGCTGATCTTTCCAAGCGCCAGCCCTTGCCGCACCGCTTCCACGTCCTCGACCATCTTTTCAACTGTGTAACCGGAGGGATCGTCGAGCTTTTCGGACTTCCCAGAGCCGCGCTCGTCGATAAAAACAAGCTTGTTGTGCCGCGCCAGCGGAAGCAGATACGGCAAGAAATAGTCGTGCGAAGCACCCGGGCCTCCGTGAACGATCAGCAGCGGCGCGCCTCGTCCGACGGTCATGTAATAAATCATCACGCCGTGCGCGTCCACGAATCCTTCGTGCATCGGATAATCCGCTGGCACGGAGGAATCGGACGATTGCGCGTGCAAGGGAACGGCGGCCCGCACGCACAGCAGCGACAAACAAGCGATAGCAATCGTGATTTTCATGGCGTTCTCCTGGTGGGAAGATGCAGAGGCTAGCGTTCTCCCCAGCGTAATTTATTGCGAAGGATTTCAAAGTAGTTCTTCCGCGGCGGGCGGATCAGATAGACCTTGCTGGAAGATTTCATAATCACGACGCGGTCTTTCGCCTGAAGCTGAACTCCGATCTGTCCGTCGAGAGTCAGATAAACAGGCTCTTGCGTCGCCTCGAAATTGATTTCCACGCGCGCTGAGTCCGGCACAACCAGTGGGCGGTTGCTGAGCGTATGGGGGCAGATCGGCGTAATCAGAAAAGCATCAATGTCCGGGTGCACGATCGGGCCGCCGGCCGCCAGCGAATAAGCCGTCGAACCCGTAGGCGTCGCGACGATCAAGCCATCGGCTCGATACCGCCCGATGTGATTGCCATTTACGTGAACGTCAAATTCCAGCATCCGCGCTAGTGCGGCTTTGGTTATCACCGCATCGTTTAGCGCCGATTGTCGTTCGCCCCGAACCCCCTCGTGAACGATCTCCGCTTCGAGCATCATGCGCTCGCTGATTTCGTGTTTTCCGGCGAGAACTTGATCGAGCAGCGGGTATAGCTCGTCGAGAGTAACACTGGTGAGAAATCCCAGGCCGCCCAGGTTCACGGCAAGAATGGGGACTCTGTGGCCGTGGAGCACGCGCGCAGCGGAAAGAAGTGTGCCGTCCCCGCCGAGCACAATTAGCAGGTCAACTTTCTTCGCGAGTTGTTCGCGCGGAACGGAAGAACCTCTTGGGTCAATGCAATCCTGTGTTTCTTTATCAACGTAGGCCTCGATCCCGTGAGCGCGCAGCCATTCGAGCAATGGCGGCACGACAGAAGAAACCATTTCACAGACTGGCTTCGAGATGATGCCGGCGGCACGAATCATTGGAATCGTCGCAAAATTCTATCCTACCCGCGCCGCCGGGCGTGCAGAAAAAACTCCTGGTTGCCCTCGGCGCCGGTAATGCGGCTGGGACGAACGCCGAGAACATCGAGGCCCAGTGGCGGAACTGCCGATCTAACGCTTTCGATGGCCTTATGATGCAGCGCCGCGTCGCGCACGATGCCGCCTTTCCCCACATCCGCGCGTTCGAGTTCAAATTGTGGCTTCACGAGAATTAGAAAATCCGCGTTCACTTCCGCGAGCGGTGCCACGGCGGGGAGCGCCTTAACCACGGAAATAAACGAAAGGTCCATCACAACGAAACCAACCAACTCGCCAACGTCTTCGGCGTGAAGATAGCGAGCATTTTTCTCGATTGCGAACACGCGACCGTCTTGTCGCAACTTCCAATCGAGCTGGCTAACCGTCACGTCCACGGCATAAACTTTCCGCGCTCCGTGTTGCAGCAGGCAATCGGTGAATCCGCCGGTCGAGCTGCCCGCATCGAGACAAATGCGGCTTTCGGGTGAAAGCGAAAAATCCTGGAGCGCTCCTTGGAGCTTCAACCCGCCGCGGCTCGAATAGCGCCGCGCCTCGCCGACCATCTCCACCCTCGCATCTTGTGCAACCTGGCTGCCTGGCTTGTCCATCTGCACGCCATTGACGCGTATCTGCCCCGCGAGCAGCAAGGCTTTCGCGCTCTCGCGAGAAGGTGCGATGCCGCGCTCGACGAGCAGCACGTCGAGGCGAATTTTTCCCGGCCTGATGTTCCGGGCATGTTCGAGCAAAGCTTGATCGCGTCGTGATTTGAGTGTCATGTTTGCGCGAGCGGTAACCGCGTTCATGAACGGCGAGCCACTAGAAATGAAGCCAATTGCCTGAGCGGCTCGGCCTGTTTGCCATAACGATCGAGTTCCTTCAGAGCGTTGGATTCAAGCTCGGCGGCAATTTCCTTCGATTTATGGATGCCATAGAGCGCGGGATAGGTCACCTTCTGCTGCGCGTGGTCTTTTCCGGCCGTTTTGCCGAGCGCCGCCGACGATTCCGACACGTCCAGGATGTCGTCTACCACCTGAAAGGCCCAGCCGATATTTTCGCCGAATCGTCGCAGCCGCTCGATGTCTTGATCCGTCGCGCCGCCGGCAATGGCCCCGCTCACGATCGAGCCGCGAATTAAGGCTGCCGTCTTCGAGCGGTGAATGTATTCCAGCGTGGCCGCATCCGCTGGCTTCTTCTCAGCCTCGATATCGGCTACTTGGCCTCCAACCATGCCGTTCACAGTCCCTGCTGCCGCGCCGATTTCTGTAATCACGCGGACTCGCCGCTCCGGCTCCATGGGCGCTTCCGCCAGCGTCCGAAATGCGAGGGTCAGCAAAGCATCGCCTGCCAGTATTGCGATCGCATCGCCGAAAACTTTGTGGTTGGTGGGCTTGCCGCGCCGAAGATCGTCGTTATCGAGCGCCGGGAGATCGTCGTGGATCAGCGAATACGTGTGAATGAACTCGATCGCGCAGCCCACGGATACCGCGCCCCCAACGTCCGCAGCAAACATTCGCGCCGCTTCGACGCACAGAATTGGCCGGATGCGCTTGCCACCCGCAAAAACGCTGTAACGCATCGCGCGATGGATCGAAGCCGGTATAACGCCTTCCGCGGGAAGCAACGTTTCGAGCGACGCTTCGACGAGCGCACGGTCCGCGTCGAAAAAATCAGGAAGCTTCATGCGGCGTCGTGTCCACGGCCATATGTACGGAAGGTCTTGGCAGGCGAGGAGTGCAACACCGGGATTGTTGGGGATAGTGGAGAAGCGCTAGGATTCATTTGCAGGCTCGAACGGCTCTGCCACGATCTTGCCGTCCGCTTTTTTCAAGAGAATTTCCACGCGTCCTTCGGCCTCTTCAAGCTGCTTCTGACATTCGCGCGATAGCTTCACGCCTTCCTCGAAAAGCTTCATGGCTTCGTCGAGCGAAAGGTCCACGCTCTCGAGCCGCTTCACCACTTCTTCGAGCCGCGTCAGGCACTTCTCGAAATCGCCTTTGCGGGGTGGCTCCGGTGTCTTGCTGGCTGCTGGATTGGGGCTTTGAGCCATTGATATTTTCTCGCTGCCAGCCGGATTCACGAATGGCAAACGTCTTGGCAACTGGCAGAACGATGAAGGCAGCATTCTAGCGCACGAGAGACAAGGTCAACAACGGTCTTGTACGCACCTCGCGTTTTGACCGGTTGAGCCCACTCCCTGTCGCCGAAGGCGTACGCTGGGACACACAATTTTGTTACATCCCGGTGCGCAGCGCCAATCGACCGCGTGCGGCGAATGCCTTCTTGCAACTTGCCCCCTTGCGCCCCTGAGCTGCCGGATGCACAATCCGCTCATGGCACACCAGTTCACGACGTCGTATGCGAAGGATGCAATCGATCTCTTCCGCTATTACAAACGTCTCGCCGAGCGCGCCATCGAACAAGTTCCCGATACGGCCCTTACCGCGACTCTGGACCCGGAATCGAATTCGATCGCTATTATCGTAAAGCACGTGGCCGGAAACATGCGCTCGCGGTGGACCAACTTTCTGACCGCGGACGGTGAAAAGCCGGATCGCAACCGCGACACCGAATTCGAAGCTGCGCCCAAAGATCGCGCCGCATTACTGGCAATGTGGGAACAAGGTTGGAAATACGTCTTTGACGCGCTCGAACCTCTCGCCGACGCGGACTTGTCGCGCACGGTGACGATCCGCAGTGAACCGCACTCGGTCATGCAGGCGATGAATCGCCAGATCGCTCACTATTCTTATCACGTTGGCCAGATCGTCTACCTCGCAAGACATTTTGCGGGCGATCGCTGGATGAGCCTGACCATCCCGCGCGGAAAGTCCGCCGAATTCAACGGTGACGTCTCCGCGGGGAAGGCGTCGCAGCGGTAGCCTTGGCTCGCGACTCCAGCCCCGCGCACGCTCAGATCCGGGTGACGCGATGATAGCTCTCCGGCTCTTTGCCGTGCTTTGCCTGGTGGCAATGAACGCCTTTTTCTCTGCAGCGGAATTTTCTCTCGTTGCGGTGCGGCTTTCTCGCGTGCGGCAGTTGGTTGACAAAGGCGATCCACGTGCAAGGATTGTCGAATCGCTGCTCACAGACTTGAACCGGGTTGTTTCGGGCGTCCAGGTCGGCATCACCATTGCAAGTTTGCTGCTCGGATATCTCGGTGAAATAACTCTTTCTGGCATTCTTGATCCGCTCGTTGCGGCGATTCCACAGCCGTGGGCGGCGGTTGTAGCGCACTCCACCGCTCTCGTGATCGCATTTGGCTTGCTCACGGTGCTGCAGGTCGTGCTCGGCGAGCTCGTGCCGAAAAGTTTGAGCCTAGCAAGCGCCGAGCGCGTGGCGCTCCTCATCGCACGCCCATTTTCCTGGTTTCTCGAAACCTTTCGTTGGGGAATCGATTTTCTCGATCTTTTTGCGGAGAAGATTGTTCGCGCCCTCGGTGTTGTCGCTCCCCAGAGCCATTCGCTCGTGCGCTCGATCGAGGAGCTTCAAGTGATGGTCGAACAGGCTGGCGACCGTGCGCTCCTTCCGCCGGCGGAAGTCAAGTTCATCCAAGCCGCCATGGAACTCGGCCACGTCGAAGTGCGCGAAGTGATGGTTCCGCGTCCTGACGTCCACGCGCTACCGTCGAATGCCACCCTCGAACAGACCATGAAGGTGATTGCAACCACGCAGCGCTCGCGCATTCCCGTTTACGAAGGTTCGCTCGACCACATCCTCGGCTTCGTGCACATCAAGGACATCCTGTGGGTCTTGCTTGATCGTGCGCGTCGCGCGGAAGAAGGATTGCCTCCCACCGACTTCCAACTTCACAATCTATTGCGCGACGCTCTCATCGTGCCCGAGACGAAACCGGCGAGCGAGCTGCTCATCGAATTTCGCGCGCGGCGCAGTGGGTTGGCCATGGTCGTAAACGAATTTGGCAATATTCTCGGTCTTGTCACTCTTGAGGACATCCTCGAGCAAATGGTTGGCGAGATTCATGATGAATTTGACGTGGTCGAGCGGCCCATCACGCTTCCCGATGGTTCGATGGTGTTCGACGCATCGCTGAAGGTTCGCGACATTGACGCGCAGCACGACATCAAGCTCCCGGACGATCCCGCCTACGAAACGATCGGCGGCTTCGTTCTCAACCGTCTCGGCTTTATTCCGCGGGGTGGCGAAAGTTTCGAAGCGGAAGGCTACCGGTTCACGGTGATGGATATGGACCGCCGGCGCGTCTCGCGTGTGAAAATCAAGCGGCTCGGTGTTGCTTCGCCGTCGCCTGTTCGTTCGCCGGTTGGGCCCGCTGCAGGCACGCCATTTACGGCAAATCAATCTGTCTCGGAAGCTGAATCGAAGGCGCGGCGCGAGAAATGACGCGCCACATCGGGTTGCGCCTCCTCTATTCTCTCCCTGCGCTCTGGCTCATCGTGAGCATGGTTTTTCTGCTCGCGCACATCGTTCCCGGCGATCCTGTGCAGCAAATGCTGGGCGAAGGGGCGCGCGCGGAGGATGTCCAGCAGCTTCGCCACGCGCTGGGTCTCGATCTTCCGGTTGCGGTCCAATACGAGCGCTACTTGACCGGTGTCGTCGAAGGCAATCTGGGCGAATCGTTTCGCTTTCAGCAGCCGGTTACGAGTGTTGTTCTTTCCCACTATCCGGCAACACTCGAACTCGCGATCGTCGCGCTATTCGTTTGCGCCGGAATCGGGATTCCCGCCGGATTGCTCGCCGCCCGGCGCCGGGGTACGGCCACGGATCACGCAGTAGGATTGTTCACTCTATTCGGACTCTCGGTGCCGAACTTTGCGCTTGGCCCTATTTTGATACTCGTCTTCTCGGTGATGCTGGGATGGCTTCCGGTTTCCGGCCGGGGCGGACTGTCGCACATCATTTTGCCCGCAGTCACGCTCGGCGCCGCACTTGCAGCGATCCTCACGCGCATGGTGCGCACCTCCGTGATCGAGGAGCTGTCCAGCGACTACGTCCGCACGGCTCGCGCAAAGGGCTTGTCCGAATCCGGTGTTCTGTTTCGCCACGCGTTTCGCAACGCCCTCATTCCCATCCTCACCATTCTCGGCTTGCAATTCGGCACGCTGCTCGCCGGCACCATCGTCACCGAAACGATTTTCTCGTGGCCGGGAATTGGTCGCCTTGCCGTACAGGCGATTGAGGCGCGCGATTATCCCCTGTTGCAAGGCTGCATCCTGCTGATTGCCGTGTCGTACGTTCTCGTGAACCTGCTCACGGACGTGGTCTACGCGCTGGTGGACCCGAGGGTGCGATTCGAATGAAGGCCCTGAGGCAATTCCTCCGCCAGAGCGGACCGGGCCGCTGGGGTTTCGCGTTGTCCGTGCTACTTATCGTTCTGGCTCTCGGTGCATCGTGGATAGCGCCGTTCGATCCAACCGCGCAGAATCTTGCCACCCGGCTTGTCCCCCCGAGCGCCGCGCATTGGATGGGCACGGACGAATTGGGCCGCGACATCCTGTCTCGCATCATTTTCGGCGCGCGCGTTTCGATGTTAGTCAGCGTGAGCGTCGTATTCGGCGCGGGAATCGCCGGCCTCTCGATCGGCGCGCTCGCGGGCTATATCGGCGGGTGGTTTGACCGCTTTGTGAATATTGTTCTGATTAACGCGTTTCTTTCCTTCCCGGGAATTTTGCTGGCGATTGCCTTTGCTGGATTTCTTGGGCCGGGGCTCGGAAAGGTGATTCTCGCGCTCGTGGTCACGGGGTGGGCCGGCTACGCGCGCCTCGCCCGCGCGCAGGTGCTGCAAGCGAAAGAAATGGAATACGTTCTCGCCGCTCGTTCTCTCGGAGCTTCTAACCCGCGCATTCTCCTGCGGCATCTGCTCCCAAATATTTTGCAGCCGATTCTGGTGCAAGCGACGATTGCGATGGCCGGGGCCATTCTCGCCGAATCGACTTTGAGTTTTCTCGGCGTTGGCGTTCTCGCGCCCATGCCCAGCTGGGGCGCAATGCTCAATGATGCGCGCAGCCATCTCTTCGACGCGCCGCATCTCGTGATTTTCCCGGCCATCGCAGTCATGGCCGCCGTCCTGGCGTTCAATCTTCTCGGCGACGCCCTCCGCGATTGGATGGACCCGCGCATGCGCGCCTACTTGATTGTCACCTCGCTCGCCCGCTAGGGCCTGGAGCGAAACGACAACAACGCGTGTTGTCCGGCTCTTCGGTTGCTTTCTTGCGATTGCAGGGGTCCCGGGTCATTCTTCAGAATGGGTTGCTGGCGCTTCCCGCATCCATGCAAAAGAACATTCACATTCGCGAAGCTGTCCCCGCGGACATTCCTGTTCTCGGCGCGCTGATTGACGCGTCAGTTCGCGGCTTGCAGCGGGAGGATTACACACCGGCTCAAATGGAAGGCGCACTGAGGACGGTCTTTGGAACGGATACCCGGCTAATCGCTGATGGAACCTACTTCGTCGCGGAAACCGATTCTGAAGAAACCGTGCTTGCAGGGCCAAAGGCGCCCCGCTCCGATCTGCTCATTGTCGGCTGTGGCGGCTGGAGCAAACGCAAAACACTTTATGGCAGCGACCAATGGACTGGACGACAGGACGATCTCCTCGACCCTCGCCACGATGCCGCAAAGATTCGTGCTTTTTTCATTCATCCGGAATGGGCACGGCGCGGCATCGGCAGCATGATTCTTGACGCGTGCGAATCCGCCGCAAGGTCCGTCGGTTTCGGCCGCTTCGAAATGGGCGCCACATTGACGGGGGTCAAGTTCTTTCGGGCCAGAGGCTACGCTGCCGTGGAAGATATCGAAATTCCGCTGGCCAACGGCGAATTGCTTCCGGTCGTTCGCATGGAAAAGCAGGGGTCGCGCAGGATCTTGTAACGCATCGAAAGTTTGGCGCGGAGACGGTAGCACCATCCGGCAAGTCCTGCCGTCGGCCGCTTCCCGAGGAATCGGAACGCGATCATTTTGAGTATGTTCGCACCGCGAGCGCGATTGGCAACCCGACAAAAAACAAGTGTTCCACGAACTCGCACGCCATTGACGCATAGTGATGCGGAAATTTCGGCTCGGCCGAAAGCGGAAGCACCACCGCGTGCATGAAGGTGTAAACGCAGGCGCCCTAAAGCAAGCCGCAAGCCACCGCCCGCCTCACCATGAAAGTCAGCTTCCGGCTCGCCAGATAATAGACGGCCGCTGCCGAGAACGCGATGAAGAAGTGCAGTACAACGCCCAGGGCGGCCGTGCTTGCGCCTCCGGTGAAAGATTTCATCCCCAGCAAGCCGCTCGCGATTGCCTGGGGAATTTCGATCGGCTTCACGCCTTTCAAACCGTACGCCACGATCGCATACCCCAGGTCCAGCACTCCGACGATCAGCCCACCCCATAGAATCGCCGGAACGGCTCCGTGTGTTTTCTTCGGATTTTGTATGGAATTTGCGTGCACAGCCGTTTCCTCCAAAATCATCAGTCGCCGCGGGGCGGCGTCCGAAATGCAAAACCTAAGCCACCTCAACTGTAACTTCCGCACCACGCGCGGCGCCGAGCGTTCGTGCCGCGTTGCCTTTATTCACCGAAATCTCGATATATCCACTCGACCCGATGATTCCGAACGGCTCGCCCGCCGTCCCCAGTGAATACGTCTGCGCCATCTTTTTCACTTCACCGTTGCCGGTACGAATCGTGAATTTCGCGTCCGGTGCGATCAGCGCTGGAACGTCTGCCGGCGTAATGTTCGTCACCAGATTCCCGAAATTATCGACGCGCAGCACCACACCCTTTACTCCTGTTCCCGCGGTCTTTGGTTTCGGAACGCTGAATCGGACGTAATCGGTGATTTCTTCACCGAAGCTCCCGGTTTGCCACGATTTTGAAAGCCACGCGGCGACCGGCGCAAAAATGTCGCGTCCGTGAAACGTGTTGCTCAGCGGCTGCAAAAAATAATGCTCGGACGTGATGTGCCAGGCGTGAATCGTTTCCGATTGATCGTAAATCACGGAGAGCACGCCGTTGTCCGGCGCCACAAAATAATGCGTATCTCCGGCCACCAAAATCGGTCTCCGCGAAGTTCCCACACCCGGATCGACGACCACTACATGAATCGTCCTCGGAGGGAAATATTTGTACGCTTGCCCGATGGCCAGCGCTCCGTCGAGGATGTCGTGCGGAAGGATGCTGTGTGTGATGTCCACGATCGCAGCTTCCGGATTGATGGTCAGCACCACGCCCTTCATTACGCCGACCAGGTGATCGTTCGTGCCGTAATCCGTCGTCAAAGTGATGATTGGCCGCGCCAAGTTTTGCCCCCTTCGCCTATGACCCGCATTCCGCATAAAGGATTTGTCACGCAGGTCATTTGACGCTAACGAACGCTCGCGGCTCTGTCAAGAAAACGCCCTGCACCGTGTGCTCGTTCTTTACCGCTCTCTCTGCGTTCCGTTTGCAGGAACTCTGCTTAGTACTGTGTAGCTTGGCGAAGGGCTATGTTCGAAAGAATTGATGGAGACGTCACGCCGCGAAGAAAATGAGGTAGAGTATCATCGTGATTGGACGCCCGCAAGAAAGCGAAGCCGCGCCTTATTATTTCACGTACATCAGCCAAGTAGTCGGCGACGATGTGCTCGCGGTTATCGAGAAGCAACTGGAAGAATCGCTGGTGTTCTTTTCGGGAATCTCCGAAGAAGCGTCGCTGCACCGCTACGCGACGGAAAAGTGGAGCATCCGTCAGGTGCTGAACCACGTCACCGATACCGAGCGCTCCTTTGCCTTTCGAGTTCTATGGTTCGCGCGCGGATTCGAGACGCCGCTGCCGAGTTACGATCAGAACATCGCGGCATTGGGCGCTGAGGCCGACAAGGTCTCCTGGGCCGCCCATGTCGAGGAGTTTCGGCGCGTGCGCCTCGCCACGATTTCACTTTTCAGCAATATGCCAGCCGAGGCATGGACGCGGCGCGGCATCGCGAGCGGCAATCCCTTCACCGTGCGCTCTCTCGCCTATATTACCGCGGGGCATCTGGCGCACCACGTCGCGATCCTGCGCGACCGATACTTGTAGGATTTGGCCGCGCCAATGGTTACCCCTTCGACCTAATATCAGCTTCGCTTGACCCTCCTGCACACGCCCGGTATTCTGAATCGGCCAGGCTTTTCAGCACATGCGCGTCTATCTCGATTACAACGCGACCACTCCCGTGGACCCGGCTGTCCTCGCGGCCATGTTGCCATATCTCGCGCAGGATTTTGGCAACGCCAGCTCAATTCATTCAGCCGGCCAGCGTGCACGCGCGGCTGTGGACCGCGCTCGTGATTCGGTGGGAAAGCTCATCGGTGCAGCGCCCTCCGAGATTGTGTTCACGAGCGGCGGCACCGAAGCGGATAATCTGGCTGTTTTCGGTGTCGTTGCCGCTGCACCGCAGTCTCGCAAACATATAATTACGACTGCCTTCGAGCACCACGCTGTTTTGAATGCCTGCCAGGCGCTCCTGACGCATGGGATTGACGTGACGTTCGTGCCGGTCGGGCGCGATGGAATCGTGGATCCAGAAGACGTTCGCCGTGCGTTGCGGCCGGAAACTGTTCTCATCAGCGTGATGCATGCGAACAACGAGCTGGGCACCATTCAGCCGATTGAAGAGATCGGCCGAATCGCCGCCGAAGCCGATGCTTTCTTCCATTGCGACGCCGTGCAGTCCGTCGGAAAGCTTTCGTTCGACGTGAATCAGCTCGGCGTGGATTTGCTCTCGATTTCAGCGCACAAGATTTATGGGCCAAAAGGCGCTGGCGCGCTTTACGTCCGCTCCGGCACTCCGCTCGAACCGCGGCTTTTTGGCGGGCATCATGAGCGCGACCGCCGGCCCGGCACCGAAAACGTCCCGGGCATTGTCGGCCTGGGAAAAGCAGCAGAGCTCGCGGGCGCGCATCTGAATGATGACGCCCCGCGAATCGTCGCTCTGCGCAACCGCCTCGAAGAGACGATTCTCGAAGAAGTTCCGTCAGTCCGCGTGAATGGCGCGCGCAACCGCCGGGTTCCCAACACCACGAATCTCTCATTTGAACGCGCGGGTGGCGAAGCTCTGGTGATTGCGCTCGACCTGCAAGGGGTGGCTTGCTCGAGCGGCGCAGCGTGTTCTTCGGGCGCAGTTGAGCCTTCCCACGCGCTTCTCGCAATTGGCCTTTCGCCGGACGACGCGCGGTCGAGCCTGCGCTTCAGCCTTGGCCGCGCTACCGGACCGCAGGAAATTGATCATGCCATCCGCGTGATTCCGCCTGTGGTGGAGCGACTGCGCTCGCTATCTCCGCGCCCGCCCGATAGCGTCGCCGCTCAATGATCGAATCTTCCGCAACGATGCACACTACTGCCCAACTCGAGAATGACAATTCGCGCGGACAAGCGGCTGCGGGCACGGTCGCCGTGGCGATGAGCGGCGGTGTTGACAGTTCCACGGTCGCTGCGATGCTGCACGATCGCGGTCAGCCGCTCGTCGGTCTCACCATGCAGCTTTGGAACCAGCGGCGTCTGCCGCAGCTTCAGGGCGACGCTCCCGCGCGGCATCGCTGCTGTTCGCTTGATGACGTCTACGACGCGCGCCACGTGGCCGAGCATCTGGGTATCCCGTTTTACGTCGTGAATTTCGAACGGCAATTCGAAGAAACTGTGATTCGCCCGTTCGTAGCCGACTATCTCGAGGGACGCACTCCGATTCCATGCACGCTTTGCAATAACCACGTGAAGTTCGATCAATTGCTCGTTACGGCGCGGCAGATTGGCGCGCAACGAATTGCCACCGGTCATTACGCGCGCGTCCGGCACAACACAGCGACCGGTCGTTACGAATTGCTGCGCGCCGTGGACGATTCAAAGGATCAGACGTATTTTCTTTTCGGCCTGACGCAGGAACAACTTGCCCGCACCGAGTTCCCGCTGGGTGAGCTTTCGAAGCAGGAGGTCCGCGAAATCGCCCGGCGTCTCGCGGTGCCGGTCGCGGAGAAGCCGGAAAGCCAGGAAATCTGTTTCGTTCCCACCGGCAACTACGTTCGCTTCATTGAAGGCTACTTGAACGAGCAGGGCAGCGGCCTTGCCGATGATTCAGGTGAGATCGTAACGGCATCTGGCGAGGTGCTGGGGCGCCACAGCGGCCTCCGTCATTACACCATTGGCCAACGCCGCGGCTTGGGATTCTCCTCCGGGCGGCCCCTGTACGTTGTGGCGCTCGATCGCGCGAACAATCGCGTCATCGTCGGCGACGACAACGAACTTCGAGCTACGGCCTGCGAAGTGCGCGACATCAACTGGATTCCGTTCGCTGCGCCCGAGCGCCCTCGGCACGCCCGCGTGCGCATCCGGAACCGGCACGAGCCTGCCGCCGCCGAGATCACTCCGCTCGACTCCACAACCGCTCGAGTCACGTTTTTCGAGCCGCAGCGCGCCATTACGCCCGGTCAGGGCGCCGTGTTTTACGAAGGCGAGCAAGTACTCGGCGGCGGCTGGATCCGCTAGACAACGTTCCATTCGAATTCATCGCGACGGAAGATATCCCGGTGAGAAGGCGCTTCAAGTGTCCTGAGTCCGTAGTTCCTTGCCCGGTGTTTTGGGGTAGGGCTCTGTACCCACGGGTTCTCGTCCTCATTCCGGGCGCACCAAGAACCTGCTTTCTTCAAATATCAACAACAGGTCCGGAAAGCCGGTCAGATAAACAATTCTTCGTCTTGCGTCGTGGATTCCGAGTCAGGACCGCCTCGGCGCTGTTGATTGCGGAAAAACTCTAGCCCTGTCTTCAGCCCCCTGATGACGGCCGAAGCCTGCTGCACGGGTCCCCAGAGCGTGCTCCTTACTTTCGAGCCGGTGTCTTCAATCACTTCAAGCGTTCCGGTCAGGATACGATCTGCCCGGATGATCTGGATGCGTAGGCGCTCGAGCGATTCGGTGAACACCCGGTCCACTCTTTGCGCTTGTCCGCGGGCCAGCCTGGTCACCTCAGCGGCATCGCCCATGATGCTCGCGACGCGATCTTCGGAGTCTTCGACGATACGGTTGATCCTGGTTAAAATCGGATCGCAGCGCGACTGAAAACTCTTGACGATTTTGGTGAACTCGTTAACGGCCCTTTGGACCTGCAATAACACCGCCAGCAGAATCGCTACCTGTATGACGATCGCGATCGCCGCCGCTGCAATGCACACTTCCAACCAGACTGGCATGACTATCCTCGGTAAACTTTAGGATGCCCGCGATTTTTCCTTCTGATAGGCGTCTTTCCCCGCGTCAACTGCTGCTCCAAAAGAATCCTTCTGGCGCGCCATGATTTCCTTGCTGCGTTCGATCAAATCCTCGGCGCGTTCCCGCAGTTCGCGAGCTTTCCGCTGGGCATACTCGCGGCCTTCGTCGGCCTTATCATTTAAAAACTCCCGCGTTTCCTCCCCGGACTTCGGCGCGAACAAAATGCCCACCAGTGCCCCGATCCCCAGACCGACCAGGAAAAAACTTATCTTCGAACCCACGTTATCGCTCATCTCAGTCCTCCGATTCTCACCCTAGCATAGCCCGAAAACCCAGGCAAGCAACGTCCGCGACCGCACACCTTCAAACTTCAAAATGGACTGCTTGCGAGCTCTTCACTAAGGTAGATGTTAATGGCAGGGCGCTGGTTACTCTCGTCATGGCGAGACAGAAGGCGCCCCGTTCGATTCCTGCTTCAGACCGTCAAACACGCGTTGCGCCTGGCCGCGCGGCATCTCCGCGGCAAGTTCCTCGACGCTCAATTGCTTCACCCGCGCCAGGCTGCCGAACCGCCGCAGCAATTTTTGTGCGGTTCGCGGGCCAATGCCGGGAATCTCGGTAAGGGCCGTGCGCAGACGGTTCGACCGCCGCTGCCGGTGAAAAGTGACTGCAAACCGGTGCGTCTCATCCCGAATTTGCTGGATCAAATGAAGCACGGGTGAGTGCCGTTCGAGAACAATCGGCTCATCTTCGCGCCCTAGAACGTAAAGAATCTCTTCTTTCTTGGCGATGCTGGCCATCGGCTGATTGATGATCTCAAGCTTTTCGAGCGCCTGCGCGGCCGCGTGCAATTGGCCGATCCCGCCGTCGATCAGGATCAGACCGGGCATCGGCTTGGAGTCATCACGCAAGCGGCGGTAGCGGCGTTCCACTGTCTCGCGCATGCTGGCAAAATCGTCGCGCAGTATGCCCGCACTCTTGTCAGCGCTTTCCGGCATTGCTTCACCGCGAATGATAAATTTACGGTAAGCGGACTTGTTCATCCGTCCGGCTTCCCATACGACCATCGACGCGACGGTGTCCGACCCCTGAATATGAGAAATGTCGAAGCACTCGATTCGTTTGGGCGGCTCCGCCAATCCCAGCGCAGATTCGAGCGCCTCGACGATCGCTGCCGAACTGGGCTTCAGCACCCGAAAGCGCTGGTCGAACGAATGCTTGGCATTTTTTTCGACAAGTTCGAGGAACGCGTACTTTTGCCCACGCTGAGGGTTCAATATTTCCACGCGGTGCCCGGCGGATTCACTCAGCACTTCCTCCAGCAATTCGCGGTCTTCAAACTCCGTCGGCACATGAATGTAGCGCGGGTAATAGGTGGCCTCGAGATAGAGTTGCTTCAGCAGCGAGGGCAAAAATTCGGCTGGGTCGAATTCTTCGAGTTCTTCCCAGTAGAAATCCCGGCGGTCCACTACGCGGCCGCCTCGCAAATGAAAAAGATTTGCGGCAACCTGCGGAGGCTCGGCGTACCACGCGAGCACGTCGGTATCGTCGCCGGAAGCCGCTGCGATTTTCTGCCGCTCGTCCATTTCTGCAAGCGTTCGCAACAGGTCGCGGCAGCCGGCGGCCTCCTCGTAGCGTTCCTCTTCGGACGCTCTAAGCATGCGTTCCTCAAGGCTGCGCGCAAGATCGTTCCGGCGGCCTTCCAGAAATAGGCGAACATCCCGCGCGGCTTGCAAATAGAGTTCTTCGGTGACCAGGCCGGGAACGCAGGGCCCGAGGCAGCGGTGAATGTAGAATTGCAGGCAGGGCCGCGGATGCGCGCGCGTGAGATCGACGGTGCAGGATGGTACCAGAAAATGCTTGTGAATCAAGTGCACTAGCCGGTAGGCAAGGCTCGCGGGAAAGTACGGGCCAAAATAGATCGAGCCGTCTTTTTTCAGCCGGCGCGTGACGTACACCCGTGGCCGTTTTTCGTACGCCGTATACTTGATATAGGGGTACGTCTTGTCGTCGCGCAGCAGCACGTTGAACTTCGGTTTGTGCCGCTTGATGAGGTTGTTCTCGAGCGCCAGCGCCTCTTTCTCGTTGTCGACGACGATGTAATCGACGTCCGCAATCTCCCGCACCAGTGAGCCGGTCTTCGCGTCCGCCCAATTGGATTCCAGGAAATACGACCGCACCCGGCTTCGCAGCGAGAGAGCTTTTCCGACGTACAAAATCGTGCCCCGGGCATCCTGAAACAGGTACACCCCTGGCTGTGCGGGAAGACCGGCGACTTTTTCGCGGAGTTCCATTCGGGCGCGTTACAATACGAAAGAAGACGCCCCGGCGGTTTATCGGCCGAGGCTGCAAGCTTCTATGATAACAAACGGAATCGCAAGACACCCAGCCGGTCGCCGGCACTTGAATGTCCTGGGACTCATCCTTCTTGGCGCATTTTTGACGCCGTCATCATCGGGCGTCAGTGGGTTTTCACAATCCAAACAGCAACAGCCCAAGCAGTCGCCGTCTCAGTCGCAATCGCCAGCGTCCGGCCAATCGGCCGCAAATTCCGAGAAGCAGCAAGATCATCGCTGGGATCCGTTCAATGCCGAGCAAGATGTGGAAGTCGGGACATTCTACATGCGCAAAGGCGACTACGACGCCGCCGTCAGCCGTTTTGAGCATGCGATCACGCTGAATCCCAAATATGCCAAGCCGCGATATTTGCTCGGCGAGTGCTATGAAAGAAAGGACGACAAGCAGACGGCCGTGAAATATTACAAAGAGTATCTTCAGGTGTTTCCCGACGCGCCAGACAGGAAAAAAGTCGAGAAAAAGATCGAGAAGCTTTCAAAAGTGTAGTCGTTCGATTCTGCCGCACCATTGCGCCTTCCAACGAAAGCCCTGCCACACCTTCAACGCACCGGGAACCGCTCCAGAAACTTCATCGCGCGATCGAATTCCACAAAGCGCTTTTCCTCTTTGCGGAATTCCGGCGAATGCGATTGTCGCCGGCAGCGCCCGAAGCGCATCGGATGCTTCACGTGCAGCATCTCGTGGTAAAGCACGTACGCCACCACGTATTCCGGGACGCCGTCGCGGTCCAATTGCCGGTTCATCACAATCTGGCGCAGCGCCGGATCGAAACATCCCAGTTGCGAACTCCATGAGCGTTTGCTCCATCCCAGCCGTGGCCTTGTCAACGAGTTGTCGAAATAGGATTGATTCAAGCGCTCGAACATCGCTTCGAGATTGAAGTGCGCGCCGGCGGGATGATGATCCATCCGCCGGGCGCGAAGTTGTCGCAACGCGCGCAACCGCCGCCGCGTTTGCTCGGCGTACGAAAAGTCGCGGTACAACTCCATGATATCGGCGGGCGGTCTGCGGCGATACAGGCGTCCCAGAAGAATCGCGGCGGCCGCTTCCACCACGGTCGTTGGCGCGTGCTGCATGACGTCCGACAGACGAACGTAGGCGGTGTCTTCGCGCAGTCGGATCGTGTGAGTCAGGTCGGTATAAGGATGATATTCGACTACAAATCTCGGCGGGCGTCCCCGGCAGCCGAGCCGCGTATAAATGCGATGGAAAAGACGCTCGCCACCGGGAACCGTGCGGTTTTCGGGCCGCGTTTGCTTCACGAGGGTTTCCTTCGCACAGGAGCCGCTGGTGCCTCTTTCAGAGCTGCGTTGACGTCCGAGAGAGCCTCTTTCGTTCCTTCGATTGCATCTGCCAGCGTGTCCTGGTACGAATCGTAATCGGGACTGTTCTTGTCGATCTTTTGAAGGAAAGCGAGGAAAACCTTTCCCTTCGACGCGAATTCTTTCAGCACACTTCGAATGTCTTCCTGCTTTTCTTCGCCGATTTGAATTTGGTCGGCCCCGTCGTCGATGCAACCCTCGTACCCGTTGAGCAACCCGTTGAGAATCTCGCCCCGTTGACGCTCCGGGGTAGCACGAGCGCTTTCATATTGAAACTTCTTCATGCGGTCACCGGCAAAACTCAAAAATAGCTTAATTCGCTCCGACGAAGTATAGGCGTCGCGAATTTTGTCGGCCTCGGATTCGCTCAAATATTCTTTTTTCTCCTGCGGAATCGGCGAAGCGTGCACGGCTCCCAGCATGGCAAATAGCAGGGTCGCGCCGGTCGCGGTTGCCAGTACCCGAAATCGCATGACCGTCCTCACTAGTTTGGCGTTGCCCCGCTGAAGGGTGGCTGCAACGGAAACAGTTCGTGCAGCAGATGCGCGTCCATTTGGACCAATTGGTCCCGAATCCTGCGGAAAGGCTGTTGTTCGTCTCCCGCAAGTGTAACGAGAATTCCGTCCAATCGCCGAAGAGCCTCGCGAATCGAGAATTCGAGCTGCTTGAATCCGTTTGGATGTTTCTCCGCGTTGACGCTCTTCGCATCGAGGGCTTTGAGCGTTTCCTGCACTTCGTCGCGGTACTGCCTCAATTCCGCGAGGGCGTCATTGAAATTGCCTGCGGCCGCCAGTTCCTCGATTTGTTTGAACCGTGCATGGCCTAGTGGCTGCAAATCGCGAGCCTTGTGAACGGGATCAGCGGCGTCGTCGTAGCGAGTCTGAAGTTCTGACGTACGATCCTGCCGGGCGAACGCGCCGGCGCTGAGTAGGAATGCCCCGGCCAGGACCGCTGAGCTCAAACGCATTGCGATGCTGAATCCTGGAAGCATCCTTTACCTCTTCTTGTTTTGCAGCTCTCGCGTTAGGGCTCTCGCTCGCGCCGACGCCTCGAAATACATGTCGTTGTTTTCACCTTTGTTCAACTGCAGAAATATCCTGTACGCGTCGAGAGCGTGGACGGCGTCTCCGAGTCTATCGTAACAAGTGGCCCGAATGAACCAACTTCCAGCGGGCAGCTCCTCTCTTTGCGAAAGCAGATCGAGCTCCTGAAGCGCTCCCGAATAATTCTTGCTCAGGTATTGCGCTGTGACCAGATCACCCAGAACGTCGTTCGCCGCGGGGTTCATCTTGTATGCCGCGATCAGCGCGGCGACCGCATCGAGATAATTCTTCTTTTTGAGATATACGTGTCCCAGCCGCGCCCGAACATCCTGATCCTGTGGCGCCAACGCAACGGCTTTTTGGAGGACGGCAGTCGCGTTGTCGTACTGCTTCTTATCGAAATAAATCCCCGAACGTATTTTCAGTGCGCGAAGGTTCTCTGGACCCGCTGCGGCGGCGCGATCGAGCTCGACCAGCGCCTCGTCGTTCTTGCCAAGGTCCGCGAGCAAGAGCGCTCGTTCGACGCGCACAGCGGAATCGTCTGGCTTTGCGGTAAGGTACACCGCGAATTCCGCCGCAGCTGGTTCGAATTTCTCTTGCTCGTCGAGACTGTTGGCGAGTCCCAGATGGGCGCCTGTATCATTCGGACGAATTGTAAGCGCCAATCGGAATTCGCTCTCGGCATCGGCAGGCCGATGGGAGTTCAGAAAGATTCTACCGAGCGAAAAATGCGCGCCGAAATCCTTTCCATCCAATTTTTCGGCCGCCTGATACTGCTCCACTGCCGCGGTCAGTTTTCCGGAACGCTCCAGCGCCACGCCCAGCAGGAATTTGGGCCGCGCCTGGTCTGGCTGGAGTTCGACGGCTTTCTGAAGCGGCCCAACCGCCGCGGCCGGGTCACTGTCGAGTTGGGTCAATCCGAGGTTCAGATAGGCCTGCGGTATTTTCGGATCGAGCTGGATGGTTTTTTGGTACTCGGTTTTTGCGTCGGCCAGTCGGTTGAGCGCCGTGTACGCGTAGCCAAGCTGGAAATGGATGGCAGCGTCGTCCGGCTTCTTCGCGAGATAACGTTCGAAGTTGTCCGCAGCGGTGGCGTAATCCTTGCGGTCCATCGCTTGGCTGGCGGTGGCGAGCAGATTATTCAGTTCGACTGCCGCAGGATCGCGGGGAACGCGTTTTCGCGTAGTTTGCGTCCGGGCCGCGATGCCGGCGACCGGGAAAATGCTCAGCAAGGCCCAGAATGCGCCGAGTTTGGCGAAACTCTTCATGCATTCGAAGGAATGTCGCTCCGTCCGTTTGTTTGTGGAGGCATAGGGCTGCTTGCGTGATTCGCGCCGTTCTGGTGGTTCAGGACCCGCGCGAGAAATGTTCCCGTGTGCGATTGGGAGTTTCGCGCCACCTGTTCGGGAGTTCCCGCTGCAACCACTCGCCCGCCTTCGTCGCCGCCTTCCGGTCCGAGATCGATCACCCAATCCGCGGATTTGATCACGTCGAGATTGTGCTCGATGATCAGGACCGAGGCGCCGCCTTCGAGCAACTTCCGGAAAGCCGTCAGCAACTTCTGAATATCGTCGAAGTGCAACCCGGTGGTCGGCTCGTCGAAAATATAAAGAATTCCGTTGTTCTCCTGCCGCGTGAGATGCGCGGCCAGCTTCAGGCGTTGCGCTTCGCCACCCGAAAGAGTGGTGCCGGATTGGCCCAGTCTTAAATATCCCAAACCCACCTCTTCGAGCACGCGTAATCGCGCGGTGACTTTCGGATGCGCCGCAAAAAACGCAATTGCTTCGCGCAGCGTCATCTGTAACACGTCGTGAACGTTTTTACCTTTATACCGCACGTCGAGCACGCTGCTCTTGTAGCGAGTGCCGTGGCATTCTTCGCACACCAGTTCCACATCCGCGAGGAACCGCATTTCAACAGTGACCGTTCCGTCGCCCTGGCAGGCTTCGCACCGGCCGCCAGGAATGTTGAAGGAGAAATGGCCGGCGGTGAAGCCGTGCTTTTTTGCTTCCGGCGTCGAGGCGAAGACTTCCCGGATCGGATCGAACGCTTTGAGATACGTAGCAGGATTTGAGCGCGGGGTCCGGCCGATCGGCGATTGATCCACCATCTCGATCGCCGCGAGCGCCGAGTCTCCCTCAACCCGGTCGCAGCTTTCCCGCCAATTTCCTCCGGTCTGTTTGGCTTGCAGGGCTTTATAAATTACGTCGTACACCAGCGTCGATTTCCCCGATCCCGAAACCCCCGTCACTGCGACGAGCATGCCGAGAGGGATCGTCACATCAATGTTTTTCAGGTTGTGGCTGTGCGCGCCGAGAATCTTCAGGAATTTTCCGAATGGCTTGCGCCGCCGGGACGGAACCGCAATTTTCAGGTCGCCGCGCAGGTACCGGCCGGTCAGTGATTGCTGGTCTACGAGCAATTCTTCGCGAGTTCCGGCGAACGTTAGGTTTCCGCCGTGTTCGCCCGCACCGGGGCCGAGGTCGAGAATATGATCGGCGGCTAGAATTGTGTCGGGATCGTGCTCGACGACGAGCAGCGTATTGCCCAGATCGCGAAGCCCCTTGAGAATCTCAATCAGACGATTCGTATCGCGCGGATGAAGCCCGATCGATGGCTCGTCGAGGACGTACAGCGCGCCTACCAGATGCGAGCCGAGCGACGTAGCGAGTTGAATGCGCTGCGCTTCTCCTCCCGAAAGAGTGGAAGTGAGCCGGTCGAGCGTGAGGTAATCAAGCCCTACCTCGTCCAGAAACCGGAGCCGCGCCTCGATTTCCTCTCGAACCTTTTCGACGATCGTCGTTTCGGCCGGGGTCAATTGCAGCCCGTCGAAGAATGGGCGCACTTCCTTCACGGTCATTTTGCAGACTTCCGTGATGGACTTCCCCGCCACTTTCACGGCGCGCGCTTCCGCGCGAAGCCGCGTTCCATTGCAGTCCGGACACTGCGCATATCCGCGATAACGGCTGAGGAATACCCGCACGTATAATTTGTATTTTTTGCGCTCGAGCCACGCAAAGAACCCTTTTACGCCCGGAAAATCGCTCTTCGGATCGCCTTCGAGAATCATGTCCTTTTGCGTTGGCGTCAGTTGTCGGTACGGGACATCGACCGGAATACCTTTGGCGCGCGCGAATCGGCGCATCTCGATCGTAAGCTGCCGATAACGGGGCTTTGTCCATGGTTCGACCGCGCCCTCCGCGAGCGATTTACTTTTGTCTCGAATCACACGGTCGATATCAAAATCAATCGTGTTGCCGAACCCCTGGCAGCGCGGGCAGGCGCCGTAGGGATTGTTGAACGAAAAGAGCCTTGGCTCCGGCTCCTGGTATTTCGTGCCGCATTTCTTGCAATCGAATCTCTCGCTAAAGACGAGCCGCTCGGCAACTTCGCCGGTTACCTCGGGCACGAACTCCAGAATCGCTTCACCTTGCCCTTCGCGATAGCAAATCTCAATGGAATCCATCAGTCGCGAGCGGATTTCGGATGATAACACCAAGCGGTCGACCAGCACGTGCACGGGCTTGGCGAAATCTACGTCGAGCAATTCTTCAGGCGTCGAAAATTCGAACACGCGGCCATCTTGATACAGCCGGTTGAATCCGCGTTGTCGCAGGCTCGTCAGTGCCTGGCGAATCGCATCCTGTGCCGCGGTGGGCGCAGCCTTTCGATTTCGAGGCGCATTTGCAGGTTGCTCGGGAGTCAGGTTCGACTCATACAGCACGTAGAAACGCCGGCCTTCGGGAAGCGCCAGAACTCGGGCTGCAATCTCATCCAGAGAGTCCTTGCGAACTTCTTCGCCGCATCGCAGGCAGAACGTGTGCCCCACGCGCGCGTAGAGCAAACGCAGGTAGTCGTAAATCTCTGTAGCCGTGGCGACCGTCGAGCGCGGATTGCGCGTGGAGTTCCTCTGGCGGATCGAAATGGCTGGCGCGATCCCGGTAATTTCGTCAACGTCCGGCTTCTCAATGCGTTCGAGGAATTGCCGAGCGTATGCCGAAAGGGATTCAATATAGCGCCGCTGGCCTTCCGCGTATAACGTGTCGAACGCCAGGCTTGATTTGCCGGAGCCCGAAACTCCGGTCACTACCGTGATCGCGTTGTGGGGAATCGTGAAATCCAGGTTCTTCAGGTTGTGGACTCGCGCTCCGCGCACGCGGATCTCTTCGACGTCGCCGGGAACCAGTGGCCTGGACGCTTCCTCGATCGCAGCCTTCCCAGTGGGGCGTTTTGCCATATGCCTAAACCAAAAATTATACGCCTCGGCGACAACCGCCGCAAATCGATCCGCAGCAAACCCTCCGCAAAAGATTGAGATACAATTCCTACTTCTAGCGGAGCATCGCATTTCCATGGGAAGGAAGTCACGATGAGAAAGTGCATCCCGCTGGCTCTCTCCGCCTTCCTCGGTCTGATGTGTGAATCCGTCGATGTTCGGGAGTTCAGTCTACGTGCGCCGCCATGGACGATGGATGAACGTTTTCCGGTCGGAAGTTCTCCGGTGCAGTAGCAGAAGCGTTTGGAAGCGGTTGTCTTGAGAGGTGACATGGGCCAACGAATTGGGTGCTTTGACCGAGTGGTCTGGATCGTGCTCGATAGCGTGGGAATCGGCGAACTGCCTGACGCCGCCGATTACGGCGACGTCGGCCGCGACACGCTTGGCCACATCGCGCGCTCCCGTCCTTTGCGCCTGCCGAATTTAGTGCGCCTCGGCCTCGCCAATATCAAACCGCTCGATCACCTTACACCTCCGGCCAAACCAGCCGGCAGTTTTGGCAAAGGCGCGACGCATTCGCCTGGGAAAGATACAACCACGGGCCATTGGGAAATGGCGGGCATCTGGCTCGATCGGGCTTTTCCGGTCTATCCAAATGGTTTTCCGAAACCGCTCATCGAAGAATTCGAGGGGCAAATTGGACGCCGCACGCTCGCGAACAAGCCCGCATCCGGAACGGAAATTCTCAACGAGCTCGGCGAGCAGCACATGCGGACCGGCTATCCGATTGTTTACACGTCCGGTGACAGCGTGTTCCAAATTGCCGCGCACGAAGATGTGATTCCGGTGGCGGAACTTTACCGCATGTGCGAAATCGCGCGAAAACTGCTTGACGACCCGAACCGTGTCGGGCGCGTGATCGCCCGGCCGTTTACCGGCGCGCCCGGGAGCTTTCGCCGCACCGAGCGCCGCCACGATTACGCCGTCCAGCCACCACGGCCTATGCTTCTCGACGTGCTCGCAGAAAAGAAAATCCCCGTCCTCGGAGTTGGAAAGATCCACGATATCTATAACGGCCGCGGCGTGGAGAATTACGTCACGACGAAAAATAACACCGACGGCATGGCGAAACTCCGCGAAGCGCTGGCGAGACAGCCAACTGGACTCGTCTTCGCAAATCTCGTGGATTTCGACATGCTCTACGGCCACCGGAAAGATGTGGAAGGATTCGCGCGTTCGCTCGAAGAATTCGACGCATTGCTCGGTCCGTTCATGAATTCATTGCCTGCCAGCGGCTTGCTATTAATCACCGCCGATCACGGCTGCGATCCCGATCCCGTGAATCCGACCACCGACCACTCGCGTGAATACGTTCCGATTCTTGCCTTCAGTCCGGGCTCAGGTGGCGGCAAAAATCTAGGCGCGCGCTCGACCCTCGCGGATATGGGCCAAACCGTCGCCGAAAACTTCAGCGCTTCGATTCCACATGGGAAAAGTTTTCTCGCGGAAATCACGGGTTAATTCCGGCAATCAATCGAGAATTCAGGTACGGTGGCCGGAAAGCTTTCACAAGCTGCGAAAAAAGACCGCATCTGTCATTCCGATGACGCCGAAGGCGGCGAGGAACCTGCTGTTTTCTTGGCAAGTCCTCGGGGGCGATTCCTCGCACCGCTTGAAATCAGAGAAAGAGCAGGGCTCTCCAGCGGTGCAGGGTTATTGCGCCTGCGAGGCTTTTCGCGCGTAATAACCCGAGCGAGTGCGCACGGTCAATTTGCCAAGGCCCCTGGGCGGAATCAGTTCGACTTTCACGGTACGAAAAGTTCCGTCCTTGGCGGTGTTTGTGGGGTAGTACCCGATGGTGTACTGATTCCGAATGTCGCGCGCGACCTGCACGCAAACCGGTTGCACCTGGTCGAGCGTGTCCGGAAAATACGCCACACCGCCGGTAGCTTCGGCGAGCGTGGTGAGATCCTTTTTCGAGCGACGCACCATGCGCTTGTTGTTTTTCCGGTCATCGTCGCTGAAAACTCCGATCGCGTAAATGGCGGCGTTCGATTGCTCGGCCTCTTTCACGGTTTCCGCAAACGAAGACCGGCTGGCGTCGTCGTCGCCATCCGTGATGACGAGCAGCACTCGCTTGTCCTTGTGTCCCTTTTTCAAATGGTCGAGCGAGCCGATAATCGCGTCGTACAGCGCCGTGCTGCCGCGCGCATCGATTCGTGAGAGTGCGTCGTTGAGCTCCTGCCGGTCGCTTGTAAAATCCTCGTTCGTATCGAGATAGTATTCATCGTTAAAGTTGACGACGAAAGCTTCGTCCTGGGGATTGCTGGTCTCGACGAACGTCAGCGCCGCCGCATTTACCTGCGCGCGTTTCTCCCGCATGCTGCCGCTGTTATCGATCACCAGCCCCATCGTCACGGGAATATCGTCTCGCGTAAATACCGAGATTTTCTGTTCGACTTTGTCTTCAAAGACTCGGAAATTCTGGCCGGTTAAACCCGGAACGAACTCCCCACGCTCATTCGTGACAGTCGCATGGAGAACCACCAGATCGACGGTGCTCTGGATTGCGTGGCCTTGCGAGGTTTGAGCGACGCCGGCGCCTGGTGGAGGTGGGGGAGAGGGCGGCAGGGGATTCTGCGCGAGCGTGCAAGGCGCCGCAAGCCACGCCACAGCCAATAGAAACAAAATCGAAAATAGGAAATTACTAATTACCCGGTGCGAGGTAGCCGGTTCGGCTGAATACCATGAGTGGAGGAAGGCCCTTCGGCGGCCGCAGTTTGACTTTAATTTTGCGCCACTTGCCGTCGTGAACGTGATTCGCGGGTCTGTATCCGAGGACATATTGATTGCGCAGCTCCATACTGATTTTTGTAGCAATGTCTGATAGGTCGTTCACGGAAGTTGCCGGAAATGTGCGGCCTCCGGTCATCGCCGTCAATTCATCCAGGAGCGCCGGGCCGTGAGCTTCCTCGTTGGTTTGCCCGCCATTCGGATCGTATAGCCCGATGGCGTATATCTGCACGTTCGATTCCTTCACAAAGTTCCAGACGTCCGTCTCCGTGTAGCGGCTATGATTATCGCCTCCATCCGATATGATGAGCAAAGCTTTCTTGGTGTTGTGTGCTCCCTTCATCTGGCTCAGTCCGAGGTAAATCCCATCGAAGAGCGCCGTTTCGCCATGGGCGGCCGTGAACATCAGGCGCGTCTGCAAATCGTCGACGCTCGCCGTAAAGGGGCTGACCAGTTGCGCCCGGTCGTTGAAGTTCACTAGGAAAAACTCGTCCTGCGGATTCGACGTGCGGAAGAACTGCACCGCGGCCTGGCGAGATTTCTCGATCTTGTCCGCCATGCTGTTGCTAATGTCGAAAATCACTCCAATCGAAACCGGCACATCCTCGCTTTCGAACTTGACGATTTCCTGCTCGGTGCCGTTCTCAAACACGCGGAAGTTTTCCTGATCGAGCCCGGTCACCAAACGGCCGTACGGGTCGGTTACGCTGACGGGCACCAGCGTCAGGTCCACTTCTGATTTTAGGATTTTGCCGCGAGTAATTCTGTCGGAAGGCGGAGGAGGCGTTGGTCCGGCGGGGATTTCCTGCGCGAAGGCCGATATCGTCAGCAGCCCGCCAAGTAACACGGCGAAGCCCAAACTCGCGACCGCTGTCCAACAGCGACGAATGCGCTGCGCAGAGCGGTCTCCCACCACAGGTCCCCCAAAATGCCGCGGATCGTAGGCTGGGCCGCGGCCGTCACTCTCTGAAACGGATTCTACCACTCGCTTAATTCAAATCAAGCGATTCGTGATGCAATCTTGCCACTCCGCCGCAAGTCACGTCTTCGTGCTAGAATTTTCGAGTGTGATGTCCCGGAGTGAATCACCAAAGGAATCGTAGGTTCATGCCCGAGCCGACCCATGAAGTACTGGTTGTAATACCTGCCCGATACGCTTCCGCGCGCTTTCCTGGCAAGCCGCTGGCGTCCATCGCTGGCAAGCCCATGATCGAGCATGTAGTTACGCGATCCAGGAGCGCGCAAAGCGAGCCGCGCGTACTGGTTGCCACCGAAGATGTGCGCATCGTCCAGGCCGTGCAGAAATTCGGCGGCGAAGCGATATTGACTCGAGCGGACAATAAAACCGGCACCGACCGAGTGGCTGAAGTCGCGGCGCACGTTCCCGCAGAAATTTACGTGAACGTTCAGGGCGATGAACCGCTGATCGATCCGGCAACAATCGACGCTGTCGTCTCCGCCATGACCGAAGACCGGGAAATCCAAATCGTCACGCCGGGCGCGGTCATCACCAGGCAGAACGACATCATGGACCCGAATATCGTCAAGGTAGTTCTCGACTTCGACGCCAATGCGCTCTATTTTTCCCGCGCCCCCGTACCCTGGGTGAGAGACACGGGTGCGGCGGTGGCTGCGCGCCACTTGAAACACATCGGCGTTTACGCCTTTCGCCGCGACGTGCTTCTTGAATTTCCGACGCTGCCCCCCGGCGAGCTCGAACGTGTTGAGCAGCTCGAGCAGCTTCGCTGGCTCGAGAATGGATTCCACATCCGCGTCGTGGAATCGGACTACGATGCGGTCAGCGTGGATGTTCCGGCGGACGTGGACCGCGTCGAGAAGCTTTTGCAAGACCGCGCCGCATCTTGAGCAAACTGAATTCGTCCGGGATTTCAGCCGAAAGTAATTTCAAATTCGCCGTTTGACACGCGCTTCGTTTCTGCACATAATGCCGAGTACGCTGATCTCACCGGCTCGGCCTGAGCGAAGCGAAGGCAGGAGGAACGCCACCCATCTTGCGGACCGCCCCGAAATACATTTTCGTTACGGGCGGCGTGGTTTCTTCTCTCGGCAAAGGCGTGGCAGCGGCATCGATCGGCTGCCTCCTGGAAAGCCGCGGTCTTCGAGTCACCCTCCAGAAGTGCGATCCCTATTTGAACGTTGATCCCGGCACGATGTCTCCCTATCAGCACGGGGAGGTATTCGTCACCGACGACGGTGCGGAAACCGATCTCGATCTTGGCCACTACGAGCGGTTCACCTCCACCCCACTTACGCGCGACCACAACTGGACCACCGGTCGCATCTACGAATCCATCATCGCCAAGGAGCGCCGGGGCGACTACTTGGGCAAGACCGTGCAGGTGATTCCTCACGTCACCGATGAAATCAAGTCCGCGATTCGCAAAGTGGCGGACGGCGCGGACGTGGTTCTCGTCGAGATTGGCGGTACGGTTGGCGACATCGAATCGCTTCCGTTTCTCGAAGCCATCCGCCAGATGCGGCTCGAGCTTGGCGCGGACAACGTGCTCTTCATTCATCTCACGCTCGTTCCGTTCATTCCAACGGCGGGTGAACTGAAGACCAAGCCCACACAGCACAGCGTGAAAGAGCTTTTAAGCCTCGGAATTCAGCCAGATATTTTGATTTGCCGCAGCGACCGCCAGCTTGGCAGTGACCTCAAAGCAAAAATCGCTCTTTTTTGCAATATGGCCGAAGCCTGCGTCATTTCCGCTCCTGACGTTGGCAACATCTACGAAGTCCCGATGTCGCTGGCTGCTGAAGGCCTCGACGCGCAGATTTTGCGGCTGTTGCACGTCGAAGCGCCCCCGCGCGATTTGAGCCGTTGGCTGGCCATGCTTGAAACGCTCGAACATCCGCAGGGCGAAGTTCACATCTGCGTGGTCGGGAAATATGTTCAGCTTGAGGACGCCTACAAGAGCCTCCGCGAAGCGCTGGCGCACGGCGGGCTGGCAAGCCGGCAGCGCGTAGTAATTGAATGGATCGAAGCGGAAGAAATTGACTCGCTCGTGGCAGCCGAGCGCCGCTTGCGTCACGCCGATGGCATTCTCGTTCCCGGAGGATTCGGCAAACGCGGCATTCAAGGCATGGTTCACGCCATCACGTTTGCTCGCGAGAAGAAAATCCCATTCTTCGGCATCTGCCTGGGCATGCAATGCGCCACCATCGAATACGCACGCCTGGCTGCCGGCCTGCCGCATGCTGATAGCACCGAGTTCGATCCTTCAACCCCCAATCGCGTGATTTACAAATTGCGCGAACTACTCGGCGTGGACGAAATGGGCGGCACGATGCGCCTGGGTGCGTGGCCTTGCAAACTCGAACCGGGCTCGTTTGCCGCGAAGGCCTACGGCCAGCTCGAAATCTCAGAGCGCCACCGCCATCGTTACGAATTCAACTGCGAATACCAGCAGACTCTAACGCGCGCCGGCTTCCGCATCACGGGCCGCACGCCAGACGGCGTTTACGTCGAGATCGTCGAAGCCCCCGATCATCCGTGGTTCGTCGGCTGCCAGTTTCACCCCGAATTCAAATCCAAGCCGCTCGCGCCTCACCCGCTTTTCGCCGCCTTCATCCGCGCCAGCCTCGAACATCGTCACCAGCGCCAAGGCGTCTCCGCCGAATCGGCGGTCGCAGCTGAAAAAGCGCTCCCCGGTCCTGCCCCCCGCGTCCCCTCGCCTTAAGCCGCCATTTTGCAAAAGTCCACCGACCCGGCCAACAGGGGTGTAGCCCCGAGGCTGGCAGTCTTTCACCTTCGAATTCAAAGTTGAAAACCGCTCGGAACACGCATAGGCTGGTCGCTCGAATGGGGGACGCGGCTCGTTGATGGCAACTTCACACGCATTTTCGATTGGCGATTTCAAAGTTGGCGGGCGCGAGCCGCTTTTCGTGATTGCCGGGCCGTGCGTGATCGAAAGCGAAGCGCACGCGACGGACATGGCCGAAAAGCTGGGCGCGATCGCAAGCGCGCTTGGCCTCCACTACATTTTCAAAGCTTCATACGACAAGGCGAATCGCACATCCCTGAAATCATTTCGCGGCCCCGGACTGCAAGATGGCTTGCGAATACTCAAGAACATCAAGAAGCGAACCCGCCTGCCCATTCTCACCGACGTTCACGAAGTGTCACACGTTGGACCGGCTGCGGAAGTTTGCGACGTGCTTCAGGTCCCCGCATTTCTTAGCCGCCAGACCGATTTGCTCGTGGCCGTAGGAAAATCGGGGCGCGTGGCAAATATCAAGAAAGGCCAGTTTCTCTCGCCGCCGGAAATCGCGAACGTGGCGGAAAAAGTTGCCAGCACCGGGAACGACAAAATCATTCTCACGGAACGCGGCAGCTCTTTCGGCTACCAGAATCTTGTGGTAGATATGCGCTCGTTCCCGATTATGAAAAAGCTGGGCTATCCCGTGGTTTTCGACGTGACGCATTCCGTGCAACTCCCTGGCGCTGATGGCAAGTCCAGCGGAGGCCGGCCGGAATTTATCGAGCCACTGTCCCGCGCGGGCGCGGCCATCGGAGTGGACGGAATATTTCTCGAAGTGCACGATGATCCTTCGAACGCGCTTTCCGACGGAACGAATACGCTGCCGCTGGCGCAGTTCCGTCCACTGCTCGAAAGAATTATCCGGCTCGCGGCGCTGTCGCGCGAATGGGACTCGCAATGAGCCCGGCAAATCGCGTGAAAGCGCCGGCGCACAATTCGAAGGCTGCGAAGAATTCGCCGATCGCTGCGAAGGGAGTGAAATCGAAGGCTTCGACGAGCGATTTGAAAACCGCTCTCGCAACAGCGAAACGCGTCCTGCAAATCGAAGCCACCGCTATCGAGGGCTTGATCGGGCGGCTCGACGCGCGATTCGATGCCGCGGTGGAGTTGTTGTATGCGTGCAAAGGGCGAGTCGTCGTCACCGGACTCGGCAAGTCCGGGCTGATCGGCCGAAAGGTTGCCGCGACGTTTGCCAGCACAGGAACGCCATCGTTTTTTCTGCACGCTGCCGAAGCGCTGCACGGCGATCTGGGAATGCTCACGGCAGCGGACGTAATGCTGGCGATTTCTTCGAGCGGCGAGACCGAAGAATTGGTCGAGCTGTTCGAGTCGGTGAAGCGCCTCGGAATTCATTTGATTACGCTGACGGCGAGTTCGCAGTCAACGCTGGCTGGGGCGAGCGACGTGGTGCTCGATATCGCGGTGAAGGAAGAAGCTTGCTCCCTGAATCTTGCGCCGACCGCTTCAACCGCCGCGGCCATGGCCATGGGCGATGCGCTGGCGATCGCGCTGCTCGAGCGGCGCTGCTTCAAGGAAGAGGATTTCGCGGCGCTGCACCCGGGCGGGAAACTGGGCAAGAAATTGCGGCGCGTGGAAGCGCTGATGCACACGGGCGAAAATGCTCCGCGAGTTCCGAGATCAGCGAAAATGCCCGACGTGATTTACGAAATGAGCCGCAAGGGCCTCGGTCTGACGGCTGTGACGGACGACGGAGGCCGCGTTCTCGGCATCGTCACCGACGGCGATTTGCGCCGCATGATGCTGAAGCGAAAAGAAAACGTGCTGGAACTTTCGGCCTCCGATTGCATGACGCGCAACCCGGTGACGCTGTCGCGCATGGAACTTGCCGCAACCGCGCTGCGGCTGATGGAAGAAAAAAAGATCACTTCGGTGCTCGTCGTGGATGCGGAAGGCCGGCTCGAAGGCGTGGTGCACATCCACGATCTCTGGACGCTGCAACTGTTTTGATCCGGCTGAAGCGAAAGAGGGCGCGGCAAGCAGCGCCCCTACAATTGTGGCGAGGCGGTCTCGGGGCAAATTGATCATGACGATCCGCGAAATCAAATTTCCCGCTCCAGCGTTGCGACGTGCGAAGCCGGTCCGCGTTCTGCTGGTGGACGTGGACGGCACGATGACCAACGGAGAAGTGTGCCTGCAGGGATTTCCCGACGGCAGCGTCTGCGAGATGAAAATCTTTCACGCACATGACGGCGCTGGATTGAAACTTGCGAGCATCATGGGAATTCGTACCGGGCTGATCACGGGCCGCGATTCTCCGGCTACAACACGCCGCGCGCGCGAAGCCTCGATGGAATTTGTAATTCAAGGGCAGGCAAAAAAACTCGATGCTTACAAGGCAATTCTGGTGCGCGCCGGCGTAACGGATGAAGAAGTGGCCTACGTGGGCGACGATCTGCCCGATCTGCCGCTGCTCAATCGCGCCGGACTTGCCGTCGCGGTAGCGAACGCCGTGGTCGAGGTGAAACGCGCGGCGCACTACGTCACAACCGTTCGCGGCGGCGAAGGCGCCATCCGCGAAGTGGTGGAGATGATTCTGAAAGCGCAAGGCAAATGGAAAAAGGCGATTCCGCAGGCAATCGCCTGAGTATGAAATGCGTTTCGCTGGAGTGCGATTCCTCCGGTTGAATGTTTTCTGCTCTGGACGTCGAAGAGAGATTCTTCGTCGCTGCGCTCCTCAGAACGTCAGGCACTGAAAGCCGTTTGCGGTTCAATTCGATTTTATACGGCTGCGACGTTACGTTTGCGGAGTTCCTTGGCGCTCTTTGCGCATCTGGTCGAAGATTTTGTTAGCCCAATCGGGCGGCTCGGGGCCGGCTTTGAAGTCCACGTGTTTGCCGAGCGCGAGGCTCCATCGCAGAATCCACGAAATGCCGTCCGCACCAATGTAATTGTCGGGAGTGTCGTAAGCCGGATCGGCGAGCGCCTGAGCTAGGGGAATAAATGTATAGCCGCGCTTTTCGAGCTTGGTTAGCAGCGCGTCGAGGCATTCGGTGTTCAGCTCGTTGTCGTGAATCAGAAGCACCTGAGGAATTGCGCGGCCGAAGACGGTGCGCGAAGTGTTTTCGGCATAATCGAAAACCGTATCCACGTAATCGAGATACGCCTTGCGCGTCTTTTCCGCCAGCTTCTTATCCTTCTTCTCGTAAGCCTGCTCGAGCACATCGTTGAACACATAATCGGCATCTTCGAGGGTGACGGGCGCAACCGTGTAACCGTGCGCTTTCAAGAAGGCTTCGAAGGCGGCTTTCGCTTCGGGCGTTGGGCCGGTGTCGAGATAGGGATGGCGGAAATATTTCTCGGTCTGCCCGGCGGCTCTCATCAGGACCCTGCTGACAACCTCGCCGCGAATCGTTTCGTCCTCGAATTTATCGAGTGGCGTGGTTTGAAAATCGTCGTGCGCGTAAGTGTGGTCGCCCAGCGTGAGGCCCGCGTCGAGCCACGATTGCAGGAGAGCGGCGCGAGCATCGCGTTCGCCCTTCACCTGCAACTTATATTCATTGACGAAGCCGATTGCCGGCACCTGGTGCGCGCGAAGGATAGCGGGATTGTCGCGATTGAGTTTTTGCAATTGCTTCAGGTCGCCGAGGGCGAAATCGTTGCCGGGAACAGCTCCCGGCAAATCGTCCACAGTCACGGCGACCATTCGCTGCACGTGCTGCGCCTGTGCTTGTTGCGACTGAGATTGCGGCAATCGAGGAGACGGCGAGCCGCAACGCGGCTCGCCCAAATGTGATTTTGCGCGCGCTTCACTCCCGGCACCTGCATTCATGAGGCTTGCACAGATCAGAACGGTTGCCACCAGGATCCAAATAGTGGTGAAGTATCGTCTCATCAGCGCCTCGCGGTGGTGTAGTGGATTGGCGTTGCGAAAGAAGGAACATTCTGCCTGAAACAGGACCGCGATGCGTGAAATTTCTGGAGCGGGCGATGGGAATCGAACCCACGTCCGAAGCTTGGGAAGCTTCTATACTGCCATTGTACGACGCCCGCTCGGGCGCGAAGCAACCGAAGAATAACATTTGAGTTGCGCTGCGCGCAAGAATCGGAGCTTGTGCTTGGTTAACAGCGGGCGGGAACCGCCAACGAGCAGGGCGTTACCCCCTTACAAGTACTTCAGGGCGGGTGAGATATATCCGCCGACAGAGCCGGTGAGACGCCGGCGCCACGAATCAAGTACCCCCGGTGGACCGAGATGACGTCAGAGACATTTCAAGCGAGCAGAACAGATCAACGAGGGCTCGGCAAGCAGCGCTCTACCGAGGGAGTTGCTGGCTGCGCCTGCATGAACATTCGCCGAATGGACTCAGTGCACTTCGGGATAGTCGAGGTAGAGGCTGTGCAATTCGGCGACGGTCATGGGACCTTTGCGAATGCTGAGCGCCGTCGGTTCGCCAGAATTTCCTTCGGCGACCTTAACCCAGACGGTATCGCCGGCGCGGAGGCCGCTGAGCTGTATTGGTTTTCCTGTGTCGTCGAGATACCTGGTACTGCTGGTGAGCTTCATCAATTGAGTCACTTCGGTCGGCTGCTTCAGAAGGATCTCGGATTTTGGCGCGTCCACCGAGGATACGATGAAGAAGGATTCGCCGGCGGGAGTTTTCTTCTGCGCGCGAACGGCGGTTGCCAGTGCGAGAGCCGTGAAGAGTGCGAAGAACCAAATCAAGTGCCGCATGAGTTTATTCATATCGGAGGGCCTCAATCGGATCAAGTTGCGCAGCCTTCTGCGCGGGATAATAGCCAAAAAAGATTCCGACGACGGCGGAGAATACGGCCGCAATTACAACGGACAAAGGAGAAACCAGCGTGGGCCACTGCAAGGCCCTCGACACGAGCGCCGAGCCGAGCATTCCGAAAGCAATTCCAATGATGCCGCCAATTGAACTCAAGACGAGGGCCTCACTCAGAAACTGTTTCTTAACGTCTTCCTCGGTTGCTCCCACAGCCATGCGGACGCCTATCTCGCGGGTCCGCTCCGTCACCGAAACGAGCATGATATTCATGATTCCGATTCCGCCAACCAGCAACGATACTGACGCAATGCTGGCCAGCAATAGCGTGAGAATCCGCGATGTTCCTGCCGCTGTGTCGGCGAGCTCAGTGGGGCTACGGAGGATGAAATCGTCGGCTTCTTCCGGGCGCAGATGATGGCGCTGCCGAAGCAGAGCGGTGATCTGCTGTTCGGCTGCAGGAATCTGGCTCTGCGATGTAGCGGAGACCATGATGTATTGCAGCCAATCGATACCCGCAATTTTCTTTTGAATAGTAGTGTAGGGCATGATCAGAGTGTCGTCCTGATCCGAGCCCCAGGTGGACTGCCCCTTAACGGCTAATTCGCCCAGAATGCGAAAGGGAATGTTCTGAACCCGAACTTCTTGGCCGACCGGATCTTGATCCCCAAAGAGCTCGTCGGACACCGTCTTTCCAATCAGGCAAACATCGGACGCAACGTCCACGTCGCGCTGCGAAAAACTGCTGCCACGCATCATCGGCCACTTGCGGATCTGGAAGTAGTCGGGGCCTACGCCGCTTGCGTGGGTATACCAATTCTGATTTCCGTTGACGATTTGGACGTTCGAGCCGACGCCGGGAGATACAAGCGCGACGGCGGGAACGTGCTGCTGAATGGCTTCGGCGTCCAGCACCGTGAGGGTTTTGGTGGCTTGGCTGCCCATGCGGACGCCGTTGGCGGTGACGCTGCCCGCAGCGATATAGACCATGTTGTCGCCGAGATTCTGAATCTGATCCTGCACCTGCTGGCTCGCGCCTTGGCCGATCGCGACCGTGCAAATTACGGCGCCGACGCCGATGATGATTCCCAGCATCGTAAGGATGGTTCGCATCTTGTTCCGTGCCAGCGCCCTGAGCGCCACACGGATCACTTCGGAAAGATTCATGCGCGAACTACCTCCGCCCGCCGATCCCCGGCGTCTTTTGCGCCGAAGGATTCCCCGAGTTGATCTCGGCCGTGATCAGAGCATCGCCTTCATGCACGTCGCCTTCGAGCAACTGTGTGTTATTAAAATCCGTAATTCCGCAGCGCACCGCCACCGGAATCGGCTGTTTTGCCGGCCCGATTTTCCAGACCAACTGCCAGCCGCCAAGATGAGTGGCGGAAGCCTCTTTGGAGATATTGTACTGCTTGAGCAGCGCATCAATGTCAGTTCGCGGCATGTCAGGGTTAAAACTGAGCGCCGAATTCGGTATCTCGATAACGTTTGTCACGGAGCCGGTCGGGATGGTGACGTATGCAGTTTCTCCGGGCAGAAGTTTTTCGTCGGGATTATCGAAATCGATGACAGTGTCGTAGGTGACCACATTCTGCACGGTGGTTGCATCGAGGCGGACGGCGCTGACACGTCCGTGAAAAAGCTGCGAGGGGAAGGCGTCCACTTGAAACGTCACGTCGGTCGAGACCTTAATGTTACCCGTATCCGACTCGTCGGTTTTCGCGTAAACCTGCATGCGGGTTAGGTCCTGCGCGATGGTGAAGACGTTGGGCGCCTGAAGGGAAGCGGCCACGGATTGCCCGACATCGATGTTGCGCGCCACGACCGTGCCATCGATCGGCGAGACGATGGTGGTGTATTTGAGGCTGGTTTCCGCGGCCTTGAGATTCCCCTCCATCGAGACGACTTGCGATCTGGCCTGCGCGAGCTGAGCTTTGGCCTGCTCGACGCTAGCCTCGGCGGAATTCACATCGGCTTGCGCCTGGCCCATCGTTGACTGGGTCAGTTGGTTGGCGTCCTGCGAAACGATGCCCGCCGCAAATAGATCCTGCTGGCGCTTTGCTGCGGCGCTTTCGTAGGCCAAGTTGGCCCTGGCTTTGGCGAGGTTTGCGGAATCCACGTCGATGTTTGCCTGCAGCGTGGTCAGATTGCTCTTGGCATTTTGCAGATTGCCACGCGCGGTCGTCACTTGGGCTCCGTAAATCGCGGGATCGATTTGCGCCAGGACCTGGCCGTTGCGAACGCGGGTATTGAAATCCGCGAAGATGTACTTGACGGTGCCCGAGACGTAGGACCCTACTGGGACGGTGGTCAGGGGATTAATTGTCCCGGTAGCCTGAACAGTGGCGTGAATATCGCCGTGGCGGACTGAAGCCGTCGTGTACGTAGGTTCTTTGGGACGATTTCGGTAGTAATAAACGCCGATCAAGATGACGAGCAAGGAAAAAGCAGTAAGGTAGGCCTTCTTGTGCAGCGCGTAGGATTCTCGTAAGGACATTGCACTCCAGTTTCGCGGGAATAATTCCAGACCATTCGCATGAAGTTCGCATTGGGCTGGGGCTCCCTACAGTAATAGAGACGCGTTCCGAGCCGACTTGGTTACCACCCGCCGCGGAACGATATCGTACCACTGGCCAGGTAACTCGTGCATTCGGACTGCCAGACCGCCCGTGTTAGAGTGTCTTTCCGGTGGGGAATGAAAGCCGTTAAAGCATAAGGAGGCGAAGTGGCGTACCGAGATTTGCGGGATTTCGTGCGTAAGCTGGAAAAGAACGACGAACTGATTCGCATCGCCGCGGAAACGGATCCCGTGCTCGAAATCACGGAGATCACGGACCGGAGCGTCAAGGCGGGCGGCCCGGCGCTGTTTTTTGAGAGGCCCAGGGGTTCGCGGATCCCGGTGGTGACGAACTTGGTTGGCAGCGAGCGGCGCATGAATCTGGCGCTCGAGGTCGAGTCGCTCGATGAGATTGCCGACCGCGTGCGTTCATTTATTGATGTCCAATCGCCGCAGGGAATTCTTGAAAAGCTGAAACTTCTGCCGAAGCTTGCGGAGATCGGATCGTTTTTTCCAAAGAGCGTCCGCAGCGGCGAATGCCAGGAAGTGGTGCGCACAGAGGGGTTTTCTCTTCTTGATTTTCCGATTCTGCAATGCTGGCCGCAGGATGGCGGGCGGTACATCACGTGGCCGATGGTGATTACAAAGAGTCCGGAGACGGGGAAGCGCAACGTTGGCACGTACCGGATGCAGGTGTTCGACGAACGCACGACGGGCATGCACTGGCAGACCCAGAAGCACGGTGCGGATCACTACCGCAGCGCGAAGGAGAGGAATCGAGGCGGAAAGCTGGAAGTTGCCGTAGCTATTGGCGCGGACCCGGCGACTGCGATGGCCGGGATATTGCCCGTGCCGCCGGACATGGACGAATTCCTGTTTGCGGGTTTTCTGCGACGTGAGGCAGTGGAATTAGTCGCCTGCAAGACCGTGGAACTGGAAGTGCCGGCGAATGCGGAAATCGTGCTGGAAGGCTACGTCGAAATCGGAGAGCTCCGGACCGAGGGGCCCTTCGGCGATCACACGGGTTTTTATTCCCTGGAAGGGGAGTTTCCGGTTTTTCACGTGACCTGCATGACGCACCGCAAGGAGCCGCTCTACCTCACGACGATCGTGGGGCCTCCTCCGCAGGAGGATTATTTCATCGGCCACGCGATCGAGCGAATATTTCTCCCGGTCATAAAAATGCAGTATCCGGAGATTGTGGACGTGGCCATGCCCGCCGAGGGCATTTTTCAGAATCTGATGATCGTGGCGATTCGCAAAAGCTATCCAGGGCAGGCGCGAAAGATCATGAACGCGATTTGGTCGCTGGGACAGGCGATGTTCACGAAGGTGATCGTGGTGGTGGACCACGACGTGAACGTGCAGGATTCAAGCGAGGTGGTGTGGAAGGCGCTGTGCGCCATCGATCCGGAGCGTGACATTCAATTTGTGCTGGGTCCCGTGGATACACTGGATCATGCTGCGCGCTGCCAAGACTTCGGATCGAAGATGGGAATCGATGCAACGCGCAAATTTACGGAAGAAGGTCTCACTGGCCGGTGGCCGGACGAAATACGGATGGACGATGCGACAAAAAAGCGCGCAGACGCGATTTGGCGGCAATTAAAAATTGGCGACCCGAAGAAAAAGTAAACAGCAGGCGAAGCACGAATCTCGTGGGTTTTGAGAGTGAATCACCCTGCGTTCAGTACTTTCGGGGACCATGATCCTGTACGTTCACCTGTACCTTTCGCCTCACCTGTACTTCCAGCCTAGGTTTTACCAACAGCACACCAAGCCAACAAGTTGATTGACACTCTGAGTCACGGATGTAATAAACGGAGCAAGAGGAACGTACCGGGCGTATCAGTACTACGGTCCTCGTGAGCCTAGAAGCCGCTCGACCGGGGTCGGGGGCAAATAAAGCAGCCGCAGGTTCGGAGTTCTCTCTCGGAAATAGCCGGGCAAGCAACCAAGGGCGGAACCGCTCGAGAGCGGACGCGTGAGGAGTGAGAGGCCGCACGATGTTCAATCTGGGGAAAGCGAAATCTTTAGTTGGCCTGGATATCGGTTCGAGCTCGGTCAAAGCTGTCGAATTGAAAAAGACCAAGACCGGGTACGAACTGGTGAGCTACGGTCAGGAAGCTCTGACCCAGGACACAGTGGTGGACGGCGCCATAATGGACGCCCCGTCGGTGGCCGAAAAGATTGTATCGATCTTTGATGGCCAGAAGATCAAGGCGAAGGACGTAGCCACGTCAGTTTCCGGCCATTCGGTGATCGTAAAGCGAGTCAGCATGCCGCTGATGACCGAAGAGGAGTTGTTCGACCGGGTGCAGGCGGAAGCGAGCCAGCACATTCCGTTCGACATCGCGGACGTGAATCTCAGCCATCAGCTTCTGGAAGCGACCGAGAACCAGATGGATGTTCTGCTGGTGGCGGTCAAGAAGGACAAGATTCTGAATCATACGAACGTGCTGGCGCAGGCGGGTAAGACTCCGGTGATTGTGGATATCGACGCTTTCGCTCTGCAGAACTGCTTCGAAGTGAACTACGATCCCGATCCGTCCCAGGTAGTTGCGCTGCTGAACGTTGGCGCGAGCGTAATGAACATCAACATCGTTCGCGGATGGACTCCGCTTTTCACGCGTGACGTTTCGGTGGGTGGGAACCAGTACACGGACGCCCTGCAGAAAGAACTGGATCTTAGCTTCGAAGATGCCGAAAAGCTCAAGATGGGCGGGACTCTCCCTGGCGTGAGCGAAGAGCAGCGGTCCGGAATACTACGGTCCGTTTCCGACATTCTGATTCTGGAAATACAGAAGACGTTTGATTTCTTCCGCGCGACGGCGAGCGGTGAGAACATCCGGCGGATTTACGTTGCGGGCGGAACGGCGCGCGTTCCTGGTTTGCTCGATCTGCTGAAGGAAGAATTTGCGATGCCGGTCGAGGAACTCTATCCCTTCCGAAAGATTGCAATCAATCCTGGGCGTCACGATGAGAACCAGATTCGCGAGATGGCGCCGCGCCTGGCGATCGCTGTGGGCCTGGCGCTGAGGAGCTTTGACACGCCATGATCCGCATCAATTTGCTGGGCCAGTCCCGTCCGAAGGCCGCCAAAAAGGCCGTACCGCTGGAAGCGACGGTTCAAATCGTTTTTCTGCTGGTGGCAATCGGCGTTGCCGTGGTCGTTCTGGGAATTACCTACTACCAACAGAAGAGCGAGTTGGATAAGACCAACGCGAAAATCGTGGAATTGAGGAACGAGAAGACGGCGTTAACGCAAGTGAAGCAGGAAGTCGATCAGTTTGAAAGCCAGAAGGCGGTCCTACAGCAGAGGATTGACGTGATCGAGACCCTGCAACGGAACCGGACCGGAGCACAGGAGTTGCTGCAGCAAGTGGCCAACACGGTGGTGCGCGTCGATCAGCTCTGGCTCACGGGCTTAACGCAAACCGGAAACACCATCAGCATCGACGGGGAAGCTGGGTCAATCAACGCCGTGGCAAATTTTCTGACGCAACTCAAGCGCTCGGGGTACTTCGATCAGATCGAGATCAAAGAGGCGAAAGAAAACGACGTGTCCAAGGGCGTAGAAACATTCGGATTTTCAATCACGGCCAGTATCAGTCAGCAGGCTCCTGCGGCGCAGGCGCAGGCTCGAACTGCCGGTGCGGCCAATTCGACGCCACAAGCTGCGGCTAAGGGAAGGAGCTAGCGATGCCTACCGGATTTCGAGATTGGCCCTGGCCTCTGCAGGCAGTGTTGTACGTGGGTTTGGCGTTCGTATTAATTGCTTTGGGATTTTATCTGCCGGTTTCTCCAGTCGCGAACATTCGCACGCAATTGGAAGCCGCCCAGAGCCAATTGAAGCCGCTGGAAACCGAGGTGGCGAGTCTTCGCGTTTACAAGCAGCGACGCGCCGAGCTTCAGTCTGATATGGATGCGTTGCAAAAGCAGCTTGCGACCTTGCAAACAATCGTGCCGGAAGAGAAGCAAACCGACCAGTTCATTTTGATGGTGCAGGGCGCAGCCGTGAGTTCGGGAGTCATCGTGCGCCGACTGACCGCGAAGGGAACGGTATCCAAACCTTATTACTTCGAAATGCCCTTCGAAGTGGAAGCGGACGGCCCGTACTACTCGGTGCTCGATTTCTTCTCGCGGCTCGGACGGCTGTCGCGAATCATTAACGTGAGCGATTTGAAGCTGACGAGTTCAAGTTCCGGGAGCGGGGCGCCGAAGTTCCGCACCGCGCCGGGAACCTCGGTAACCGGGACTTTTACGATGACTACGTTTTTCACGAAATCGGCAGAGCAGCCAGTAGCGCAAACGAAGACTGCTGCCCCGGCAAGACGGTAGGCGATGACTATGAAACTGGCTAAGGCATCGGCAAACTTGATCGTAGTTCTCGCTGCCTCTTTAGGGCTGGCGGCTGGTGGATGGGCTCAGCAGGCCCAAGGCGCGGCTGCCAAGAGGTTGGCAAAGAAGGCCAAGGCTGCTTCGAGCAAGCCTGCGGAGCCCGTTGCGAAGGCTGATGTTTCCACCGACGCGTCTTCGCCGTCCGCAAAGAAAGAGAGTACTGCCGCCCGGCGCGATCCGTTCCTGCCGCTGGTCTACGGGAAGAAAGCAGGCGGCGGAACGGAGAATCTTCCGCCGGGGAAGGCAGGTCTGGTCGTGGCAACTGTCAAAGTCGATGGCACGGTCCGCTCCGGAAACGGAATGATTGCCCTCGTTTCGAACCCGGAGCAGCGTGTGTATTTCATCCGTGAAGGTGACCGCCTGTACGACGGTTCAGTGGAAAAGATCGGCCTGGATGGAGTGACGTTCCGAGAAGTTTCGAAAGACGCATTTGGAAAGTCAGTAGAGCGCGAAGTGACAAAACGAATCTACGCGAGTGCAGGAGAGCAGCAATGAGGATCATGCAGAGGGCGTGGGGGCTGGCAGCGCTGGTAGCGGCAAGCCTTATTTTATCAAGCGGAGCGCCGGCCGCCGATCAGCCGAGCGTTCACGTGAAGGCCGTGGTGAAGGGTGGAACCGTCTCGCTGGAAGCTCAGGCGAACGGCCCGTTTGAGTACACCACGTATCGCCCGAGCGAGAGCCTCTATATTCTCGACCTGAGCGGCGTGTCGGCGGCGGATCCAGCCGGAGCGCGCATCGTACCCTCCGAGTTGGTGAAGAGCTACCGCGAGCTCACGTATTCTTCCGGGCAAAAACCGGTCGTGCGCCTGGAGATTCTCCTCAGCCAGGGCGTAGAACCGCGCCTAGAGCGGAAGGATAATCAGGAACTGACGCTGCTGGTATCGCGGAGCACCGCGGCAGCCGCTGTCGCCTCCGCGCCGGCCGTAAGGCCCGTTGCCGCTGGGTCCACCGAGGCATCCGTGTCTGAATCGGCCGTGGAAACGATCGAGCAGGTCAGCCTTGCGCAGGACGGCGATGAAACTGACGTGAACGTCCTTGCTTCGGGCCACCTGGCGTATCACGTGATTCGACTCCAGAACCCCGATCGCCTGGTGCTGGATTTCTCTGGCGCGCACCTGAAGACTTCGACCAGGCACATTGCCAGCAATCTGGATCCGGTTAGGGAGATCCGCCTGGCGCAGTACAAGCCCGGAGTCTCACGCATGGTCATCGATCTTCGTCAGCCAGCGCACTACAACATTAACGCGGTCGGCAACGCCCTAACCGTGGCATTTGCGGTTCGACCAACCACGCGCGGCGACGTGAATTCCAACCCGTCGGGCGCTCCGTCGAATTTGACTACTACGAAGTCAACAGCGCCAGAGCATTCAACGGGAGAAATTACTTCCGCGACGAGCGTGTCAAATTCAGGCGTACCTGCTCCATCGGCCACACTGCCAGCAAGTCTAACTCAACCAACTGTTGGCCTTGCGGTTCCCGCTGTGTTGAAACAGCCAAAGGCGGTCGATGTAGTTGCGACACTTCCGGCGGTGCCGTCGAGCGTCTCCGATGCTTCAGCGGCGCCAGAATCCGCGCCTGCGGCACCGGCAGAGCACGCCGTTCCGCAGCAACAGCCAGCGGCGGTACCCGCAGGGAAATACACCGGTGAGCCGATTTCCGTGAATTTGAAGGATGTGGATCTGCGGGACTTTTTCCGCCTGATTCATGAGATCAGCGGCCTGAACGTGGTGCTGGATCCGAACGTAAAGGGAACCCTCACGATCGTGCTCGATGACGTGCCATGGGATCAGGCGCTTGACATCGTCCTGCACAACAACGATCTCGGCGAACAGCTTGATGGCAACGTGCTGCGCGTCGCCACGAAAGAGACCCTCAAGAAGGAAGCCGAAGAGAGCCGCGACCTGGCGAGGGCACAAGCCGAAGCAGCGGACGTGGTCACGACTACGCGCGTCCTGAGTTATGCGAAGTCCGACGATTTGGTTCCCACGGTCAAGAAATTCCTGTCCTCTCGCGGAGACGTCCTGTCGGACAGCCGATCGAACACTCTGATCATTCGGGATATTCCGAGCGTGCTTCCAGTGATCGATAACCTCATCCGCCAGCTCGACCGCAAATCGCAGCAGGTGGAGATCGAGGCGCGGGTGGTGGCGGCAAACCGCAACTTCGCGCGCGAAATTGGAACCCAATTCGGGTTTGCGATCGGCGCCGCCAGCGCACATAACTTCCAGGCTGTCGGCGGAGCCCCGTCCGTTGGGTCCAGTCCGACGGCCTTCGGCCCTCCTCCCCCGCCGATCTTCGTAAGTTCGGGCGGTGGCACGGCTCCCACAGGCGCCGTTCCCATACCGTTGAATACAAACCTGGGTGCTTCGGTGGCGACGAGCGCTCTGCAATACTTGTTCACGTCGGATAATTTCGCGCTGGACTTTGTTATCAGCGCTGCGGAGGACCGTGGCGTGGGTAAGCTGCTGTCGAAGCCGAAGGTGATCACGCAGAACAACCAGAAAGCCACCGTGAAGCAGGGTACTCGCATTCCGGTGCAGACCATCATCAACAACACGATTTCGGTCCAATACGTTGATGCGGTGCTGGAACTCGATGTGACCCCGCAGATCACGGCGGACGGCACCGTATTCATGGACGTTCAAGTGAAGAACGATCAGATCGACCAGGCGATTCCGCGCGTGCAGGGCATACCTGCCATCGACACGCAAGCCGCCGAGACGAAAGTTCTGATCAATGACGGCGGTACAGTCGTGATCGGCGGGATCATCGTGTCGCAGCAGCGGACCGACGTGCAGCAGGTGCCTCTCTTCGGCAGCCTGCCGCTTATCGGCAACCTGTTCAAGCACACGACCGTGAACTCGCAGTCGCAGGAACTTCTGTTCTTCCTGACCCCGCGAATTCTGCCAAGCTAGACCGGCATCGCGAGGACGCTAGCGGCCTTCGACGTGACGGAAGAATCGGTACAGCAATCCAAAAGCCGGAGCCGGGTCGATCGGCTCCGGCTTTTGCTTTCTAAAGCAGGCGCGGACTTCCTCCTCGTTTTCCATCTTCCCAATATCCAATACCTGTCCGGGTTTTCCGGAAGCGCCGGCCTTCTGCTCGTCGAGCCTTCACGGGTTACGCTTTTCACCGACAGCCGCTACACCTTCCAGGCGATTGAGGAAGTGGCGGACTCGGGCGTAACGGTCACAATCGCGAAAGGCGGACTGCTCAGAGCGGCCGGAGAAAGCCTCAAGAAGCGCCGGAGGCGAATTCGAGTAGCCTATGCATCTCCCCACGTGACCGTAGCCCAGAAACGGGCGCTGGACGCAGCAGCGGGCAACAGCGTGCGATGGGTGGACGCGCTGGGCCTGGTAGAAAGGCTCCGGGCCATCAAGGATGGCTCCGAACTGGCTTTAATGGCGAGCGCGGCGGGGCTTATAAGCGAAGTGTTCCATTTCGTGCTTCCGCGCATAGCTCCGGGAATCACGGAGCTTTCGCTGGCGGCGGAAATCGAATACGCGATGAAGCAGCGGGGGGCGAGCGGACCATCGTTCGAATCAATTGTGGCATCGGGACCACGGTCGGCTTGGGCTCATGCGCGCCCGTCGTCCAAAGCCATCGGGAAAAACGAATTGGTCGTACTGGACCAGGGTGCTATACTGCACGGCTATTGCAGCGACATGACCCGAACGGTCTTCGTGGGGCGAGCTCCAGACAAGGTGCGGAGGATGTACGAGGCGGTCCTGGAAGCTCAGGAGGCCGCGAAATCAGCAATCCGGCCCGGGGCGAGCGCGGCGGCGGTGGATCGAGCAGCGCGACAGGTCCTCAAGAGGCATAGTTTGGCACGTTTTTTCACTCACAGCACTGGCCACGGGCTTGGAATCGAGGTCCACGAAATGCCTCGTCTTGGGCGAGGCGATCGGACCGTGCTGGAAGAGGGAATGGTCGTCACGGTGGAGCCGGGCGTCTATATCGAAGGCGTAGGCGGCATCCGAATCGAAGACGACGTTGTCGTGACGGCCGCGGGTGCGGTCAATCTCACGAAAGCTGCCAGGGAATTTCTCGAACTCTAAATGCCGAAGAAACCGAAACCAGCTGAATCCGGCAAGACGGTCCGCAGCGGAATCGATCTCCCAGAAATAGAACGTTTGCTCGAATTCATGAATGCGCACGGGCTCGAGGAATTCGAGTACGAGCGTGAAGGCATGCACATTCGGCTGAAGAAACCTTCGGTGCCCCTGTCCCAGGGTTCTTACCGCCCGATGATGGCGCCTGAAATCGTGGTTGCCGCCTCGTCGGCGCCCCACGGAGCCGCAAGCGCGGCTCCGATGGCAAGTAGTACGCGCGAAGGAACCGGGGACCAGGGACGAACCGATGATCTTCATATCGTGAAATCACCGATTGTGGGGACGTTTTATTCCGCGCCCACTCCGGGCGCTGGGCCGTTTGTCAACGTGGGCGCGAAGGTGGACGCGGGGCAGGTGCTTTGCATCATCGAAGCGATGAAATTGATGAATGAAATTGAAACTGACGTTGCGGGTGAAGTCGTGCGAATATTCGTCGAAAATGGCCAGCCCGTGGAATACGGGGAGCCGCTTTTCGGAATTCATCCACAACGAAAGAAATAATTTCTCTTGCTTCGGACAAAATGTTCCGCAAAATCCTGATTGCCAACCGCGGTGAAATCGCTCTCCGAATTCTCAGCGCCTGCAAGGAGCTCGGAATCCAAACCGTCGCTGTGTACTCGGAGCCAGACCGCAATTCTCTGCACGTTCGATTTGCCGATGAGGCGATCTGCATCGGGCCGGCCCGAAGCAGCGAAAGCTACCTGAACATTCCCCACGTGATCAGCGCCGCGGAGATTGCCAACGTAGATGCGATTCATCCGGGTTACGGCTTCCTGTCGGAAAACGCCAATTTCGCAGAGGTGTGCGAGGCGTCGCGCATTGCGTTTATCGGGCCGTCGGCTGACGTCATCCGGCTGATGGGCGAGAAGGACCGCGCCCGGCGTGAAATGCGTGATGCGGGGCTTCCGATTATTCCCGGCAGCCCGGGAGTGGTACCCGATGAAGAGAGCGCGAAGGAAATTGCAGAGGAGATCGGCTACCCGCTGATGATCAAGGCCGCGGAGGGCGGGGGCGGACGCGGAATGCGCGTGGTGCGCGCGGGCCGCGAGCTGATTCCGGCGTTTCAAACGGCGCGGACGGAGGCCGAGCAGGCGTTTGGCAGCGCCAGCGTCTACATGGAGAAGTTGATCGAGCGGCCGCGACATATCGAATTCCAGGTTCTTGGTGATAAGCATGGAAGCGTGATTCATCTCGGTGAGCGTGAATGCTCGATTCAGCGGCGGCATCAGAAAGTGCTTGAGGAATCTCCTTCCACTGCGCTCGATAACGCGACGCGACAGCGCATCGGCAAGCAAGTGATTGAAGCGCTTCGCAAGATCGGGTATTACGGCGCGGGCACGGTGGAGTTTCTGCGGGAAGAGTCCGGCAAGCTTTATTTTATCGAAATGAACGCTCGCATTCAGGTGGAGCACCCGGTGACGGAGATGGTGACGGGCGTGGACCTGGTCAAATCGCAGATTCGAATCGCCGCTGGCGAGAAGCTCGATGACGTTGTGGGAGCCGTTAAATCCTCGGGGCACGCCATCGAGTGCCGCATCAACGCGGAGGATCCGCAAACGTTCACGCCGTCGGCCGGTCGAATCACGGCTTTTCGCGTTCCGGGCGGCCCCGGGATTCGTGTGGATACGGCGTGCTATTCCGATGCGGTTGTCCCGCCCTACTATGATTCGCTCATCGCCAAGCTGATCGCGCACGGGCACGACCGTCCGGAAGCGATTGCGCGCATGCGATGTGCTCTGGAGGGATTTGTAGTGGAAGGCATCAAGACAACGATCCCGTTGCACAAGAAGATTCTCGTCCATCCTGATTTCGTTGCCGGGAAATTCGATACCCGCTTTCTCGATCGCCTGTTTGCTGCGGAACAGAAATAGCCGGAGGCGGCGGTTGTTCCCAAGTCTTTACGCGATTTTCGACGTGACAGCCGGCGGCGAACAGAGTCTGTCCGTTTCCGACGCGCTGGCGGATGCCGGGGTGCAATTGATGCAGCTTCGTGCCAAGCATTCATCCTCCCGGCTTACGTACGAGCAATCACGGAGTCTGATACAGCACCTCGAGTCTCGGAGCGTCCGCGTGATCGTGAACGACCGCCCGGACATTGCCTCGCTGGCAGGGGCCGCTGGCGTTCACGTAGGGCAAGATGACCTATCGGTGGAGGATGCGCGCAAAATCTGCGGCGCGAACCTGTGGGTAGGGGTTTCGACACACAACCTGGAGCAATTGCGGGTGGCGGCGCGCACTTCGGCGGACTATATAGCGGTGGGTCCCGTCTTTCCGACAGCCACAAAAGAGAATCCTGATCCCGTAGTTGGGGTTGAATTGCTGCGCGCGGCGCGCGCGCTGACGGAAAAACCTCTTGTGGCAATAGGCGGCATCACAGTAGAGTCCGCCGAACAGATTTTTCGGGCGGGCGCGGATTCAGTGGCTGTAATCCGCGATCTATCGGAGGCGCCCGATCCGGGGCAGCGCGCCCGCGAATACCTGAGAATCGCTGAGCGTGTTCTTGGGGTTCGAAACTGAGGTCTGAGGCGAGTGGCCGAACGAGCTGAGGCAGTCGGAACGATGACCCCGACGGGCGAAAGGGCCGGGCTCGTCAAGAGCCTGGGCCTTTTCGATTCGACGATGATCGTCGCGGGCTCGATGATCGGCTCCGGAATCTTCATCGTTTCCGCTGATATCGCGCACCAGGTGCAGAGCCCGAGTTTGCTCCTAATTGTGTGGCTGGCGTCCGGCGTGATGACGCTGATTGGGGCGCTGACTTATGGAGAGCTTGCAGCGGCGATGCCGCATGCCGGCGGGCAGTACGTTTATCTGCGCGAGTCGCTGGGGCCGCTGTGCGGTTTCCTGTATGGCTGGACGATGCTTCTGGTTATCCAGACGGCGACGATTGCGGCCGTTGCCATAGCGTTCGCAAAATTTACGGCAGTTATGGTCCCGTGGTTTTCAGCGGAAGCATGGATTTTGAAGATTGGGACGTTTGGACCTTGGCATCCCTGGTTCGGCATTCTCGGGCCTTACAGCATTGGGCTGAACCGCCAGAACCTCTTGGGCATCCTCTCGATTATTCTCCTGACTTGGATCAATACGCGCGGTCTGCGTGTTGGCAAGATCGTACAGAACATTTTCACGGTCACGAAAATCGGCTCGCTGGCTGGCTTGGTGATCCTCGGCTTGTGGTTCTCGACAGCTCTAGCGCACGCAATGAATTTTACGAACTTCTGGCGCAACGCCGGACTGTGGCTCAGCCATCCGTATCCTCCGGATCATCCTGTTTGGTCGATTGGAACGCTCACGTTGGTCGGCGTGGCCACGGTTGGCTCGCTCTTCGCCATGGATGCGTGGAATAACATCACGTTTACCGCAGCCGAGGTGAAAAATCCGAGGCGGAACCTGCCGCTTTCGCTCGCAATGGGGGCGGGAATTGTAGTCGCGCTTTACGTTCTGGCAAACGTGGCGTACTTGAACGTTTTGCCGATTTCAGGCATCGCCAACGGGCCGACGGCGCTCTCGCGCGGAATTGAGTTTGCATCGGACAGCCGTGTGGCGACGGCCGCCGTGGAAGTGATCATAGGACCGCTGGCTGCAATCGTAATGGCCATTGCGATTCTAATCTCCGGGTTCGGCTGCAACAACGGTCTGATTCTTTCCGGCGCACGCATTTATTACGCGATGGCCAAGGACAAGCTATTCTTTCGCAGCGCCGGAAACGTGAATCGCCACCATGCGCCAAGTGCGGCGCTCATCGTACAATGCATTTGGGCGTCGGTCCTTTGCCTTTCGGGCACGTACAATCAGTTGCTCGACTTTTTGATATTCGCCGTGCTCATCTTTTATATTCTGACGTTCAGCGGTCTTTTTGTGCTTCGGGTGAAGCGTCCGGATATGGAGCGCCCATACAGGGCATTCGGATATCCTGTGCTGCCGGCGATTTACTTATTGATGGCTGTTTTTATCGAGGTTCAGTTGCTTAGGTATAAGCCGCAAAATACCTGGCCAGGGTTGATCATCGTGGTGCTCGGCGTTCCGGTGTATGCGATTTGGCGGTACGCGTCTCGAAGCGCAACCGATTAAAATCTTGAGTGCTGGCTCGTTATAGCCAGCGGGAAACCACGGGAGGCAATGAATGGCGAATCCGCTGTTTGCCACCAAGCCGTTGAGCGTAATCATGGACGAGGCGAAGGAGACAGGCGAAGGCTCGCTCCGCCGCGCGCTGGGGCCTTTGAATCTAATTACGCTGGGCATCGGTGCGATTATTGGCGCCGGGATTTTCGTGCTAACGGGCCAGGCGGCCGCAACGAGCGCGGGACCCGCCATTGTGGTCTCGTTTATTTTGTCTGGCATCATCTGTGCCTTCGCCGGGCTTTGTTACGCGGAATTTGCGTCGTTGATCCCGATTTCCGGATCGGCGTACACGTATGGGTATGCGACGCTGGGCGAAATCTTCGCCTGGATTATCGGCTGGGATTTGATTCTGGAATATGCATTCGGCGCGGCAACGGTGGCGTCGGGATGGAGCGGCTACTTCGTCAGCTTCATCGAAGACCTGGGTTTCCACATCAATCCAAAATGGATTACTACGCCCGGAACCGTGATGCTTCTGTACAAAGGGCACTGGGTCGCGGCAAATACCGTTCAGCGGAGTTTGGCTGCCGCTGGCATAAATCCGGCCAGTCTGCCTCACGGTACCGGAGTGTTCGATTTCGTCGCGTTTGTCGCCATCGCGCTAGTGACGGTTGTGCTGGTGATTGGCGTGAAGGAGTCGGCAAACTTCAACTCGGGCATCGTGATCGTGAAGGTGGCGATTGTGCTGGTGTTTATCGGCATCGCGGGCATGTTCGTGATGCACCATCCCTCCCTGGCCTCCGCGAACTGGCATCCGTTTATTCCGGCAAATACCGGCAACTTCGGCGACTACGGTTGGTCTGGCGTGGCTCGCGGCGCGGCTGTGATTTTCTTTGCGTACATCGGGTTTGACGCAGTTTCCACCGCCGCCCAGGAAGCAAAAAATCCCCAGAGGGATATGCCCATCGGCATTCTGGGCTCGTTGGTGATTTGCACGGTCCTTTACATTCTGGTTTCGGGATTGTTGACGGCTGTGGTGAATTTTCGAGATCTGAATGTTGCCGATCCAGTCGCGATCGGAATCGATGCGACGGGGGTGCGGTGGGGGAGCCTTCTGGTGAAAGCTGGCGCGATCGCCGGGCTCGGAAGCGTGATGCTGGTGATGCTGCTCGGGCAATCGCGAGTCTTTTACTCGATGTCGCGCGATGGTTTATTGCCGAAATGGGCGGGCGCGATCCACAAGCGATTCCGGACGCCTTGGATTACTTCAATTGTGGTTGGGGTTTGCGTCGCATTCTTCGCCTCGCTGATTCCCATCGGTGACTTGGCGGTTCTCGTAAACATTGGCACGCTTTTGGCGTTCGTGATCGTTTGCGCGGGGGTTTGGGTCTTGCGTCGCAAACGACCGGACTTGCCAAGGCCGTTCAAAACGCCCCTGGTTCCGTTGATTCCGATTCTGGGTATTGTGACCTCCCTTGCCGCGATGCTTAGCCTTCCCGCTAAGACGTGGTGGCGGTTGCTGATCTGGCTTGCGATCGGCCTGGTGATTTACGTCTTCTACGGCCGGAAACACAGCAACGTTCGTCGGAACGCCGCCGCACAAGAAGGATTCGTGAAATAATCGAAGTCCCCGCGGCGGATTGCAGCCGAGGTGGAAGCGAACTGGGGATCGTCCCTCGAGATCGCTCACGGATGCGGTTTCCTTTCGATGAACCGATTCGAACCAAGGCGTCTGCTTATTATTCTCCGGCGAACCTCGCTGCTCGATCGGATCGCGTTTGCCATCGTGCTCCTCTACGTCGTAGAGCGAATCGCATCCGCATACTCGGTTCAGCTTTCTCACCTGTGGGCTCTCGGGCTGTTGTGCGTGGCCGCCATCATTTACTTTGTGATTCGTCTCGTCCCGTGGGTTCGTCATGATTTCATGTGGCCGCTGCGCAACCGGCTGATCGTTGCTTATGTGTTTATCGCGGTTGTACCGGTCATTTTGCTGCTGACGATGGTTGGGGCAGGTTCGTACCTGCTCTATCTCCAATTGGGCGCCCACTTGATTCAGGACGACATGCAGCAGCGCATAAGTACGATCGCATCGAGGGGCGAGGCGATTGCGAACGCCATCGAAGCGGAAGAAGCGAAGGGAATCCCATCCGGCCCAGAATCGCTGTTGTCGCGTCCGCGCGTCAGCAGTCTGATCGACGCGGCAAAGAGCGAGTGGCCCGGCCTGGAGGTGTACCTGAATCGGGGGAAATTGCTGCTGAAAGCGGGAAACGGCCGCGAGTACGCTGGGTTGATCGAGTTCGAAAACAAATTGTATTTCGCGTCGGAGATAAGTCGCGACGGGCCTGCGGGACCCGTCGCGGTTCTTACGGTTGCTCCTCTTACGACGGATGTCCTGGATGGATTCTCGGCTGAACTGGGAGCCATCCAATTGATGCTTCTCGAGCCAGTATCCGGGAAGGCGGGTTCTCCGATCACGATCAAGATTGACAAACAGTCATACGTGCCCGGAGAGCAAGTGGCCAGCCGCCGCAGGGCGCTGCCGCCGGCCGCGAATTTTCTGGATATCCGGGTTCGGGGTGTTTCCACAATCGAGGCGGTCCATGCGGAACCGCAAACCGCGGCTGCGGATGCGCCCGTCTTTGCCGCGTTCGCTCTGCGTCCATCAGCGGTCAATCGCAGCCTCTTCACATCCGTGGGCGCGGTGGGGCCTTTCCTTATCGACCTGCTGCTGATCGCGGCGGTCATCTTCCTCACTCTTGAGATTGCAGCCCTCATCACGGGCGTCGTATTGACCCGCACGATCACCAGTGCCGTCGCTGATTTGTACGACGCGACGCTCCACGTTCGACGAGGCGATTTTACCTACCGCGTGCGAGTACACCAGCGCGACCAGCTTGGTTCCCTTGGCGACTCTTTCAACGAAATGACGGGTTCCGTCGGCGAACTGATCGAAGAACAGCGCCAGCGCCAGCATCTCGAACAAGAAATCACGATCGCTCGCGAGGTGCAGGAACAGCTTTTCCCGAAAACGGTACCCTCGCTCCCCGGCTTGCAGCTCGCGGCGATTTGCAGGCCGGCGCGAACGGTCAGTGGCGATTATTATGACTTTCTACCACTGGGCCCCAACCGCGTGGGAATTGCGCTGGCCGACATCAGCGGGAAGGGAATTTTCGCGGCGCTATTGATGGCCAGCTTGCAGGCCTCTTTGCGCAGCCAGGCGATGATGGACGGCGCGGGCGGGACTGCCGAACTCGTGTCGCGCTTGAATAAGTACCTCTACCTCAATACCTCGGATGACCGTTACGCAACTTTTTTCTACGGAATCTACGACGCCCAAAGCAAGATGCTGACGTACACAAACGCGGGCCACTTGCCGCCGTTTCTCATCGCCGCTGGCGGGTTCGAGCAGCTCGATGGAGGCGGCACGGTGGTTGGCCTGTTCGAGGATTGTACCTACACGCAAAGGACGCTGAAGATTGCCCCAGGAAGTGTCCTGGTGGCGTTTAGCGACGGCCTGACTGAGCCCGAAAATGTGTACGGAGAAGAATTCGGAATTGAGCGCTTAAAGGATGAAGTGATACGGCTGCGGAATCTCGCGCCCGACCGTCTCGCCGAGACTCTGGTGGCGGCTGCCGAGCAATGGGCGGGTACGGCGGAACAGGCGGACGATATTACGGTCATTATCGCGCGCATGGCATAGCTTGGCGAAGCTGTTAGCGCAGGAGGCATGAATTTTATTATTATACTGAGCTTGGCGAAAGGCGGGGTGTGAAGTGCCTCTCAACCAGCGCATAGCGCTCATCACCGGCGGCACACGCGGGATCGGCAAAGGGATCGCGCTGGGACTCGCGCGCGAAGGTGCGCGCATCGCCCTTTCCTATCGCTCGAATAAAACAGCAGCCCAGAACACGCTGCGCCAGTTACAGTCGCTCGGCGCGGAGTGCTTTGCCGTCGAAGCCGACGCCACCGATGCGCAGAAGGTGCAGTTTCTCGTCGAGAAAGTGCTCGAGCGTCATGGCCGGATCGATATTCTCGTAAATAACGTTGGCGAGTTTAATTGGAAGCCGGTGTCCGAAACTGCCACGAAGGAATGGGAAGAGGTTTTCGGGTCAAATCTCTTGAGCGTCTTCTATGCCAGCAAGGCCGTCCTTCCGGCGATGCGCCGCCAGCACTGGGGCCGGATCATTAATCTAGGGGCTGTAGGAGCAGAGCGGGCCTTCGGGCAGGCCACGATCTCGGCTTACGCCGCGGCGAAGGCGGCGGTCGTGTCATTTTCGCGCTCGCTGGCCATCGAAGAGGCGAAGAATGGCATCACCGTGAACGTGATCAATCCTTCGAACGTGGACGAGAAAGAATTGACCGCCGAGGAGGCGCGGCGAATGCGCGACGCCCGATTTCCGATTGGCAGGCCTCCTTCCGCGGACGATGTTTCCGCAGCCGTGAAATTCTTCGCCTCCGATGAAGCCGATTACATCACCGGGCAGGCGCTCAACGTCAGCGGCGGATGGATGCTGTAGCAGCCGCCCGGAGTTATCCGCGCCAACGCCGTGAATATCCAGCGATGGACACCCAGCCATGAAAATTCTCACAGCCTCCGAAATGAGGGAAGTGGACCATCTCACGACGGAGCGATACGGCATTCCCAGCCTGACCTTGATGGAGAATGCGGGAAAAGGCGTCGCGAAATTTATCCGCGAGCGCTTTCCGAGTATTTTGCGACGGCGGATTGTCGTCCTTTGCGGCAAAGGAAGCAACGGAGGAGACGGCCTGGTTACCGCGCGCCACTTGCTGGATGCGGGAGCGAAGCCGGCCGTGTATCTATTTGCCGCGCCTGATGAACTTGGTGGCGATGCTGCTGCGAACCTTCAACGTTGGCAGAGCTCTTCAGGCGATCTGCACGTCGTCCGCGACTCCGGCCAATGGACTGCTTCGAAGATCGGTTTTGGTTCGAGCGATGTTATCGTCGACGCTTTGCTCGGAACGGGCGCTCGCGGCCCCGTGGAAGGATTGTTGCGCCGGGTTATCGACGATGTAAATCGACGGCCAGCCGGTTCCAGCGTGGTGTCAGTGGATATTCCTTCCGGTCTCTTTGCTGACGCAGGCGCGAGCCTCGGCGAGGCTATTCGCGCCGATTACACTGTGACGTTTACCGCACCCAAGCCGGGGCTCGTTTCCTCAGATGGGCGTCCGTTCACAGGGCGACTCTTTGTCCAGCACATAGGATCTCCCCGAGAATTAGTGGAGAAAGTAGGACAAGGGAACGTTCGCTGGCTCGAGGCCCACGACTGTGAAGATTTCGCTTTGCCGCGCAAGCCTGGCAGTAACAAGGGTGATTACGGCCACGCGTTGATCGTTGCCGGTTCGGTAGGCAAGAGCGGAGCGGCGGTACTCGCGTCTTGGGCCGCTCTTCGTGCAGGCGCAGGTCTGGTGAGCGTTGCCACTCCTGCGCCGGTCCTGCCGGTTATCGCCGCGCACACGCCGGAAATCATGACCGAACCGCTCGCCGCGACAGACGCCGGGACAGTTTCGACGCGATGCCTCAAGGATCATCGGTTTGACCATCTGCTGGAGCGCAAGAATGCCCTGGCGATCGGCCCGGGCCTTTCAACGCACCCCGAAACGCAGGAATTCGTGCGTAGCGTTGTAAGCATGCGCTCGCGAATCCGAATCATTCTAGACGCCGATGCGCTAAACGCATTCGCGGGCCGCACGGCGGAGCTCAAGGATCCCAAAAGTGCGATTGCCATGACCCCACATCCCGGCGAGATGGCCCGGCTCCTGGGCTGCGCAGTCGAGGCGGTTCAAGCCCAGCGAATTGAGACAGCACGAAAAGCGGCTGCCGATTGGAATGCGCACCTGATCCTGAAAGGCTATCAGACAGTGATTGCCGCGCCTAATGGGCGGATCTGGGTTAATTCGACCGGAAACCCCGGCATGGCGACCGGCGGTGCAGGCGACGTTCTCACGGGTATCCTTGCAGGTCTTACGTCGGAATATGCCGAACACGACTGGCCGAGCGTGCTTTGCTTCGGTGTTTACCTCCACGGTCTTGCGGGCGACATCGCAGCGGCGGAGGTTGGCGAAGCGCCGCTGATGGCTTCCGATTTGGTCCGCGCGATTCCGCGCGCCTACCAGCAGTTCTATGCTGAGTGCGGCCGTGCCTAGCCGCGAGGTTTTCACGAATTCATCGGATGAGACAATTCTGCGGGGGCGCGAAATAGGAGAGCGACTCAAACCGCCCGCTTTGGTATTGCTCTACGGCGATCTTGGAGCGGGGAAGACCACGCTCACGAAAGGGATCGTCGGCGGCATCGGTGCCGCGCGGGAAGACGAAGTGACGAGTCCAACTTTCACGCTCGTGCACACTTATGATCGCGGCGTTCGCGTTTACCACGTCGATCTTTATCGAATCAGCGATCTGCACGATCTCGAAACCCTCGGCCTCGAGGACGTATTTTCCGAGCAAGCAATCGTAATCGTCGAATGGCCGGATCGTCTGAAACTCCGCACGGAGTGGCCCATCGTTCGCATTCATCTCGAGCATGTTGCGGAAGACACGCGCCGGATCACGGTCGATGATTCAACGAATCTGTAAATCAGAAGCGCGACTCCGCAAAAAGATCTCGCCATGCTTGGCATTCCTTCCCGATTTCTTGTAACCTGCTCCGCTTGGTTCCTGTATAAGCTGGCTGACAAACGCACGAAGGAGCGCACATGGGACGTCGCGTGGTGGGTTTAATTTTGCTGTCGGTACTTTTCCTTTTTTCGGCTGGAGCAGACGAGGCGCCGTTGCAGGGCTTCTCGCATGAGAATTCGGTCACGGAACGGCGATGGGAAACGAAATTCGCAGCGATTCCCAGCCCTGAAAACGAACGGGCGTACATGCAGCGGTTGAGCGCTCGTCCGCACAACGTCGGCACGGCTTATGACAAAGACAACGCCGAGTGGATACTTTCAAAGTTCAAAGAGTGGGGATGGGACGCGCATATCGAAACATTCAGCGTGCTGTTTCCCACGCCGAAAGAGCGGCTGGTTGAAATGGTTGAGCCCACTCAATTCAAAGCGAAATTGCAGGAACCGCCGCTCGCCCTTGATCCCACGTCCAACCAGCAAAGCGAGCAGTTACCCACGTACAACGCTTACTCGATTGACGGTGATGTGACTGCGCCGTTGGTTTTCGTCAATCATGGTGTGCCCGAAGATTACGAGGAACTCGCGCGGCTGGGTGTATCGGTGAAGGGAGCGATTGTGCTAGCGAAGTATGGCGGGTCATGGCGGGGTGTGAAACCGAAGGTGGCGGCGGAGCACGGTGCCGTTGGGTGTTTGATCTACTCGGATCCGGGCGATGACGGCTACGCGGTTGACGATGTGTTTCCGAAGGGGCCGATGCGGCCCAGGGAAGGTGTGCAGCGCGGCAGCGTTATGGATTTTCCGACGTACAGCCCCGGAGATCCGCTAACGCCTGGAATTGGTGCGACCGCCGACGCGAAGCGGTTGCCTATAAAAGATGCGCCGGGCATTACGAAGATACCCGTCCTCCCGCTCTCTTACGGCGACGCACAACCACTACTAGCGGCGCTCGCGGGTCCAATGGCACCGAAGGACTGGCGCGGTTCGCTCGCGATTTCCTACCATGTTGGCGCTGGACCGGCGAAAGTTCACCTGATCGTGAAATCCAACTGGGATATGAAGTCGATTTACGACGTCATCGCCAAGATTCCGGGCTCAACGAACCCTGATCAATGGGTGATACGCGGCAACCATCATGATGGCTGGGTCAATGGGGCGGAAGACCCCATCTCCGGCCAGGTTGCGCTATTGGAGGAGGCGCGCTCTCTGGGCGAATTGCTCAAACAGGGATGGCGGCCGAAGCGCACCGTTATCTACTGCGCGTGGGATGGCGAAGAACCCGGGCTGCTCGGGTCCACGGAGTGGGGAGAGCAGCACGACCAGGAACTCAAGGCCCACGCCGTTGCGTACATCAACACCGACGGGAGCGATCGAGGATATTTGTCCGTGCAGGGCTCACAGTCGCTGCGGCACTTCATGAATGGCGTCGCAGGTGACGTTGAGGACCCGGAGACAAAGCTTTCGGTTGGCCAGCGGCTTCGACTGCGCGAAATCGAACGGGCTAAAACCGCGGATGACCGCAAGCAAGCTCGCCAGCGCGCCGATCTCCCCATGGGAGCGCTCGGGTCGGGAAGCGATTACACCGTCTTCCTGGACCATCTGGGCATCGCGTCGATGAACGTGAGCTACGGTGGCGAAGGCGACAGCGGCATCTACCATTCGATCTACGATGACTTTTACTGGTACACGCATTTCGGCGATACGGACTTCGTTTACGAGCGCGCGCTATCGCAGACGATTGGCATAGCCGCGATGCGACTCGCCGATGCCGATTTGCTGCCCTTCGAGTTTACCGACTTCGCGGACACGATCGACCGTTACCGGAAGGACTTGAAAAAGCTGGCGGACAAGGAAAGAAACGACGCGATCGAGCGGAATACGGAAATCGAGGAGGGCGTGTACAGCGCCACCAACGACCCGCGCCATCCGACGGTTGCGCCACCGCACGAAGATGTGCCACCGCATTTGAATTTCGCGCCCCTGGACAATTCCGCCGACGCGCTAGCGCAAGGCGCGAAACGCTACCAGTCGGCGCTGCAGAAGGCATGGAACGAAGGGCTGCCGGCCGCGACGCTTCAGGATTTGAATCAAAAACTCATGGAAAGTGAACACCGGCTGACCACTGACGAAGGTT
>JANWJR010000021.1 GCA_025451835.1 Candidatus Acidiferrales bacterium | reverse complement strand
TTCGCCTGTATGCGCGGGCAGTCCCCCACTGGACACTTCGCGGAGCGCTACAGAAATGGCCGCAGCAGGCCGATTTATACTAAGTGTGGAACACAGGAGAAGCGCCGGTGGCGGAAGTCGGGATACTTATTATTGACGACGATATCGTCAGCCAGCGGGCGCTGAAGAATATTCTCGATTCAGAGGGCTGGCGGGTCCGGATCGTTCCACTGGCTTCTCATGCGATGTTGGAAATCGCGAGCGGTCAATGGAATCTGGTGATCGTTAACGTGGCCCTGACGGATATCCGGGGACCGCTGTTTGCAACCCTACGGGACTTGGCTCAAGGGCAAGCGGACGCGCCCGAAGGCGGCTCGGTTGACAGCGCTCGCCCAAAACGCATCCGCGTACTTTTCCTGGTGCCGCTGCTGGCGGCAAGGCACGTGCAACCGGTGCTCGAGCGAGAAGCGCTACCTTATTCGTTGAAACCCTATCACTTGCACGATTTCCTCGAAAAAGTGAGCGAACTGCTGCTCGAAGCGGGCGCCATCGAAGATCCAATCCGCAGCATGGGCGACCTTTCGCCCGGTGGAAAGCGAACCACGGCGCGCCGAAAGATACGTGACAGCCGGCGGAACTCGATGTTCGCCTCTCGGGAAGATTATCAAATGACCGAAGAAGAAATGGCGGAATTCGAACAGCAGGAAGAAGAAGACCGCAAGAGGCGCGATAAGGAACGCAAAGGCCTCGAACATCTGTAAATCATCCCTACACTTTGGGCTATCGCTTCCCGCTTTTCCATAATTTTACATCGCTCTTGTCTGGTGTTTCGGCGAGCAGGTCGGCAACTGTTTTCTTCGAGCCAGGATGCTGCGCGGAAGGAGCGAGTTCGGCGAAAGGCACGAGCACGAACCGGCGGTCTGCCATGCGCGGATGCGGAATTTTGAGCCGCGGCATCTGAATGACGTCTGAGCCGAAAAACAGAATGTCGATGTCGATTGCGCGCGGCCCTTTTGGAACGCGCCGCTGGCGGCCAAGCGAGCGCTCGATTTCGAGGAGTACATCCAGCAATTCCAGTGGCGTGAGGTCAGTTTCTGCTTCCACGACGCAATTCAAAAACCATTTCTGATCGAGAACTTCCACCGGCTCGGTCTCATACAGGGACGACCGCCGCACGATGCGTATGCCATGTTCCAGCAGCTTCTTGATCGCGCAGGCAATGTTTCGTTCGCGATCGCCGACGTTGGCGCCGAGCGAAAGAAAGGTGGTTTCCATACGTGCTATGCAGTGCGTCAGAGAAGAATCTTAGCTGAAAAGGCCGGGCTGGCGGCGGGGCTCGTCCATTCCGAAATGTTTGTATGCCAGCGCCGTAGCGACGCGGCCGCGCTGGGTGCGATCGAGCAAGCCGAGCTGCATCAAGTACGGCTCGTAAATTTCCTCGATGGCGTCTTCCTCTTCGCTGAGCGAAGCGGCGATAGTATTCAATCCAACCGGGCCACCGGAATATTTTTGAATGATGGTGAGGAGGAGATTGCGGTCCACTTCATCGAGGCCGTGCTCGTCCACGCCAAGCATCGCAAGCGCGTCGCGCGCAACGCCAAGCGTGATGTGCCCCTTGGCGCGCACTTCGGCGTAATCGCGCGCGCGGCGAAGCAGGCGATTGGCGACGCGCGGAGTTCCGCGGCTGCGCCGCGCGATTTCAGCGGCGCCGGATTCGTCCACCGCTATGCCGAGAATCTTGGCCGAACGCTGCACGATGCGCTGCAGGTCCTCGGGAGAATAGAATTCGAGCCGGTGCACGATTCCGAACCGCGAGCGCAGCGGCGCCATCAGCAATCCTGCACGCGTTGTCGCACCAATCAAAGTGAAGCGATTCAGTTGATAGGGATGGACGCGTGCGCCCGGACCCTGCCCGATGATCAGGTCCACGCGAAAATCTTCCATCGCGGGATAGAGAATTTCCTCCAGCGCGGGCTGCAAGCGGTGAATTTCATCGAGAAAAAAGAAATCGCCAGAATCGAGAGATGTAAGGACGGCGGTGAGGTCGCCTTTCTTTTCGAGCAGCGGCCCCGAGCTGATTTTTATCGCGGAGCCCATTTCGTTCGCAAGAATCTGCGCGAGAGTGGTCTTACCCAATCCCGGCGGCCCGTATAACAGAACGTGATCGAGAGACTCACCCCGCGTGCGCGCCGCCTGCACGGCAATCTGAAGATTCTCCTTCACGCGATTCTGGCCGATGTAATCGGATAGCTGCTTCGGCCGGACGCTGGCGTCGATGCGCGCGTCCTCGTCAAGAGCTTTTCCCGAAATGATGCGATTTCGTTCGTCCTGCATGTTTCTGGGGATCAGACCTTCTCGGTTTATGATTTCATTCTCGAATTACTCGTCGCGGCCGGCGCGAGCCGTTTTCTGCATGGCCGAACTGCCAAGGAGCTGGAGCGCCGCGCGAAGCAATGTTTCGAAATCGGCGGCAGCGTCACTGCGCCCCTTCTCAATAGCTTTTTCAACTGCCCGCACGTCGTAGCCAAGATTTTCGAGCGCCGATGCGACGTCGGATTCCACCTGCGAGCGCGTTGCGGGCTTGCCTGCCTCCGGAACATCCAAGGCGGCCAATTTATCGCGCAACTCGACGACCATGCGCTCAGCAGTCTTGCGCCCCACGCCCGGAATGCGCACGAGCTGGGCGACATCTCCCTTGCGAATTGCCGGCACCAAATTTTCGATGCTCATACCGGACAAAATCTTGAGAGCGAGCGAGGGTCCGACGCCGGAAGCGGAAATCAAAAGCTCGAAACATTGCTTTTCCCGCGCGGTAACAAATCCGTAAAGCGCGATTTGATCCTCGCGCACGTGCGTATGGATCAAGAGAGTTACCTCGGCGTGCAACGAGCCGAGGCCGGCAAATGTCGAGAGCGGAATTTGAACTTGATATCCAACGCCAACCACGTCGAGCAACACCTGGTTTGGGCGCTTGTCAATGAGCGTGCCCCGAAGCGATCCAATCATGTCCAGCGATTATTGATTAGCAGCCGGAGCGTGTCAAACAAAGCAGTGCGGGAAAGTACCTGTTTCCACGTGAACTAAATCCCCCGCTCTTGCGTATTCATATTTGCAGCGCAAAACGATTTTCGCAACGGTGCAGACGGCCAGTGTCCGCTTTCGGGATTAGTGTGTTCGCATCCGGTGCTCAAGACTAAAGAGTTTCTTGGCGCGACAAAAAACTGGCTCTCGAATCGCGGAGCACTTCGTCTAACCGGATGCAGGGGCAATTCCTCGGAGGAGAGAAAATGTTACAGAGATACACGTTTCGTATCGCCATAGGCCTTGTGGCATTGGCAATGTTGTTGCCGATGACCGTTCACCCCACAATGGCAAAAAATGCACGAACGAACATTCGAACAACGATCACGTTTCAAAACGCGGTTACGCTGGCGGGCAAACAATTAAAAGCGGGCGATTATCAAGTGTCGGCGGATGATTCGAAAGTAACCGTATCGCAGCACGGAAAGGTTGTCGCGGAAGCTCCGGCTCAATGGAAAGATGGAAACGGGAAATCTGAGTACTCACAGGTTGTGACCGACAGCGGAACCGTCACCGAGATACACTTTCAGGGCAAGACACGCTACGTCTCGCTCTCGCAGTAGCCTTCTCCTGAACTTCACGCGCGGGCGGCGCTGACGCGAATCGTGGCGCCGTCCGGCTTGCTTTTTTCGTCCGCATATCTTTTTCCTGCGCTATTGCCGTATTTCCCCCCGCGTCATTTCGTTTGATCGGCGAATGAATTTAAACGACGTCTCCGATGGAAACGGAGAACTCGGCGTCGCTCAACAAGTTTCTGTTCGCTTGGGGGAACGATGTGTTCGCTCATGCGACAAAATGCCATTCAAGCGATCGGGAGCGGTCGTTCGGAATCGCAATTACGCACGCTAATTTCGGAATTCCCTTCGTTGCGCCCGCGTTTTTCATGATGCCGCCCGCACTTCAGCGTGCGGTTCTGGGAAGCATGCGGTCGCTTGCAGAACAATGCGCTGATTTTCATATATACGAATCCGTTTTAGGTGCATCGGCAACGAATGTGCTTAAAGAAGCCGCGAGGGCTTGCAGCAAGAAAACTGCAAAAAGCAAAATCGGTCGAGGAGAGAAAACAATGTCTCGAAATTACACAGTTCGGATCGTTACGATTCTGGCAGCGTTCGCGATGCTGTTGCCGGCAACCGTTCAATTTGCAAATGCAAAAGGCGCGAACGCAACCGTCAAAACAATCATGACGTTTCAAAACCCAATCACGCTCGGAGGCACGCAGCTAAAGCCGGGCGATTACAACGTGGCCGCAGATGATTCAAAAATTACCATCTCACGTAACGGCAAAGTTGTCGCGGAAGCTCCCATTCAATGGAAAGATGAAACCGGCAAGTCTCAAGTTTCAAAGATCGTGTCGGATAGCGGGTTAGTCACCGAGATCCATTTCCAGGGCAAGACACGCTACGTTGCAGTTTCCGGTGAGTCGGCTGGGAACAACAAATAGCGAGCGGGGCAGCGACCGCGATGCGGCCGCTGCCCTATCTTGCGCCGTCGATCAATTCGACGGCATCAATGATGCCGATAACGGCGCTGTCAATCGGGGAATTTGGCCGGCCCACAGAGGTCATGGCGGAAAACCCCTCGGTGGTGAGCAATACGCGCTCGCCGACGCCAGCGTCGACCGCGTCGAGAGCCAGAACGGCTTCACCGCGGTCGGAACCATCCAGATTTAGCGGTTGCACGACAAGGATTTTGCGGCCCCGGTGTGAATGGGCCTTCTGAGTCGCGACTACATGGCCGATCACTCGCCCAATTAGCATCCCGCTTCTTTGCCGTGCTGCGCGTTGTACTTCATATTCGGCGTTCCGCCGGGTCCTCAGCATGCGAAACCGATGTGCCCTCTTTTGGAATGTTTAGGCTGTCTACGATGCCGACGATTGTGGCTTCGGTGGGAAGTTCAGCCGGCAAAAACGGAAAGCTCGCCTCTTTGCCGCGACACCAGTAAATCATTTCACCGGCGCCCGCCCCGACGGAATCAAGCGCCACGAGCGGTTTTCCCGTGTCGCGCCCGCGGCGGTTGAGCGGCTGAACGATCAGCAGGCGCTGGCCGACGAGGGATTCATTCTTCATCGTTGCCACTACTGTGCCGATGACGCGGCCTAGCAACATCAATTCACCTGATCGCAATATCTGAAGAAGAGATCTCTGGCTTCGCACCAGAACGCGCTGCCGACTGCTGTCACCTTTTGCGTGCAGCGATGAGTTCGGCTTCATGCAGCGCGTCCAGATTCACCGAGTCCACGATGCCGACAATCGCCGCATCAACCGGGCGATCCTTGCATTCCGAAGCATTGCGCGCGGAACTGCCCGAGACGATCAAAACCGTTTCGCGAAACCCCGCGTCAACCGTGTCCACGGCAACCAGATAGCCCGATTCGTCGGCTCCCTCAGGGCTCACGGGCTTCACAACGAGCAGTTTCTTTCCTTCGAGGCGCGGATCTTTGCGCGTCGAAACCACGGTGCCGACGATGCGGGCCAGAATCATGGAAGAAAGTTTACAGTCAAGAGTTCATAGTTGAACAGCGAAAGCACAACAACAAGATTCGACTCAAGAAGCGATGCTTCGGCCCCGTGCTGCCTCGGTACGAGCGTGGCTGCAGAGCGCTACTTTGCGGAAGCAGCGACCGCGGACTTTCCGATGGGCAGCACATCTTCGAGCGACTGGTGAGGTCGCGGGATGACGTGCACCGCGATCAGCTCGCCCACGCGACGCGCGGCTGCTGCTCCCGCATCCGTAGCAGCTTTCACGGCGGCGACATCGCCGCGCACCAACGCCGTGACGTAGCCGGAGCCAATCTTTTCCCAGCCCACCAGAGTGACCTTCGCCGCCTTTACCATCGCGTCCGAGGCTTCGATCATCGCCACAAGCCCGCGCGTCTCGATCATTCCCAGTGCTTCGCCCATTGTTCATCCTCCGACGAACGCTTTCCGAGATTCATTGTCTTGATGCACAACGGTCCGTGATTCAGCGGCGAGAGCGCCACATGTGTCGCTTACCGCCGGGACCGTTCGCGTTGCACCGCTTCATCTACAATGGCTTCGAGCTCACGCCGAGTCAAAGTAATCTTTTCGGAATCAGGCGCGTTCGAGGTCACCGGGTGAGCCGTCGAAACAGTTCGTACACCATAGCGCGCCCGCGCCGCCAGCAATTTTTCCACATCTTCGCCGGAAAGCAACACCTGTTTCCCCAGGATTTCAGTAACGAGCGCCACGCGAGCGAAGTGTTCGGTGGTGTCCATACGGAAGAACGCGGTAAGCAGATCGGGGCCGCAGGTGACGACGCCATGATTAGCCATAAGTATGGCGTCGGCCTCTTCCACCAGTGGTTCCAACGTGTCCGCGAGTTCGGGCGTGCCGGGAGTGCCATAGGGCGCTACGGGAACGGTGCCGAGACAAATCACGAGTTCGGCCAAAATCGCTTTGTCGAGTGGAACTCCGGCGGCGGCGTAACCGGTGGCGGCAGGCGGATGGGCGTGACAAACCGCGTTGACATCCGGCCTGCGGCGGTAAATCAGGAGATGCATTCCAAGTTCGCTTGAGGGATTGCGGCCGCAGCTCAGTTTTTGCCCCGAGAGGTCTGTGACGACGAGATCGTCAGGGGACATCATCCCCTTGCCGATACCCGTGGGAGAAGTGAGGATGCGCCCAGGCCCGAGACGCACGGAAATATTGCCATCCGTCGCTGCGACGTAGCCTCGCTCGTAAATCCAGCGGCCAGCCACGCAAAGATCGCGGCGGAGTTCTTCCTCGCTTTTCAGCGCTCCCGGTGATATCGAATCAGGGTGCAAATCATCCCCAGTAAGGTGTTCCGAACACCAACGTCAAGCGTAAATGCCCCGAAGCCTCAACGCCTGTGCTACACGGTCGACCGCAACGATGTACGCCGCGATGCGGTTATTGACGCCGTGAGTTTCGGCGTACCTTATCACATTGTCGAAGCTGCGCTCCATCACATGCTGCAGGCGGCCGTTCACTTCGTCTTCGCGCCAGAAGAATCCCTGGCGGTCCTGCACCCATTCGAAGTAACTGACCGTGACGCCGCCGGCGTTCCCTAGGATATCCGGAATGATAAAAATACCTTTCTTGTCGATGATCGGGTCGGCGTGCGAAGTGGTGGGACCATTGGCGCCTTCGCAGAGGATTTTGCAATCCACGCGATGGGCGTTTTGCGAAGTGATCTGGTTTTCGGTGGCGGCAGGAATGAGGATGTCGCACGGATTGAAGAGCACATCCGGCGCGGACATCTTTGTTCCACCGGCAGAAAATTCCGGCAGCGGCTTTTTTTGCGTGTAAACCCAATCAACCAGTCTTGGTATGTCGAAGCCGTTCTCGTTGTACAAACCACCGTGAATATCGGCGACGCCGATGATTTTGTATCCGGCCTGGTGCAGCAAAGTAGCGGCCTGCGAGCCGACGTTGCCAAAGCCCTGCACGATGACGCGGCAGCCTTCACGCTTCATCTTGAGTTTCGCCAGAGCTTTGTCGCAGCACATCATGACGCCTCGGCCGGTTGCTTCCGTCCGACCTTCCGAGCCCCCCAAAGCCAGCGGCTTGCCGGTAACGACGGCAGTGGTGGCCTGCCGCGTGTGCATCGCGTAGGTGTCCATCACCCAGGCCATCGTCTGGGCGTTGGTGCCAATGTCCGGGGCGGGAACGTCACGCTCCGGACCGAACCATTCGCTTAATTCAGCGGTATAACGGCGTGTGATGCGCTCGAGTTCGTGCTTCGAAAGCTTCGATGGATCGCAGATGACTCCGCCCTTTGCTCCTCCGAATGGGATATCAACGAGAGCGCATTTCCAGGTCATCCAGGCTGCCAGCGCGCGCACCTCATCGATCGAAACATCTGGGGCAAAGCGAATGCCGCCTTTGCCAGGGCCGCGGACCGTTGAGTGCAACACGCGATAACCGATAAACACTTCGAGCTGTCCGCTATCGCGCGATACCGGGATATACACCGTGACTTCTTTGCTGGGATATTTGAGATAGCGGTATAAATCGTCTTCCAAGCCGAGTTTCTGGCACGCGATCTCAAAACGAGCTTCCGCAGATTGGAATACGTTCAACTCATCGTGTGCAGGTGCGAACATCGAATCCTCCGAGATGGCCAATAAATGCGGTGTTAAATTTCGAGCAGTGTGGCGATAAGGCCGACAATATTTGAACGCGCATCGAATGCCTTTCGGGCAGCGCGGGCCAGTATACGAACACGCGCCATTAGGCGCAAGGAATGGGTTTCCAAACCGCAACCGCTGTCAGCCTCAAAACCAATCAGCGAGAACCGCCACGCTTTCTGAAGAGTTCAAGCAAGAGGCGCGCGAGCCGCGCTTGGTCGTGGCGCACAACGCCATTCTGCCGCAAAAGGTCGTCGGTCACATATTTCAACCCCATGCGATCAAGCGTCTTGAACGACGGGTCAACCGGCGCGGCCCCATCCGAGCTGTACCGGCGAAGAAGGCGGGGAGAGATCGCTTTCCTGTTGATGACCACGAAATCGAAGAGATGCTTGCGCGTGTGATCGTAGATCGCTTGGACGTGGTCGGCGACCGAGTAATGTTCTGTTTCGCCGGGCTGCGTCATCAGGTTCGCAATGTAAACGCATGTCGCCTGCGACCGGGCAATTCCGTCGACGACTTTGTGGACCAGCAAGTTTGGAATGATGCTGGTGTAAAGAGAGCCGGGCCCGATGAGGACCAGGTCGGCATCGCGTATGGCCTCAAGCACTTCCGGAAGCGGAGGGACGCGGCGCGGAACCATCCACACGCGCCGAATGGGCTGGTGCGAGCGTGAAATTTTCGTTTCGCCGGCAACGATCGTGCCGTCTGCCAGTTCGGCTTCGAGGGTAACGTTGTGCGCGGTCGAAGGGAAAATCCGCCCGCGGATCGCTAGTACTCGCGAGGACACCCGCACTGCGTGCGGAAAATCTCCCGTAACGTTTGTAAGTGCAGTCAAAAAGAGATTGCCGAAGCTGTGCCCCGCCAGCCCGCGGCCCGCCGGAAAGCGATACTGAAAGAGCCGTGCGAGGAGCCGCTCATCGGTCGAGAGCGCCACCATGCAATTGCGGATATCTCCGGGCGGAAGTACTTTGTAGTCGCGGCGGAGACGCCCGGAACTCCCACCATCGTCGGTGACCGTCACTACCGCCGCCAAATCCGCGATGGGCCTCGGTGCGTAGTCTTTCCTTCGTCCCGAAACATATTCCTTCAACCCGCGCAGGACCATGGACAGACCCGTGCCTCCGCCGAGCGCGACAATGCGAATGGGAAGGGATCGTTGTTGCGAAGAATTCTTCACGTCGAAAGAAAAGAAGGTCAGCTGGCTGAACTTTCCCGCTCCGGATAGAGGAGCTCGGTAAAGCGCGGGTCTTCCTGCAAAAAGGAGAAGTCCTCATCATTGCGCGCGTGGTAGCGGTTTTCCGGGCGCAATTGAATCGCAATTTTCAAGTTCTGCATCGCCGAATCGGCTTCGCCGGTAAGGCAATCGAGCGCCGCCATGGCGTAAACAATGTGGTCTGCCTTGGGCGAGGCTTTGCGCGCACGGTCGAGATGCTCGCGAGCTTCGTCCCAGCGCCCGAGGTTCATGAGTGCGACTCCCTGCGTGTAGTGATCTTCGGCCGATTTGGCCGGAACTGCCGGCACGCGCGAAATTCTCTGCTCGCAGATTCGTACATGCACCTGCGCACGGTCGGCTAATTCCTTGCTCGGCCCTTCGAGCACCTTCTCTAGAGATTGCTTGGCGCGGTGGAACTTCTGCTCCTGGAAATGCTTCAGAGCTTCTTCGTATAGCCTGAGCTGCGCCTGCTTTGCCGGAGCGTCCGGGTCCAGAGGCAGCGCATGAGTCTTGGATCTTGCCTTCATTTCCTTTTTTTTCAATGGTTTGCGGCTGCTACGGGTGGTACTGGAACTTCGTGTCGGTCGGCGCTTCACAGGTTAACTCCCCGGTGTCTGAGTGGGAAACATAGCAAAGTCGCGGATGTGCGTCAATGCGATGGTTTGAGCAGCACTTCGCAGGGGCTTCGCCATTCCAGCCATCGCGCACGCCGGCACGGGCCGTTAAGAGCCTAGCATGCAAAGGAATACGCCATTGTCAGTTGCGAACCATCCGCAGGGCAGCGCGTTGGCCAGTGGCGTGAGGCTATGTTATAAGTACCGGGCGACCCAAC
>JANWJR010000020.1 GCA_025451835.1 Candidatus Acidiferrales bacterium | reverse complement strand
TTTTCTTCGTAGGGGCGCTGCTTGCTGCGCCCGTGCTTTCTTTCGCGGCGAACTCAACTCGCGCGAGGCGGCGCCGATCCATTCCGCTGCATTCGCATTGCGGCCGCCCGATCTCGCGAAGTCAATTCCAAACCCGGAGCAAACATGCCCTTTGTTAACGGCAAGTTTTACATAAATCCGGCGTATGGCCGCGCCATCGAGAATGCTCGTGCAGCCGAGGAGCTTTCGCATCGTGAGGAGGACGAGCATTGGGTAACGATTGACCATCGCCATGTCCTGATCCGCGACACTCGACGGGGAACCGAGAGCAAGCAACCTAATCGAACGATCCATCTGCCGGTAAACGAGAAGGAACGACGGCTTGCAGTCATCGTTTTCAACGAGACTGGCGGCCTGACTCCGAACGCAACAACTGGGAAGGGAAGCGTCGCTGATCTTCACGACGCGCGCGTTACCGTCGCGGAAGTCTCCGAGCGCGTGATCGATAGCGGACATGCGAATCGTGTGGCGCCTGATGAAATTCAGGCTGGTCTCTGGAAGGGACTAAATGACAAAAATTCCGCCGCAATCGATTCCTGGAATGATTCCCTCAGCGCGGCGAGGGCCGCCTTAGCTTCTTCGGAAACTACAAACGGCGCAACGCAGTTTCGTCTCGACTCGAAAAACGGTACCATACCCTCCTGGGCGAGAGGGCGACAGCCGTCCCAGACTTTCGGTCCCTTCCGCAACGCAGGTGGCGGAGATGCGCGACTCCGACAACAAGAATCTACGTCTACCGGTAGCGCTTTTGCGATGATACGCAATGCATTATTCGCATTGTTTTTTTTCGCGATTGCGGGTTCAGCATGCGCCCAAAGAACCGCTGCGCGCAGCACCTTGAGCCCTTCCCAGATTCGAGCTGCCATTCTCGCTATCCAGGATGAGATCTATGATCTCGGCTATCAAAAGAGCTTTTACATGGTCGGGCCTCAGCGGGTTCCTGGTAGCACCCGCCTTCCTTTGTATATTCGGCCTGCGCTAAAGAATGGAGAAGGCGCCGCCGTATACAAACTAATGCCTTACGGCGAAGTGATTCGAGATTTTCACGTCAACAAGGCCGGCCTCGTTGTTCTCGAAGGCGATCCGGAGGGAGGTTTTTCGCCCACACAGCCCAATACCCTGACGGTTTATGTGGATGACGAGGAGGTCTGCCAGTGGAAGCGCCGATGGCTCAAAGAGCACTTTGAAATTTTGGATTCGCCCTCAGCAGAGCGCGTCAGGGACGCACGCGAGCGGCAGAGACAACGCGTCGGCTACTCGGCGCAGGACGTTCCGCCCAAGAGCGATCGCAAGTCGCCTCCGTGAAAACGTGCACTGGGCACGCCTGACCAGCAATTTAATTATGCGACGTAATCGCGCAAGAAGCTATTCTTTCGAAATCGACCGAAAACTCAGCGTGATTTCGTACATCGGGCACGCAGATGCCGGGACATCCTCGAGCGACAAGATACGAATACCTTTGATCCTAAACTTCCCGATCAGTGTGTCGGCTTGCTCGTCATAAAGGACAAGTTCTGCTTGCGGGATGAAGGTTTTGCGTTTCTGTGCGTCAATCAGGCCGCTAAGGCCTCCGTCATCACCTGCCGCTACTCGAAGCTGTCCAGGACCAGATCGACCTTCATGCATAATCACCGGAAGAGTGGTCCAGCCACTTCTGTGGAGGGCAGTCTTTTTGGCTAACATATCGGCGTCGATAATCTTGCCGTCACGTTTTGGCCGAGTGGGTATCCGAGCTTCCACAGCTACGAGCTGCAGCCAGCCTTCGTATTTTTCATTCGTCACGAGATTAGCTACTGGATGTCCATCCGCGTCCATCCGCAGATAGCTGTATCCGTATTCTTGCGCGCGGCTTGGGCTAGCGACAATCAATGCGAGCATCGTGAGCGTCGCGACGCTTGAAAATAGCATGAGCCGCCGGCCGACCGATTTCAGTGGAAACTTTGAATCGGTTGCGCTCACATGATCCTCCAGAGGCATCGCGCCTGGGTACATTGTGCGGGCGATTCAGGCCTTGCGTGCAATCGGTGCGCGACTGTGTTGCGCGATGCGTTAAGTACCGCAGCTTCTCCACATGGAGGCACGTGAAGTGATCCGCGTCACACGAGAGACGCATCAAGCGCCGGACGAAATTCAGGCGCGCATCGAGAGCGCCGGCGGCGCAAACCACTATGGCGAGCCAAACTTCCGCGTGGTGTGGGGCGGGTCGCGGCTCACATGGATTGGCGGGCGATGGACCGACCGCGACGCGAATGGCAACGTGCTGCGCGAAACCGTCGAGCTGCGGCGAGTGCCGAAATATTTGCCTCTCGAGCGATGGCATGTCGAGCGATGGATGCCGCCGGAATCATACGGCTCGCCGGAATTGTGGTACGCGCAAACGATGGAAACCGAGGACGGCATTCGCGTGCCGGCGCTCGGACCGTATCCATCGCGCGGCGAATACGAACATTGCTTCACGCTCGCGGATGCGCGCGGAGAATTTCTGCCGCTCACTGCTTCGGCATGCGATTGGATCGTGCGCGCAATCGAATGGTCGCGGCGGCAGCGGCGGGGAGCGAATCGCGAGGCGCTCGCGGGCAGGGAAGCGCGACGCGAACGAGAATGGGACCGCGCCGCTGACGATATTTTCGACGATGCGGCATCCGCGTTCCGCGGGCAGGCATACATCGCAGTCAGCGCGTGACGCTGGCCGAGCTCGCAACATCTTCTTGTTTTTTGCTGTTTAGAACGCGCCGGCGGTTGCGAATACGCGGAGCCGGCGACAACATCTTGAATTGTCGATTCCATTCTGAAAGGAAATTCTCTTGAACATGAATACGGCAAGAAATGAACGCGGCAGGGCTGGGATTCCAGCAGGAGCGCCCGTCATCGAGACGGGACGTCGAAACATTCCGGGGGCTCCGCGCGGCGGAGAAAATGTGGGCGCGGTGCCGCCTCCGGATACGGCGGCGACCGTGACGATCGCGTCCATCTCCGACCAGGACTGGTACATCTCGCGAACGCATGGCGTGTATCACATCCCATCGTGCGCGAAGGGCGAACCCTTCTCGCTTTTGCTGATCACATCGCGCGGCGACGCGATCGATCTCGGCGATAACCGCCGCTTTCCGTTCACGATCTCCGCGCGCGAAATTGCGGAAGACCTTCTGCAGGATTTGCACGACCACGGAATCTTCGTCTGCGCGGGGGCGCGGCCATCGCCGGAAGAAATCGCGGCCGCCACCACGCGGCGCGATGCTTTCTACCATCAGCTCGTCGCCGACGGCGATACCATGTGGGCGCGGGGCCATTCGTTTCGCGAAATATCGGATTTGCATCGCCGCGCGGCAATCGCGCTGGGCATCGAGCGCGAATGGGCCTACGTACCGGCACGGATGGAGGATTGCCCGGCATGCGGAGAAAAGGTGAAGCCAGGCGTTGCCGTGTGCAAACATTGCGGCGCGATCCTGGATGCTGAAAAGGCGGCCAAGCACGGGCTCGGTTCCGGAAGCAGGCCCGCGTCGTCGCCTCCGAAAAATATCGGCGACGCCGGACCCGCGTAATGCGTCCGGCGTTGACTCATTGCGACCACGACCGCGTGCGCCATGCCTTGGGAACACGGGAAACCAACGAAACCGCGCCTGCCGTCGAGTGCAAAGCAATACAATTCTGCTGCAATCAGCATTTTTGCGGATATCGCGATGGTTCGTGACGTGGCAAAGTTTCGGATACAGCCTTTCTGACGTCAGGGTAAACATCCCGCGCTTCTGCGCCGCGCGCGTGAAGCGCGAAAGCGGCTTGCGACAACAAGAAACCGGTCGTACGACAAAGGGACGGAACGATGAAGCAAACTGCCACGATCTACCGGGCTTTATTGAGGCTGGCGATTTTCGTCGCGATTCTAGCGGCCGCCGCGCTGAGCGCGCCCACATCCTACGCGCAAGGGTCGCGCAAGGACGGCATCGTCTTCGGCACAACGGGGCATCCCGTGTCCGAAGCGACCGTGACCGTGTGCGAGGCAACGGCGACGGGAACACCGTGCTCGCCGCTCGCGACAATTTTTACGGACGCCACGCTGACGGTTCCGGCGGCAAATCCCTTCCAGACCGATGGACTCGGCAATTATCATTTCTACGCTCCCGCCGGGCGTTACATGCTGCAGTTTTCGGGTCCTGCCATTAAAGGCACGGTCACAAACCCCGATGTGATTCTTCCGGCGGATTTTTCTTCGAGCCAGCCGGGAAACAATATTTCGGCGTTCGGCCTCACGTTGGGAGGAAATCTAACTGTTGCCGGCAACGCCAGCGTTGGCGGCACGCTCACCACCGGCAATTTCAATCCCGGCAATTTCACGCCGTCGTCGATCAGCGTGCTCGGCAACGAATCGGTGGCCGGACCGCGCCCGCGACTTGACGTCACGGCCGCGCCGTATAACGCCAAAGGCGACGGCCACACCGACGACACCGCCGCGATCAACACGGCTTTGGCCGCCGCGTGCAACGGCGGCGTGGGAGTGGAAGTCAATTTTCCTCCGGGCGTGTATCTGGTCTCGCAACCGCAGACGCCTTCGACGGCCCCTGTTTTTACCCTGCCGTCCGGTTGCTCCGGCATTCATCTGGTAGGCGAGGCGTCAAATGGAGCGAACGTTCAGTTCGCGATGGCGCCAATGGCGCGGATTCTGGTCAGTCCGGGCGCAAGCCCCAACGGCGCACCGGTGATCTTGATGAAAGGAAGCGTCCACGGCTCGGGCAACAACACGATTCAAAATCTGGACATCGAGGGATACAACGAAGGCGTGCAGATCGTCACGCAAGCGAACGACAACCTCATCAACGTTTGCATTGGAGTGAACGGCGCAACGGGACTCGCCGACAACACGCCGCTCAAGATTACGAATTCCATCTGGATTCGGATGCAGTACGGCTGCCTGATGGCCAATGGAAGCACCACCACGCCGGTGATGATGATGACGGGCGAGACGCCGCTTATGGGCGAAGCTCCGCTCGACGGGTTAATTTACATCAGCGACGTCGTCACGGCGGGTGGCGGATTCCAGTATATCCAGCGAGTGAGCCAGTTTGGGACCGCTGGAAATTTGATATTTAGAAACATTACGCTGGAAGACACGACGGCTCCGGTGCTGGCAATTTCGACTCAGAATGGCGCGGCAATCGGCCCGCTGGACGACATCAGTTTCGAGAACGTGGGAACTTCGGATGGAGCGCAGCCCTCATTCCTGAGCATTCAGGCTCCGCTTCAAATATCCGGCGTCCGCATGGACAATATATCCGCGCAAGATAGCGGTGTCACTCCGCCGGCCATTCAAGAAACCGTGTCCGGCGTGAACTTGCAGCAGGTGCTCATCACGGCGTCCGGAAACAAGACGATCGTGGACGGCTCTGGAAATATTCTCGGCAACGGCGCGTTTCAGAATAACGCTGGATTTACGACCCTGGGAGCCGGCGGCCAGTCCGCTGACTGCTGTTCGAGCCCGCCGGCGAATGCCGGGCTGCCGCCTTCGGGCGAGCCGCTGCTCGCCGTGCAACCGGGGAAAAAAATTGGTTCGGTGGCGATCGATCCGGCGCTGGGACTTGCGCTTGCGGACGGAACGGACGAAGGTTTCAGCGCGTCGCTCGGGCAAACCACTGAGGAGACCGCGGACGTCAGCTTCGCCAGCACTCTTCCGCCTACTGGCGTTACGGCAACGCCGGTAGCGGGCGGCTCCATGACCGCGGGGACGCCGGAGACTTACGTTGTCGAGACGGAATTCAGCGGCGGTTGCAGCACGTCGTCGTCGGCTGCTTCCGCGCGTGCGACGGCTACACCATCGGGAAGCAATCTGTCGGTGCAAGTCAGTTGGGCCGCTCCGCCAAGCGGCGCTCAAACCATAAGCGGATACTGCGTGCGGCGGCTCGATGCCGGGCGCTCGGCTTACGTCGCGGGCGCCGGCACGCTGACGTTTACCGACACGGGCGGCAATATGGTGAATTGCTGTCAAAACATCACCTACGCGAACTTCATGCAGGCGGTGCATCGCTTCACGCAAAACAGCCTGGGCGTAAATACCACCAATCCGCAATTCAATCTGGACGTGAACGGCACGGCGGCGGTGAATTCGCTGAACGGTGTGCAGAAGGCCGAAAGATTTTCCGGCGCGGACGCGGCCGCAAGAATAAACGCCTGCCTGGCTGCCGCCGCAACTTCGTCTTCCGTGTGCGATGCGCGCGGACTTACTGGAACGCTCACCGCGTCTTCACACATCACGATACCTGCGGGAACCACGCTTCTGTGGGGTCAAGCGCAGCTCACCATCAACGACAGCGCCACGAACGACGCGATCGAACTTGCGGGGGACGGCTCTTCGCTGTACGGCTACCAGGAAAGCGGCCTGGGAACGGTCTCCGCGCCGGACACATCGGGATACATCGCCTGCGGAATCGCCGGATGCACCACCGTGAAGAAGCCGAATCCGGCGGTATCGAAAATCAATTACGTTCATATCTCCGGGATGTATCTTGCGGCCACCGGCGCGAGCTCGAAAGTGATCGATTTGACCAGCATCGGCCACGCAATCATTGAAAGCAATAATCTCGGCCTGGGCACGGGCGGAAATTCGTACGGAATCTTCGGCGATACCTCTACGGGCGATTTCGACGGAACGAACACCCTGATACGCCACAACAACATGGGCTTGAACTCTACGGGAGATACCTGCGTGAGCCTGGCGGGCGTTTACAACGCGGTCGTCGTCGAGCAAAACGTATGCACGCTCGCGCCGGCGTCGTCCTTCGGTTATGTTTTCAAGAAGGATTCGAACGGCAATTATCCCGACAACGACGAAATCTACGGCAACGATTGCGAAGCCGTTTCCGCGGCTTTCGGGCAAATCTGTTACAACATCGTGGGCGCGCTTTCGATCACCTTCGGTCCGAACAATCGCTGCGAAAAAGTTTACAACTGCATGCAGTTTCCCACCGACGGCTCGGCTAACGGCATTCACGTGATCGATCCCTATCTTTCGATCAACAACACCAACCAGGTGAATCCGGCAGAGCCCGCCACGGCTACCGTCGCCATCGATAACAACGGCCACAATTGGCTTCCCTCGATGCATTACGGCATGAACGATCTGGCAGGCGATAACCTGCTGGGTAACGCGGGGTTCGAAGGATGGCAGAACGCGACGACTCTCTACTACTGGGGCGGCGCAAGCGGCACGACCATCAATCAGCCGGGCAGCGGAATTTACGCGCAAGAGACGAGCGCGGGAGCGAATCCCGCCGCCGATGCGTTCACGCAGGGAACATTCAACGTTCGCGTGGGCGACGGCGCCACAGCCGGGCTGGGCGTCAATTCGGGATGCGTGCAAGTGGATCCGCAGCGCGAGTACACGCTGATGTTTCGCGTGGCGTCGGGATCCGCGTCCAATACTTTCCGGCCCGGCTTCCGGTTTTTTTCGGACGCGAATTGCACGGAAGCAAACCGCATCACCTCGGTGGCCACCAACGCGCGCGTCCTGGCGCCGGTGAATTACGCCGGGAATCTCGAGTCCACGAACGCGTCGCTCACCTACAACAACGGCATCACTTGCAATTGCAACGTGACCGGAGCGGACTGGCAAGTTTCGACGGCGAATAGTTGGACCGTGAACCGCAACTACGGAATTATTTTTCGCGTGCCCAACGCGTTCAGCAACCAGGCGACGGTGGCGCGTTCCATGCGGGTATTCCTGCTCGAAAATACCGCGGCCGCGGGGAACTACGTCTATTTTGATGACGTGATTTTGAGCCAGGGACCTGCGACGCCGGACATTCGCTACGCTCCGCTGCGCGATTCCGGCAACCCCGCCGTGTATGGCTCGCTCGCGATTTCGCAGCATCTGAATCAAGGCGCGGCGAACACCTTTGCCGGAAGCGTTGCGCTTTCCGGCGGCACGGCTGTCGTCACGTTCCCGACGCCGTACAATTCCGCGCCGGTGTGCGTCGCGAACGACACGTCGGCAATCGCCACGGTGCGCGCGCAGGCGACCACAACAACGCTGACGCTGAGCCAGTCGAGCGGCACCGATACCATCGCCTACGTCTGCGTCGGAAATCCGAACTAGGGACGAGCGGCTAGCGAGGAGTGACGAGAGGCTCCGAGCTCCCACTCTTTAACTTCCAATTTCTCGTTTCTACTTTTCCAGTCTCCAGCTTCTATTTTCTATTTTCTATTTTCCAATTTCTAATTCCATGCACATTCCCGAAAACGCGCATCTGTGGGCGCTGTTTGCCACGGGCCACGGGCTTCACGTCCTGAAGCGCGCGAGCCTCTCGAAGCAATCGCGCCTGTCCGGGACGGCCTCGCGCCTGGAGTGGCTGAAGACGAATGCGCTGAACCTGACGATTCGATTCTTTGTGAACGCAGCGGCGTTTTCTTACTGGATGGCGCATCCGGACGTCGGAACGCACATGGTCCGAACGCTGGGCGTCCCCATAAATCTCGCGCTCGAGCCGGGCCACGCGACCGCCGCATTATTCGGGCTCTCGGGCAACAGCATGGTCGATTGGGCCGCCGCGAAAGTGCCGTTCCTGCAGAAGGAAATCCCGCCGGTGGAAGGCGCTTAGGCATATTTCAACCGCTAACCAGCGGCCCACGAACACTAGACACTGATCTCTAAGCACTAACTCCGGAGGCTTCCATGCCCGTCGTCCCCACAACTGCATACGCACAAGCGGAAGACGCGCTCACTCTTGCGCGTGCGCTGGTGAACGACGCGGCCGGCGCCGTGTTTACCGACGCACTGCTGATGCCCCTGCTGAATTCCGCGTATCGGGGATTGCAGCGCGAACTGGCCGAAAGCGGAGTGAGCGTGCTTGCCGAGCAGCAAGATTTGGAGCTCGACACGGATCCTACGAGCGGAATCACCAGCACGGAGCTGAGCGACGTCTCGAGCCCCCAGCTTCCCACCGATTGCCTGATGCCGCACATGCTGTGGGAACGCGCCGCGGCGAACACCGGGGATGTTTTCGCGCCCATGGAAAAATTCATGAGCGGCGGCGGGATGCTGAATCTGCAACCGAGTTCGTATCTGCGAATGTGGGAATGGCGCGAAGACAAAGTGAACCTGATCGGCGCGACGCAATCGATCACCGTGCGCATCCGCTACGAAAAAATTCTTCCGATGCTCAGCGTGGGGACAGACCCCGTGCAGATCCGCTCCGCAACGGATGCTCTGGCGTTTGCCACGGCGGCGCTGGCGGCCAGATCGCGCGGCGCTCGCGCCTTGGCGGCCGATTTGCTCGGGGCGGCGCAGGCGGCCACGGAAAACCTGATTCGACGCTACATTCGCCCGGAGCAAATTCAGCCGCGCAGGCGCAAGCCCTACGGCTATCACCGCCGAACCGTTTATCTATGATGCGGAGTCCGTCCGGAAATGGCGATCGAAGCGGAGAACATTTCTTCATGCGACGCGACCGCGATCTCCGGTCGAAGAGAGATTCTTCGCCGTACAAAGCGCTCCTCAGAATAACAGCCGACGCTCTAGGCACCAGTGGAAGAATGACGAGCTGAAGCTCAGCGCCACAACAGCAACCGAGACCAAAACGTGCTTCGCCGGTCGTAGTGGCCCGGCATGTTTACCCTGACGACGGAACGACCGTGCCCGTACAAAAACGCGCGGGAGGTGTCCGCGCCTACTTGGCCCGCACGACCATCGTTACCGTGAAGCCGCGCGAAGCGTTTTGCGACGTGCCCTGAATCAGGAAGTTCGTGGTGCCAACGGGAGTTGCGTTGGTGTTCAATGGGGCTTTATAGCAGCCGTTCAGGACTCCGGCAGCCCCGAGCAGCAGCAAAAGCGATGCGACCGCAAACACGATTCTCTTCCGCGCGAATGCTATGCGGCGGCGCGCTGCAAGAAGAATACCGAGCGCGGCGAGCGCGGCGAGCGCAGCAGCCGCGGCAGCGGCAGGAAAAAGAGGCGCGCCGCGATCGGGGCCGCGTCCAGAATCTCCGGAGCCGGGCGCGAAGAACAGAAAACCCATTCCCGGACTTGATCCACCGCCTATGATGCCAGTGGTCGAAGTCGTCTCGAACGATACGGTGAAGGCCGCGGCCTTGCCGGGCGTCACGCTGACCGGCGAAGACGGCGCCTTGCAGAGAACGGTTGTTACTCCGGTGGTGCTGACCGGCAGATTCGAGGGGCAGACAATCGTGACCGCGCCTGAAAAAATGCTGTCGGGCGAGATTTGAAGATTGAACGTTGCCGTGGCTCCTTGCGTGACCGTGACGGACTGGCTTTGGCTGCCGGCAAGCTGAATTTGGAAATCGTCGCCCGTGCCGCTGAGCGCGGCGCTAACTGAATCCTGCGGATTCGAATCGCTCACGTCTAGTGACGCCGAGCGCGCGCCGGTAACCGTGGGCGCGAAGACGGCGTTGATCGTGCAGGTTGCGCTGGACTCGAGCGACGAAAGGCACGTCGTGCCCTGATTCATAAAATCGCCGGCATCCGCGCCGGAAAGGGCGATGGTCAAGCCGCTGAGCGCGATCGGTGAACCATTCGTCACCGTAAAAGCCTGAGAAGAAGTTGTGCCGCCGGTCGGCTCGTTCCCGAAGGCTGCGGCAGCCGGGCAAATGGAAACAAAAGTATCGGCGCTGCTGGCACAAGTGACGCCGGAAGGATTGGCGATCATCACCACCTGACTGCGGCCCTGGTCCGCGGCGTAAAGATTTCCCTTCGCATCGAACGCCAGATCGCCAGGCGCGTTGAAATTCGTGGCGGCGACCGTCGTTTTGCCGGTGAACGCGTCGACCCGCACGATTTGATTCTGCTTCGCATCAGCGACAAAAAGATTTCCCGCGCGATCGACGGCCAAGCCGGTGGGAATCATTGCATGCGCATTTGCCGGGGCGCGGCCTTGGCCTGATGTGCCTTGGCGAAGGCTTGCCGCGCTCTCTGCTGATGCGCCAAACAGCTGATGGGTCGAGCGCGACGCTGTGTCGATCGCGAAAACGCTTCCCGTCTCTGGAGACGCGACGAATACTTTACCGCCGTCCTGCGTGACGGCGATGCTGGCGGGCGAAATTACATGCGCGAGGATTTCGAGCGCGCCAGGCGCCGCATCCGTTGCGGCGCGCAGCACGAGCACCTGATTCGCGGCGCGATCCGCAATGTAAAGGTTTCCCGCGCGATCCACGGCGAGGCCCAGCGGCTCGGAAAGCGCGACGTTTTGCGCGGGCGCGAACCTCCCCGCAACGCCACGAATAATTCCAGGCTCGCTCGACGCAGCGCCGGCAATGCGGCGAATCGTGCTATTGCGCGTGTCCGCAATGAAGATCGTTCCATCGGAGGCAATCGCGACGCCGCTGCGTTCGGCGAGCGAATCGAGTTTCAGATCGAACTGCGCGGCCAGAGCCTCGCCGCCATCCCCAAGAGCTCCGCGCTGGCCCACTCCTGCGATGGGCGATAGCATCGTACCCGCGAGATTCAGCAAGCGGTTCGGCTCATCGGATGTTGTGACGTAGAGCAACGCGGCGCGCCGGCCGTTAATTTCCAGGCGCGCATTCGCGGCCTCCGCAAGCGAATTCAGCGCGAGAGCGCGCACCGGGACTCCCGCGATCACCGCGCGCGCGTTCGTGGCGACATCGCCAGCCTGAACCATGACGCCCGAAGGCGCGGCCGCAACGCGAACGATTCGCGCGCCGGATGGCAATGCCAGTGCGGCTGGCCCCGCGCTCGATTGTGCGTGCCCAATCATTGGGCGCATCGCAAAAACCAGCGCCAGTAAAGCCACCGCTACCGCGGACATCGTCAGCAATCGCCGCAATTCAGTCTCCCGATAAGTTTTTCCGTTGAAGGCGCGCAGCATCCGCAATCATGCGCTTTGATTCGCGAGCGCGCATCCAGGTTGCAAGATCGCGAATTTGCAGCCCCCGATGTGCAATTCGCGTCCAGAATGCGCGTATCTCTGTCGCGGTAAGCCTGGTTCCACAAGCTAAGAATCATAGCAGTGCCGCCCGAAACGGCAAAGTTTGGCGGCATGTCGCTAACCACTGATCGCTAGCCGCTCGTCACTCGTCACTCATCACTTTACGAATCACGGAGGCAACATGGCACTTACATTTACGCTGGTAGACACGTGGGATGACGGCAAGCGCATCCACGTGAGCGGCACAATTGCTGCGTCAGGGAATTACGCTTCCGGAGGCGACACGCTCGATCTTTCGCAATCGCCGGTGGTCGCGTCATCGCAGCCGCCGATTCAGGGCACGGCCTGGATGGACGGGCTCGCCGGCTACGATTACGTCTTCGTTCCCGGCGCGGCGATAAATTCGAACAAGGTGAAAATCTTTCAGCAGGGCGCAAGCGCCGGTGCGTTTCCGGAGTTGGCCGCGGGCGCGTACCCCGCCGCGATCGCCTCCGATTCGATCACCTTCTACGGCATCTTCAAGAAGCTGCAGTAGGGGTGGCCGCAATTGTGAACTTGGCGGCGCGGTGAAGAAGGCCGCGCGTCATTCTGAAGGCCGTTTTGTGGCCCGAAGAATCTCTCTTGGACTCGTTGTTGTTCCGACGAAGGCAGATTCTTCGCTTCGCTCGGGATGACGGTCAAAAGAACCTTTTCGCGAACGGTTCGACTTTTCTCCTTCCAGTTTCTAGCTTCCAGCCTCAAGCCTCGAGGACCCATGTCCATTGAAACTTTTTCGCCTTTGCCGCTGGCCACTTTCGGCACCTGGATCACGCTGCTCGATCCCTCCGACGTGCCGCCTGGGATGTCGCCCAATTGCGCGGACGTTGCATTCTTCCCGGGCGGAGTGCGCACGCGCCCCGGCCTCGTTTCGCAATTCGCGCAACTGCCGGCCGCGCCGCAGGTCAATGGGCTGAAAACCTACATCA
>JANWJR010000019.1 GCA_025451835.1 Candidatus Acidiferrales bacterium | reverse complement strand
GCATATCGGTGGGTCCGAGCTGCGCGAGGATCGAACCATCGATGAATTCAACCATCGAGTGAATCGTGGACTGGGGATGGATGACGACCTGAACTTTTTCGGGCGGCACGCCGAAAAGCCAGCAGGCTTCAATCACTTCGAAGCCCTTGTTCATCAGCGTGGCGGAATCGATTGTGATGCGCTGGCCCATTTTCCAGTTGGGATGCGCGAGGGCTTGCTCGGGCGTAATTTTTGCGAAACGAGAAACCGGAGTCTTTCGGAAAGGGCCGCCGGAAGCGGTAAGAACGAGGCGCTTCACTTCCTTGTGCGCGCCGGCACGAAGGCATTGATGGATCGCGTTGTGCTCGCTATCCACCGGAAGGAGCGAAACGCCACGCCGCCGGACCGCAGCCATCACGACTTCCCCCCCGGCGACGAGGACTTCCTTATTCGCGAGAGCGATGGCTTTCCCCTGCTCGATGGCCTTGTATGTGGCTGCTAAACCGACAACGCCGACAGCCGCGGATACCACGATTTGTGCGTCGGGATACGTGGCGACGCGCTCCATGCCTTCGTCGCCAAACAGAATTTCGGGATTGTATCCGCGCGGCGCTTGACGTTTAAGTGCGTCGCGAAGGTGGTGCGCGGCGGATTCGCTCCCGACAGAGACAGTTTTCGGCCGATGCTTCATTGCCTGTTGACCCGCTAGCGAGACGTTGGATCCCGCCGCAATGGCAACAACCTCGAATTGGCCCGGTAACGAATCGACAACGGCGAGGCACTGGCGGCCAATCGAGCCGGTCGACCCCAGAATGGAGATGCGTTTCATGAAGGCGATCTATTTTATAGGGGATGCAGACATTTTGCGAATTAGCGCCTAGCAAACACAGGAGCGCAAGCTAAGATTTATCCGTGAGGCTGAAACAATGATTATGAGCTAGAAATGAGCGCTCGTGAGCCATTGGTAAAAGGCCCACACCACGGGGCTCGCGAGAATCAGGCTGTCGATGCGGTCAAGCATGCCGCCGTGGCCAGGCAGTATGCCTCCCGAGTCCTTTACGCCTGCCCCGCGCTTGTACGTGGACTCGATGAGGTCGCCAGCCTGACCGGCAATATTCGCGGCAGCGGCAATAATGAGATACATCGTCAGATTCAGACCCAGCCACTTGGCGAACACAAACGCCACCAGCAACGACGCGATGAGATTCGCAACGGAACCCTCCCAGGTCTTTTTTGGGCTGAGAACGCGAGCCATCGGAAAGCGGCCGATACTTCGTCCAACGAAATAGGCGGCCATGTCGCCAACCCAAATGAGAACGAGCGTGAAGAGAACAAGATAGCGCCCAATATCCGTGATCTCATTCACTCGGACGATGAAGCTGAATGGGACAACGATAAAGTTAAGCCCTGCCGCGCTGATGGCTAGCGCTGGGAGGACTTCCTGGAGTCCGCGCCGCGTAGCAATGCCAATGAACACGCAGCCGAAAAGAAAGATGAGAAACACATCGACGACCGAAAGATGACCGCCTGTGACGTTGCGGACGATCGAAACCTGCTGGCTCACATGCCGAGTTTGGATCAGGCCGGTGGAGTATTGCGAGTAGAAGACTAGGACCGTGCAAGCGATCGTCCATTTGCGAAACGCGCGAAGCCCGTGGCGCTCCCCCAGGGCAAATAATTCGACCAGTGCGAGTATGGCGACGACGGCGGCCACAGCAGCGACGACAAGCTCAGATCCATACCAAATAAGAGCGACAACGATGGGAATCAGAACGGCGGCGGTGGCGATGCGACGGAGCATTTGGAATTAACCTGGCCTCACCCTTTCGCCGCTACCGCGCGTTCGCGCGGCCCGCTCAATCCGCCATAACGGCGTTCGCGCTTCTGATAATCAACCAGAGCTTCGAGGAAACGCGCGCGGGAAAAATCCGGCCAAAGAGTTTCAGTGACGTAAATTTCGGCATACGCAATCTGCCACAGCAAAAAATTGCTGACCCGCATTTCGCCGCTCGTGCGTATGAGCAAATCGGGGTCCGGCAGGCCCGCGGTATAAAGGCGATCGGATATGGCCTGCTCATCCACCCGCACGGCCGCCGGACCCTTGGTTTCCGAGTCTTCGAGCAATGCGTTGAAGGCATCAACGAGCTCGGCACGGCCCCCATAATTGAGCGCGATGGCGAGCCGCATGCCGGTGTTGTGGTCGGTGAGCCGCATCGCATCGTCAATGTCGGCGCGCACCACCTCGGGAAGCTGATGGGTGCGACCGATGACCAGAAAGCGGATGTTGTTCTTATGAATCGAACGCATTTCGCTTTTCAAATATTCTCGCAAGAGCCGCATCAGAAAATCGACTTCGGCGCGAGGTCGGCGCCAGTTTTCAAGCGAGAAAGCGTAGAGCGTCAGGCACTGAAGCTTCAGCCGAGTGCATGTCTCGATAATGTTGCGCGCTGCTTTGACGCCGGCGCGATGCCCCGCGATGCGCGGCAAGTGCCGGCGCTGCGCCCAGCGGCCGTTGCCGTCCATGATGATGGCGAGGTGCTGCGGAAGGCGTTTTAGATCGAGTTTATCGAGAAGTTCCGCTTCTTCGCGGTTGTCAGGCTTCAACAGGTCGGCAGCTTTCACAGAGAATCGCTCGGAGGTCCAAACGCAAAGTAGCATAGGGAGTAACGAGGTGCAAGATTGAGAAGAACGGTGTTGGAGGCGAAGCGCGGAATCCAATTTGATCGCCCGGGCATGCTCAATGGAAATGAAGGAGCGAGCCCGAAAGGCCAGCGGATGCGGGATTGGTGATGGTGGTATAAACCAAGATCAGCGTGATCGCGATAACCACGATGCTGGCGGTCCAGGCGACCACGTTGAAACCCCAGGAGTTCACGTAGTCACCCATCAGGTCCCTCCGGTTGATCAACAGCAAGACAAAAATCAGCACAACAGGCAACCAGACTCCATTGGCCACTTGTGAGAGAACCAGAATTTTCAGCAACGGCGCATTGGGAATCAGAATGATGCCGGCACCGATAACGATGAGGCTGGTGTAAAGCGAATAAAACGTCGGGGCTTCCTTAAATTTGTGATCGATGCCCGCCTCGAAGCCGAGCCCTTCACAGATGACGTGCGCCGTCGAGAGCGGAAGAATCGACGCCGCGAAAAGCGACGCATTCAGCAGGCCGAAGGCAAACAGCAATCCCGCCCAGCGTCCCGCAAGAGGAATCAGCGCCTTTGCAGCGGTGGCAGCATCCGGAATGTTGGTCTGGCCCGAGGCGTTGAGGGTCGCCGCGCAGCAGACGATGATGAAGAAAACGATTGCCATGCAAGTGATGCTACCGACGAGAACGTCCCACCTCGCATGCTTGTACTGGCGGGGTCCGACACGCTTCTCCACAACGCTGGCCTGCAAATAGAAAAATTGCCAGGGGGCAATTGTGGTGCCAATAAGCGCCGTGAGCACAAGGAGGTATGGCGTATTTATATGGATCGAAGGGAGGACGGTCTCCCGGGCGGCGTACATCCAGTTGGGCTTCGCGAGGAAGGCTGACAGTACGTAAGACAAATAGAAGCCGCAAGCGACGAGGAATATTTTTTCCACGGAGCGATAGCTGCCGTAAACGACGAGCACCCATACGAAAATCGCGGCAAGTGGCACCGTGAGATATTTGCTGACGTGCAGAACCTCGCCCGCTGCGGCGACGCCCGCAAACTCCGCGACTGTGTTCCCCAGATCCACCGCGAGAGCGGCCAGCATGACCAGGAACGTCGGGCGGAAGCCAAATTCTTCGCGAATCAGATCGGAAAGGCCCTTGCCGGTGACGGCTCCCATGCGGGCGCACATTTCCTCGCTGACGTACAGTGCAATGGTGAGCGGGATCAAGCACCACAGAAGCGTGTAACCAAATTGCGCGCCAGAGGTGCTGTAGACCGTGATCCCGCCCGCGTCGTTATCGACGTTGGACGTGATAATGCCGGGACCAACGACGGCCAGAAACACGGCAATGCGCCTGCGCCAGGAGTGGCTGCGGCGGCGCATGTCGCCGCTGCGGGTTTTCCAGGCAGCGAGTGTTCGCGTGAGCGTGGGCCAAGTATTCATCGATCGTGTCTTTTAACGAACAACAGTTTGCGGAGCAAGACGCTCGTGCCACCTGAAACCGAAACAAAACCGCTATGTTCCACCACGTACCAAATACGCCGAGCCGGCGAAAACGAACTACAGCTTGGCGCGCATACGGCTGACGACATCATCCACTGTAATCGCCCCGATCGGGACCTGCGCGTCGTTGACGACCGTTAGGCTCCGCAGATTGTATTTGTCAAAAAGCTCGAAAACTTCTCTTTCCCGTAAATCAGGTTTCACAGAAAGCAGCGGATGCACGACAAGATCGGCCATCCGCTGTTCCGGATCCGCAAGAAGCAGATGCGCGATGGGAACGGTCCCCGCCAGCGCGGCGTCACGATTGATCAGGACGACGTTGTCGAGCTGATCGGCGGGGACCTGATGGAAGCGAATGTAATCGAAGACTTCGCCGCGCGTCGCATCCTCGCCTACAACGACGATTTCAGTGGTCATCATTCCACCCGCGGTATTCTCCTGGAACCGCATCAGCTCCTGAACCTCGTGCGCTTCGCGGTGCTCCATTTCCTCAAGAACTTCGCGAGATGTTTCAGGCGGCAGGCTCTGGATGAGGTCGGCGGCCTCATCGGGGCTCATCTCTTCGATGATTCCCGCTGCCTTTTCGGGATCGAGTTTCTCGACGATCTGCGTTTGAAGCCGCTTGTCGAGCTCCGCGATTGTCTCCGCAGCCGATCCGGCATCGAGAGAATCAATTATGGATTGCCGCTCGGCTGGCGAAAGCTCTTCCATGATATCGGCCAGATCGGCTGGGTGAAGTTCGGTGAGCAATTTGCTTGTCAGGCGCAGTTTGACGCGGCGAAGAGGATCCGACTCGATCAAGTTCACGAATTCCCAAGGGATATTGCGCATTGGTAATTTTGTTTGAAGACGCCGGATAGCCATCGGCGGCACGATGCCTTGCAACAGTCGGCGTACGGCGCTGGCCAGGCCGATATCCACGTGGGTAATGCGAAGCTCGACGTTGCCATTCGTGCGCTGTTCGTTGAGATCGATATCGTTGACGCGCACGACTTTTCGCCCATTGGTGTCGATGATTTGCTGGTCCAACAGATCTTTGCCTACCGCGAGCCACGCTTCGTTGGGCTGATAGAGATCAAGAGCGGATTCATCGGTGGTCAGGCCGACGCGGCCGGGGGCGACCGAGCCTATCTGGTCGTATCGCGCCACGAGCGGACGATACTGGCCACGGCCGAGCAGCAATCGCGAGACCCGGTTCGGTTGGTCGGCCGGCTCGACGAACATTTCCTTGACGCGCCCGACCAGGTGGCCTGCGGAATCGTAAGCCTCAGCGCCGAGAATTTCTGTTGCGTAAAGCATGTGATGCTCCTCGCGACGGCGACGCAACTAGCTCAAAGTCGCAAAGGGTGCAGCAGGCCTTCGCCGGCAGACCTCAGGCCAAGGCAGCGCCCCTACAATCGGTACAACCACAAAAAAAAAGCCCGGAGCCGGCAATTCATCCGGCCACGGGCAGACACGCATCGCCCTTGATTACTGCAGGCCGGGCCTTGCCTCTCTGTTCCCGCAAACCCATTCGGGACGCACGCGGCGCCTTTCGCGAATAAAGCGGGAGCAGCGAAGACCTCTAAGCGGGAAGCTAGCGCGGCCGTACGGGGCGTCTCGAAATGCTCCGGAGGGTCGATTACTTCCCGGCTCTGAACTCGACGAGTGTCCCATTTCACCTTAAGGATGGCACCCGCACGGCCCGGCCATTCGAATGGCCGGAGCTTACGCGCCATCTGCCCATCCATGAAACCAACGACTTCTTTGAGAACTCAAAGCCAATCGAAACATGAACTTCGAGCCCCAAATGACTAGTAAAGGGAGACGCAAAGATTGTCAAGCAAAGAGTGCATATACGATCGATTTTTAGCGTCGAAAGAGCAAATTCCCGGTCTGAAGCCACGACGGCGGCAATCGGCCGCGTAAACGTCCCAATACGTCCCGCGAATATAGTCGCTGGAGCTGAATCCTAGGGCGCGAGCGGTGCGGTCAATCGCCGATGGCAGCCCTTCAAGTTCCAGAAAGATACCGACAGGTGTTTCGTCCAGGTCCAAATGGAGACTTCGAAGGACAAACGATGAGCGATATTTCTCGTATCGAAATGCCGGACGAAGTCCCACGGCGCGCAGTCGCGCCGGCCAGGCGCCCGGATTCCGAACTTCGACTTCCCGTTCGAGTTTCTCTTTGTAGCGGGGCGCGCCGGACCGACGGGATCCCGGTGTAATTGGGGCTTTGCTGGTGAGCACAGCGACGGACCGTCCGGCGCGGATTGGGGCTGACGGAGCGGGAGTCTCGATGCGAAGCCGGAGAAGGCAGCCACCACGGCGCAGGTGGGAATCGGGCGTGTCAAAAAGCGTATTCTGCTCGAGAACGCGCCCTCGAGAGACAGCCCCGAGCGAGCGCAGGCGGAGGAGGATGTCGCCGAGATCCGCGACGGGGAGTTTCACTTCAATTTCGCGATGGGTCGAATGGCGGCGAGGCACGGCTGAGTATAACGAAAGAGGAGAGGCAGGGGAACGCGACTCGCTTTGCGGCTTTTCGTTTGATGGCTTCGCCAAGGAGCATGTTGAAGTTGTAAGGGCGGAACGTGCGTGGCTGTCAGTCGTGTACAAGGGTTATGGAATTCCATAAAATATGCATTCACTCATGACACATACAATCACCCTTATTCCCGGAGACGGGATCGGACCAGAAATCACGAGCGCCGTTAAGAGGGTTCTGCTTGCCGCGGGGGTGAACATCACGTGGGAGGAGATCCCCGCGCGCGAGGAAATCGAGAAACAGGGCCTTGAATTTATGAAGGCCGGCGTCGTCGAGTCGATTCGCAAGAACCGCGTGGCGCTGAAAGGCCCGATGAGGACGGCGATCGCGGGGGGGGCGCCGAGCATCAACGTGGGGCTGCGACAGGCACTCGATCTCTATGCGAACCTCCGTCCGGTGAAGAATCTGCAGGGAGTGCAATCGCGCTATCAGGACGTGGATTTGGTTCTGGTGCGGGAGAATACGGAGGATCTGTACGCAGGCCTGGAACACACCGTCGTCCCGGGCGTGGTTGAGAGCCTGAAAATTATCACCGAAAAGGCTTCGACGCGGATCGCGCGGTTTGCTTTCGAATATGCCAGCAAGTACAGCCGAAAGAAAATTCACGCTATCCATAAAGCAAACATCATGAAGCTCTCCGATGGGCTTTTTTTGAGTTCCATTCGTAAAGTGGCCGCCGAATACGCTGACGTTGAATACAAGGAAATGATCATAGATAACGCGTGCATGCAGATGGTGCTAAATCCGCACCAATTCGACATGCTGCTGCTAACAAACCTTTATGGCGACATCATGAGCGACCTTGCCGCAGGGCTGGTCGGCGGTTTGGGCGTCGTGCCCAGCGGAAACATCGGCCAGGAAGCAGCGCTTTTTGAATCGGTGCATGGGACTGCGCCGGATATCGCCGGAAAAGGAATCGCTAACCCCACCGCGCTGTTGATGAGCGCGATCATGATGCTGAACCATATCGGCGAAGCGCTCGCGGCCAAACGCATCGAGGACTCGCTTTACAAAGTGTACCGCGAAGGCAAAACACTGACGCGCGACGTCGGCGGCACTGCAACGACAGCGCAGTTTGCCGATGCGGTGATTCGAACGCTCGGACACTAATTCAGTTCGCTCTGTATCTGAGACGTTGCGCCACCACTCCGCGGTAGTATTCGCCGTACACCCATCGCACCCTAGCGCTCCTGGTTCGCGAGGCCGCCAAACGACTTTCTCGACGCCTTTCTCTAAAAGCGAGCATTCAAAGGATTTGCGGACGCGGCGCGTGCGACGCCTGTCCGTCTGTACAGTGGCCATTAGGGCATGAGGGCCAATGGCCTGGCCCGTCGGTTCCCCTCGGACTGGTAGACTTGAACCACTAGGAGACCCCATGCCTGACCCTGCACTTTTCAAGAAACTCTACAAAATTCTAACCTGGACGAGCCTCGCGGGACTCGTGCTGACGCTCGGACTCGTGCTGAAGAAGTCGCCGGCGCCAAACATCCCCTACGATGCGACCGCCGCCGCGCGAGCCGAGCAAAAATTCGAAGCCGCGGACCGCGCGAAAGCCCAGGGGATGACCAGCGAGGTGGCTCTCGACCCGAGCGAGCTAAACTCCTATCTCAAGCAGAATCTGCAGCTTCAGGACAATAGCGCGCCGGCCGCCGATCCCACGACCGTGGCTGCAGCAGCTCCCCTCTCGGGAACGGCGCCACAGCAGGATACGAGTTCAGCCACTCCTTTTGCGGCCGTCGCCGGAGCAGACCAGCCGACGCTCGATCAGGTGCAATCAAGCGTGAAAGACGTAAAGGTCGATATGGATGGCGATCTCGTGAAGGCTTACGTTGTCTTCGACTTTCACGGCAAGGACCTGTCGCTGGAGCTCGATGGGCATCTGAGCAGCGAAGATGGCTACATCAAATTCGATCCGGTTGCCGGAAAGTTAGGATCGCTGCCACTCCCGCAGTCCACGCTTGAAGCAGCAGTCGAGAAAATGATGAACAATCCGGATAACCGTGAAAAACTGCGGCTGCCGCCCGGAGTGAGCGATATTCAGGTTCAGAACGGCCAAGCATTGGTGACGTACAAGTGATCGCTGATTTGCGATTCCTCGGATGAAAACCTCGAGCTGCAAATATCTCCCAAGTTTTCTCGCACATTAAGAGCTTACCAAAAACGTCCCGGCTCCCGGCGACTCCAATGAATATTCGGCTCAGTCCTGCACGGCCCCTTGCG
>JANWJR010000018.1 GCA_025451835.1 Candidatus Acidiferrales bacterium | reverse complement strand
GCTCTGGCCTTTTTCCACGCTCGGCTGGCCCGATGACACGCCTGATCTGCGCGCGTTTTACCCGACGAGCCTTCTCATCAGCGGCTACGACATCCTATTTTTCTGGGACGCCCGCATGATCATGATGAGCCTCCACCTGTCGCGCGTGACAAATGATCTACGCCCGGAGAATGAAGAGGCTTTAGCCCCGGAAGAAATGTCCGCTCGTTCCAAAACCGAGCCCGTCATTCTGAGCGAAACGAAGAATCTCTCTTCGAGCATTCCCTTCTGCCGCCTCTACCTCCATTCGCTGGTCCGCACTGCGGAAGGCGCCAAAATGTCAAAAACCAAAGGTACCGGCGTCGACCCGCTGCAACTCACGCGGCAATACGGCACCGACGCCTTGCGCTACATGCTCGCCAGCATGTCCGCACCCGGCACCGACATCATTCTCAGCGAAGATCGCATCCTCGGAGCCCGCGCCTTCGCGAACAAAATCTGGAACGCCGCGCGTTTTCTGTTCTTCAACCTCGAAAAGGCCGAATCGCAAGGCTTCACCCTCGAACAATTGGCCGCGCCCGACATCCGCGACAAAGCCCCTTACGGCCTTCCCGCGAACTCGGGCCTCGCGCATCGCTGGATTTTCTCCCGCCTCGCTTCCGTCGTCGCGCAGGTGAATGACGCGCTCGAACACTTCCGCTTCCACGACGCCTGTCAGACGATTTACCATTTCTTCTGGGGCGATTTCTGCGATTGGTACATCGAATGGGTGAAGCCGCAGTTGGCGGCGACCGATCCCGAAGTCGCGGTTCCCGCCTGGCGCAATATCTTTGCCGCGTTCGACGCCGCCCTGCGGCTGCTTCATCCCGTCATGCCCTTCCTCACCGAGGAACTGTGGCATCGCCTCCCGCAGCGCGCCGGCGCACGATCCATCGCGCTCGATCGCTTCCCCGAACCTCCCGCCCAATGGACCGACGCGGCCGCCGAAGAAGAAATGGCGCTCCTGCAGGAAATCATCATCGCCGCCCGCAACATCCGCGCCGAAATGAAGCTCGACCCGAAGCGCAAAGTTGCCGCTGAATTCTCCAGCGAGAACACCTCTACGCTCCAGATTGCCGAAGGCAACCTCGATCCCATCCTGCGGCTCGCCATTCTCTCGAGTCTCACAATCGCTCGCGGCCATCTCGATTCTTCCGGGGGCGCCTTGCGTTCCGGCTCTCGATTCGATCTTCGCATCGCCTATGGCGACGCGATCGACAAAGCCGCGGAAACCACAAAACTGAAAAAAGAAATCGAGCGCCTGACGAAAGATATCGAATCCAAGGTGGCTCGACTCGCCGGTGACAGCTTTCGCAGCAAAGCTCCCGCAGAGGTCGTTCGCTCGGAAGAAGCAAAGCTCGCCGCGAACCAGGCCGAGCGCCAGAAGCTGCTCGCCCGCCTCAAACAACTCGAATAAGAAGGACGCGTGTAAACACGGATGGTTTGTAGGCGCGCTGCTTGCTGTGCCCGCCTTTATCGACCGGCGCTTTTGCCAAACCTCAACGTCGGACAACCTGCGTCTTTCACTAATCCTTGGCGCACCTTGTGGCCGGACCACGCGGTCGAGTATCCTGCATAATTCCCATGGCAACGAAACGCATGGCCAGCCTGCCGGGCACCACTGACCGCCGCATCGACGCGCTGCTCACCCTGCTCGCCGAGAATTCCACCATCGTCATCAGCGGCGCAAAAATCGCCAAAGAAATCGGCGTCACGCGCCAGCAAGTCTGGCGCTGGGTGCAAACGCTGCGCGAGCTGGGTGTGCGTGTTCAGGGCCATCCGCGCACGGGTTACCATCTCGCGCGCATGCCGGACATCCTGGTACCGCAGATGTTGAGCCATCGTCTTTACGGCACGCCCTTCGCGCGCCGCATCTATCATTTTTTCAAGACGGAATCAACGAACACAATCGCTTTGCAGCTCGGCGAACAGGGCGAGCCGCACGGCGCCGTGGTGCTTGCGGAAGAACAGACAGCCGGGCGAGGCCGCGCTGGCCGCGCCTGGCTCTCGGAAAAATCCTCCGGGATTCATTGCAGCGTTCTCTTGCGGCCGACGATCCCTCCGGCGCATGCGCCGCTCTTGACTCTCGTCGCGGGTCTCGCGGCGCGCGATGCAGCCGCCGCCGAACTCGACGTGGTTCCCGACATTCGCTGGCCGAATGACGTCCTCATTCGCGGCCGAAAATTCTGCGGTATCCTGACGGAAATGCACGCCGAGCCCGACCGCATTCATTACGCCGTGATCGGCATCGGCATCAACGTCAATCAGAGCAAAATGCCGGCCGAGCTTTCGCCGATCGCCACTTCGCTGCGGATGCAGACGGGCAAGTCGCAGTCGCGGCTCGAGTTGCTGGTGCGGTTGCTGCGCAGCCTCGACCGCTATTACAATCAGTTCCTCGCCGAAGGCGCGCCGCCGATTCTGCGCCGGTTCGCGGAAGTTTCGAGCTATTTCCAGGGGAAGCGTGTGAAGATTTCGACCGCCACGGAAACGTTTACCGGAACGACGGCTGGGCTTGAACCGAGCGGCGTCCTCCGCGTCGAACGGGATGATGGGCGCGGAATTGAGCCGGTGATTTCAGGCGACGTCGCGGAGGCGTGATGCTTTTGACCGTCGATGTTGGGAATACGAACACCGTCCTGGGCGTTTTCCGCGCGAACGACCTCGTCGCTCATTGGCGCTTAACCACCGCGCTCGATCAGACCATCGACGAATACGGCATCCTCACCCGCGATCTTTTTACACTGGCGGAACTCAAGCCCGGAGAAATCGGCGGTGTGATTATCAGTTCCGTTGTGCCGACGCTCAACTCCACGCTCGCGGGCATGGCCGAGCGCTATTTCAGCCAAAAGGCGCTGTTCGTCGAGCCTGGCATCAAAACGGGCATGCCCGTGCATTACGACAACCCGCAGGAAGTTGGCGCGGACCGCATCGTCAATAGCGTCGCGGCGCATGAGAAATACGGCGGCCCGTGCATCGTCGTGGATTTCGGCACCGCCATCAATTTCGATGCGGTGTCCGAAAAAGGCGAGTATCTCGGCGGCGTGCTCGTCCCCGGAATCGGTATTTCGGCGGATGCACTTTTTTCGCGAGCCGCTCGCTTGTTTCGCGTGGAACTAAAAGACCCCGGCAAAATCATCGGAACCAATACGGTCGCTTCGATGCAGGCAGGTCTTTTTTACGGCTACACCGATCTGGTTGACGGAATCCTCGAGCGCATGAAAAAAGTCATGGGGGCGAAAACAAAAGTGATTGCCACGGGCGGCCAGGCGGCGCTCATCGGCAGCGCATCGCGGCATATCGAGACCATCGACGAATTTCTCACCCTCAACGGATTGAGAATCATCTGGGAGCGAAATCATTCTGGCGCAAAAGATGGCGCCATTGCAAAAAAAGCGCCCGCGCCGACACGCGTGCGAACGGAACGAATGTAGGCGTCGATCGAGGTCGCGGTGTCTTGAGTCTGGAGTTCGTCACACGGCTTTAGGGAGTCGGCGTTTCGGCACTCAATCGATTATGAGACATCGTCATCTCATAGATGCAGTTCAGGGGTCGGAGCTTCAGCTCCGACGTACAGGCCTCGGCAAACGCCGGGCTTTAGCCCCGAGGAAAGCCGTTGGTCGGCAATCGGCATTTGTGAGACAGCCACACGGCCCATAACTGTGCGCGCCAGAACTTGACTCTTTCCGTTTGCGCTTTCATGGAAGCCTTCAACTACTTCAATTATTTCACCGAGATCGAGGAATATTTCTGGCGCAAGCGCGGCGCGCACCTGCTCGTCTCGCCGCTCGATTGGGCCATCGTTGAAACTTGGCAGAAGGCCGGGATTCCCGTGCCAGCAGTACTGAAAGGCATCGACCGCGCGTTCGAAAGCTGGGGACGTTCGCGTCGCGCTGCCGGCGGCCGGCAATTGAAGAGCCTCGCATATTGCGTCGACGCGGTCCTTGACGCCGCCGCCGAAGCCCAGGAAGCGGCAGCCGGTTCGGGTCCGGAAGTCCAGCACTCGCGCTCCGAGTCCGCGACCTTTTCACGCGATGAAGTACGACGATATTTTGAACGCAACGCCGCACGCTTGCGCGCCGCAGCCGAAAAACAGCGGCCAATTCGTCCGGCGCTTGCAACTCGGTTGGAAGATATCGCGAAGCGCATCAATGAAGCGCTGCCCCTCATCGACGCACCGGGCGCTCTCGATCTCGAAGATCTCGAACGGCGGCTGACTGTGCTCGAGGAAAAGCTGACAGCAGCCATCGCTTCCGACGCTGACGAGGAAACAGCGCTTTCGATTCGCCGCGAAATGGATCGCTCGCTCGCGCCATACCGCCGCAAAATGACGGGAGAACAATTGGCGCAGCTCGAACGCCAGTACACCCAGAAGCGGCTCCTCGAATTCTTCGAGGTGCCTCGCCTGAGCCTGTTTTATTTGACCTAGCTCAAGGCCGAGCTCTCAGAATGACGCGGCGCTTTCAACAGCCTGCCAGATACCTTGTGAATAAAATCACTCGCGAGTAACCTACGGACGCGAGTAAGGAACGCTGCGTGACAACCCAATGGAAGTAACCATCGAAAAACTGATTTACGGCGGCGACGGCCTGGCGCACCACGAAGGCGCGACCATTTTCGTGCCGTTTGTCCTTCCGGCGGAGAGGGTATCCGCCGAGCCGGTGGAGCAAAAGAAAAAATTCGTGCGTGCGCAGCTAACTGGCGTCCTCGAGGCCTCCCCCGGCAGAATCGAGCCGCGATGCCCGCATTTCGGCACATGCGGCGGATGCAATTACCAGCACGTGCCTTATGAAAGGCAGCTCGCCTACAAGGCGGACATTCTGCGCGAAACATTGCGCCGCATCGGGCGAATCGAATGGACGGGTGACATTGCGACACACGCCTCTCCGGAATGGGCCTATCGAAATCGCGCGCAATGGAAAGTGCGCCCAATTCGAGCCCGGAACGCGGACGCTGCGCCCGGCGATAGCGTTGATGACGCCAAATTGGCGATTGGTTATTTTCGCGCGAATTCGACGGCGCTTTGCGCGGTGGAAGATTGCGCGATTCTTGCCCCGTCTTTGTTAACCGCTCTGCTTTCGCTTCGCGCGTCGCTCGCCGCAGGCACGCTCCCGCGCGGGCTTCGCGAAATCGAAGCTTTCACGGCGGAGGAAGCCGACGGCTCCAATGCAAGGCTTCTCCTCACAGCGACGTTCGCGGGATTTCCTTCCCGCGCGGCGGAACTGGCGGAGACGTTTCGGAAGATCATGCCGGGGCTCGAGAGCACCGTGTTTCATGATCCCGGACGTGACCGCATGGAGTTGTTCGGGCCTGGATTTCTCGATTACAACGTGGGAGATGCGAAGTATCGCGTCGGGCACTTCTCGTTTTTCCAGGTAAACCGCTTTCTTTGCGCTGAATTGATGCGCGAGGCCGTGGACCGCGATCCCGGCGGGCGTCTTGCGCTCGACCTGTTTGCAGGTGTCGGATTGTTTTCAGTTCCTCTCGCCGCAAAATTCGGTCGCGTTGTTGCAGTCGAATCGAATCCAGCCGCAACCCGCGATCTCGAAGTAAACGCCCGCGGCAATGCCGCCATCGAGATACGCACCGCCGACGTTGCGCGATTCCTCGAGAGATACAAAGAGAGGCCCCAGTTGGTCGTACTTGACCCTCCGCGAGCCGGGATGATGCCGGGTACGGTCGCACTCCTTGCTAAGGTCGGCGCTGCCCGGATCACCTACGTCTCGTGCGAGCCGCCGACGCTGGCGCGCGACTTGGCAGCCCTGAGAGAAGCCGGCTACGAGATAAGCGGGGTTCATCTTTTCGATCTTTTTCCCCAAACGTTTCACATGGAAACTGTCGTTCGCCTGCAACGCAAATGAAACTCCCGGCGCTGTGGATCGCAATGGCCTTTGCCGCCGGTATCGCGGTCGCCCGCCTTTGGTCTGCCGCTTCATTGCCGCTGTGGCTCGCGCTCGCATGTTTCACAATGCTCGCGGCCGCCGCTCTCCTGTGGCGGATGCATGTAGTCGCGGCGTGGGTGGCAGTCCTGGCCGCATGGGTTTTGCTGGGAGGTTTGGCCGCTGCGGTCGAGCGCGGAGCGATCCCCGTCAATCACGTCACGCGGCTGATTGCCGCCGGGAGTATTGATACCACCCAGCCTTTGCGATGGCGAGGCCGCTTGCGTGAAGATCCCATGACGCTGCCGTGGGGACAGCGGTTCGAGATCGAGATCGAGCAAGTGGAAAGCGCCGGCCGCACGATGTCCGCAAGCGGCGGCCTGCGCGTCAACCTGTACCTCGACTCAAAACATTCTTCTCCAAGCGATCGGTCCGCGCTGGCGATGCATGCCGGGGATCGCGTCGAAGCGCTGGTGCATGCCAAACCGCCGCGCAATTTCTTGGATCCCGGCGCGTTCGACCTTCGAGGATTCCTCGCCCGACAGAACATCGATTTGATCGGCACGTTGCGTGACACAGCCTTGCTTCGTGTCATCGACCGGCCGAATGCAACAATCACTCAACGACTGGCTCATGCACGTAGCGTTCTTCTGGATCGAATCGACGAACTCTTTGCCGGCCAGCCTGAACGCGCGGCTGTTCTGCGAGCGATGCTGCTGGGCGACCGAAGTTTCGTCGATTCCACCGTCGTTACTGCATTTCAAAAAACAGGCGCCTATCACGTGCTGGTCATTGCCGGTTTGCACGTCGGCGCGCTGGTTGTTTTTTTGCTGTGGCTTTGCCGCCGCCTTCGCCTTCCCATGGGTCTTTCGATCCTAGTGACGCTCCTCGGACTCGCCGCCTATCTCGGAATCGTTCAGGACCGGCCGCCTATTCTGCGGGCCGCTTTGATGGCAGCGCTCTACTTATGCGCCCGGCCCCTGTTCCGCCGCGTTGAATTGTTGAACACCATTGCGCTGGCGGCGCTGGTGATTCTTGTCTGGAAACCATCGGCGCTCGCGGATTCCAGTTTCGAGCTCTCATTTGTAGCCGCAGGAGTCATTGCAGGACTTGCGCTGCCATGGATCGATCGATCGAGCGCGCCTTACCGCGCGGGATTGCGGCATCTTGGCGACGTGACGCGCGACGGCGCGCACTCGCCGCGCGTCATTCAATCCAGAATCGAACTGCGCGCCGCTTCGGGCTGGCTTGCCGGAAAACTTCCAACAAAATTAGCGCCGCATGCTGAAGGGCTGCTCGCGATGCCAATCCGCGCGGGCTTGCGCCTTTGGGAAGTGGTATTGCTTTCCGCCGTGATTCAATGGGGAATGCTGCCTCTGCTCGCCCAGGATTTTCATCGAGTGAGCCTCTCCGGTCCGCTGAGTAACATCCCTGCCGTGATCTTAACCGGCCTGATCGTGCCGATCGGCTTCTTGACGCTCGGTGCAAGCTTCCTATCCATGCGGCTCGCGAGTATAGCCGCGCGCGTGTTGGGAATCTGTGCGGCGTGGCTGCTTGCAAGTGTTCGATGGTTCGCCCATTTGCCTCGAATGTCGTATCGAATCCCGGGACCGCCCGTCTGGGTCCTCGTGGCTTTTTTTGCAATGTTCGTTTGTCTTGCCGTTGCAGCTCGCAGAACCGCTATACAACGCACGGACCGAGCCGCGCGCCGGAATTTGCCGCCGCCGATCCATCCTGCCGAGATAGCGGCCGGGGTTCTACTCGCGGCGCTGACGATCGTGGTGGCCGCCTACCCCTTTGCGCCGCGCCTCGCGCGCGGAAAGCTCGAAGTAACGGTGCTCGACGTTGGTCAGGGCGACTCGATTTTCCTGGCATTTCCT
>JANWJR010000017.1 GCA_025451835.1 Candidatus Acidiferrales bacterium | reverse complement strand
GCTGAGTAATTATTTCAACAGCAAGTGTTTCACGACTCCTCCCGTGATCACATCTGACGGAGGCACGGCATTCGGAAACGCTCGTCCGGGTCTCGCTTCGGGTCCGGGGCAGGTGAACTTCGATTTTTCGCTACTCAAGCGGACCGCGTTGGGATCGAACGAAAGCAAAAATCTCGAGTTTCGCGCGGAGTTCTTTAATCTATTCAACCACACCCAGTTCGGTGAACCCGCCACGCTATTCGGTTCCCCGACTTTTGGCGTGATCAATAGCACCATCGTCGCGCCGCGAGTCATTCAGTTGGCGCTGAAACTTAATTTCTAGCTGGACCGTAATGATGATGTCCGCGTGGATGTTTCTGCCTCATCGCAGCCTCGTTGGAAACGGCGGGCATGACGCAGTCGCAGCGCGGCGTAGCGTACGCCGTCCCCAGAGCCGGACGAATGTCGCAGAATTGGAAGAAAGGTAGCCGTGTCGTCACTTCAACTGGAATGCCTGGAACTTCGGGAATTACGTCTGCCGCTGAAGCATGCGTTTGAGACCAGTTTCGGGCGCACCACGGCTCGCCGGGTTCTGATCGTAAAAGTCACGAATAGCGATGGCGCCGCCGGCCATGGTGAATGCGTGGCCATGGAAGACCCATATTTCAACGCAGAAACTGTTAGCACTGCCTGGATCATCATCGCGAAGCACATCGTTCCGTTGCTAGCATCGTCCAATGTCAGCGGGGCCGCCGAGGTGAACGGCCGGCTCGCGCCGATTCGCGGAAACCGGATGGCGAAGGGCGCCATCGAAGCGGCGATCTGGGATTTGGAAGCCAAACTCGCAGGTGTGCCGCTCTGGAAGCATATCGGCGGCGAACGAACGAAGATCATGTGCGGTGTATCGATCGGCATTCAGCCGAGCATCGAGGCTCTGCTGGACGCAGTTGCGCGTGAGGTCGAGAGCGGATATCAGCGGATCAAAATAAAAATCAAGCCGGGACTTGACGTAAAGCTTGCCGCGGCGGTGCGAGCCAAGTATCCGGACATTTTGTTTTCTGTGGATGCGAATGCTGCCTATTCCCTCGACCACGATCTTTCGACCATGAAGGAACTCGATGGCTACAACCTTTTAATGATCGAGCAGCCACTCGCACCGGGCGATCTGGTGGACCACGCAAAATTGCAAAAGCAGCTCAAGACGCCGCTGTGTCTCGACGAATCGATCACTTGCGCCGCCGATGCGCGCCATGCTCTCGAACTCGGCGCCTGCCGAATCATCAACATCAAACTCGGGCGTGTGGGCGGTTTCTCGGAAGCCAAACAAATCGAAAAGCTGGCGCGCGAGGCCGCTATCCCGGTTTGGTGCGGCGGGATGCTGGAGACCGGCATTGGCCGCGCGCACAATATTGCACTGTCGACGCTGGCCGGATTCACGCTTCCCGGCGATGTCTCCGCCTCAGGCCGCTACTGGGAAGAGGACATCATCGATCCGCCAATCACCGTCAGTTCGCGAGGCACGATCTCCGCGCCGATCTCTCCGGGTATCGGTTACGAAGTCAACGTTGGGCGTTTGGATTCATGCACCAGCCGGCGCGAGGAAGTTATGCTTTCGGCGCGAATTAAGGTGTGAGCTTGAAACCTTATTGCGACGCTGCATTGAGGCCGCGAAATTGCCGTTGAAACGAAATATTGTGAGGATTGGAGCAGTCATGAAGAATTGGGCGCGTCTCATTCAGGTAGTGCTGCTGCTGGCTGCGATAATCGTGTCTGCAACCGTTTGCGTCGCGCAGGAAAAATCCGACTGGTCCGCGCTCGACCAGTACATCAATTCGTCGATGAAGGACTGGAAGGTGCCGGGCGCGTCGGTGGCAATTGTGCGCGATGGCTCCGTGGTCTACGCAAAGGGCTTTGGGGTTCGCGACATCCGCACCAACCAGCCGGTCACCCCGGACACGCTTTTCGATATTGGTTCGTGCACGAAGGCGTTCACTTCCGCAGCTATCGCCATGCTTGTGGACGAAGGGAAGATGCAGTGGGATGGAAAGGTGGACGACTATATTCCGTTCTTTCATCTTTACGATCCGTTGGCCGATGAAAACGTCACAATTCGCGACCTGCTGACCCATCGTACCGGCGTGCCGGGAACCGATCTGCTTTGGTACGTCTATCCGCAGGCATCGCGCGAAGAATTGATTCGGCACGTTGCATACGTCAAACCAACCGCCGGATTTCGCGCCAAGTTTCAATACCAAAACGTGATGTATGTTGCCGCCGGGTACGCAGTGGGGCAAGTAACGCACAGCACGTGGGATGATTTTGTTCAGTCGCGGATTTTTCAGCCACTCGGCATGACCGAATCAGATACTAGCGCTACCACAGCGCAAAAATCATCCGACTACGCCGCACCGCACGAGCAGAATCCCGACGGTTCGGTGAAGGCTGTCCCGTGGCACAACATCGACAACGCCGGGCCGGCCGGTTCCATCAATTCCAACGCGCGGGACATGGCCAAGTGGATCACGTTCCAACTGGGCGATGGCACCTACGATGGCAAGCGGCTGATCTCGGGAAAAAACATGCATGAGATGCATATCCCGCAGATGGTGATTCCCCCAGACGGCGAGATTCCCCAAATATTTTTTCCCGATTCGATGCAACTGAACTACGGACTCGGCTGGTTCGTGCAGGATTATCGCGGCCACCAACTCATCCTTCACGCCGGCGATATCGACGGGTTTGCTACCATGGTGGTTCTGATTCCAGAGATTCACACCGGATACTTTGTTGTTATCAATATGACCAGCTTGTACAGGCAGGTCCTGAGCAATGAAATTGCAGACCAGTTGCTGCACCTACCGGACGCCGGATGGAGCGCACGTTTCAAGAAAATTGATGCGGCTTTAACCGCCGAAGAAAAAGCCGGCGAAGCGTGGCAGGCGAAGCGCGCGCCGGGGACGCATCCGTCTCGCGACCTATCCGCGTACGCCGGAACGTACCGAAGCCCGGCGTACGGCGATGCTCAGATCGCTCTGCAGGACGGGAAACTTATGCTCCACTTCCATTCGATTAACACGGATCTCGACCATTTTCAATACGACACGTTTGTTGTGAATTTTGGCGATAAAACCCGGCTTACGTTTTGCCTCGACGGCGATGGAAACGTGGATCGGTTCACTGTGGATGGCATTGAGTTCAAGCGCTCCGCACCAGCGTCCACAAAGTAACATGCTGTGGCTGGCTCTATCGCGATAATTGTGTCACAAAGTGCGCCGCAGCCGGCCTCGATTTTGCACGAACTGGCAATCGATAATAAGAAATCCCGAGGACGAAATGAAAAAGATATTTGGAATCCTGGCAGTTGTCCTGTTCGCATGCACGGTGGTTTTCGGCCAGAATGACAAGCCGCTGCTGATGCAGGATCCGACGCTGAACACCTCGCATATAGTTTTTGCGTACGGAGGCGAACTCTGGAGCGTCAGCCGGGATGGCGGCGCGGCGCTGCAACTCACTACCGGTCCGGGGCAGAAGTCGAATCCGCACTTCTCGCCGGACGGGAAATGGATCGCATTCACGGCGCAGTATGGCGGCAATTTCAACGTCTACGTGATCCCCGCGGATGGCGGCGAGCCGCGCCAGTTGACGTACGGGCCTGGTCCCGACACAGCCGAGGGCTGGACTCCCGACGGCAGCAATGTTCTTTTCCGCTCCTCGATTCGAAGCTATACGCCGCGTTTCGAGCAGCTCTTCACGATTTCCGTGAATGGCGGCTCCGCGCGCGAAGTTCCGCTGCCCATGGGCTACCAGGGCTCGTACTCGGCGGACGGCTCGCACATCGCTTATACTCCCTTGCCGCGCGAAATATTTTTCGTGGGCGAGCCGCTGATTCACGCCTTTTGGGCTCACTATCACGGAGGTTTGGCGCCGCAGGTCTGGATTGCGAATCTGGCGGACTCGGAAGTCGTGAAAGTGCCGCACGAAAATTCGAGCGATTTCAATCCGATGTGGGTCGGCAATAAGATTTACTTTCTTTCCGCGCGTACCGAGCCCATCACGCTCTACGCGTACGATACGGCCAGCAAGAAAGTCTTGCGAGTTCTCGAAAATCACGGCATGGATATCATGTCCGCGTCCGCTGGACCGGGCGGCATCGTTTACGAACAATTTGGATCTCTTCATCTTTTGGACTTCGCGAGTGGCAGCGAACGCGAAGTTCACGTAAGCATCCGGGGCGATTTTCCGGAAGTCCGCACGCACTTCGAAAAAGTGGCCGACCACGTTTTAGACGCAGGTCTTTCTCCCACCGGCGCGCGCGCGGTTTTCGAAGCGCATGGCGAAATCCTCACGGTGCCTTCTGAAAAAGGCAGCGTTCGCAACATCACGAATTCTCCCCGCGTTGCCGATCGGTCGCCCGCTTGGTCGCCCGATGGCAAATCCATCGCTTACTTTTCGGACGCTTCCGGGGAATACGCGTTGCACATTAAGAATCAGGACGGCATAGGTGGCGCGCGGGTGATCGGACTCGGCGATCCGCCATCATTTTTTTTCCACCCCGTATGGTCGCCCGATAGCCGCAAGATCGCATACACCGACAAGCGGCTAAACGTTTGGTACGTTGATCTGAACAACCCAACCCCGGTAAAAATCGATACGGATACCTATTTCTCGTTCGGGCAATCGATGAATCCAGCTTGGTCGCCCGATAGTCGCTGGATTACGTATACGAAGCTTCTCGGGAATCATATGCGCGCTGTCTTTGTATATTCGCTCGATTCGCGAAAATCGACTCAAATCACTGACGGATTGAGCGATGCGGAATACGCGGCATTCGACAAGGGTGGCAAGTACCTGTATTTCACCGCCAGCACCAATTCCGGGCCGACCGAAAGTCCGCTCGATATGTCGAGCGACGGCCGCACCGTTACGCGCAGCGTATATCTGATCGTGCTGCGAAAAGGCGTGCCCTCTCCGCTGAAGCCGGAAAGCGATGAAGAAAAAGTTGCGTCGGCAAGTGCAACCGCAAAATCCGAGGCTGCCGGGGACGAGGAGAAAGACAAAGAGCAGAAAAGCAAAGCTGCTGAAGCCGGGTCGAACGGAGTGCAAATTGATTTCGAGGGCATCGGCCAGCGCACCCTTTCGCTGCCGCTTCCTCCGGCCAATTACACGGGACTCGCAACCGGTAAAGAAGGTGAAATGTTCATCGAGCAGGGAGCTCCCGGAGCTGCAGGACTGGGGGGAAGCGGTCCTGTCACTCTGCTCAAATTCACACTTGCGGATCGCAAAGCAGCGCCGATCGCTTCGGGAATCAATGATTTCCGCCTGTCGTTCAACGGCGAGAAATATCTTTTCCAGCAAGGCGAGAAATGGGGCATCGCTTCCACCGCTCAACCCCTGAAACCGGGCGAAGGACTTCTGGACATGGATTCGATGGAAGTGTCCGTGCATCCGCGCGACGAATGGAAGCAGATGTATCACGAAGTCTGGCGCATCGAACGCGAATTCTTCTATGCGAAAAATTACGACGGTGTGAATCTGGCGGCAGCGGAGGAGAAGTACGCCGCCTATCTTTCCGGAATCGTGTCACGCGCGGATCTGAATTACCTCTTCGAGGAAATGCTGGGAAAGCTCTCAACGGGCCACACATTCGTCGAAGGTGGCGATATTCCAAAGGTCACGCCGGTTACGGTGGGACTGCTAGGCGCGGATTACACCATAGAGGATGGCCGCTACCGTTTCGCCAAAGTCTATAGCGGCGAAAACTGGAATCCCGGGTTGCGGGCGCCACTCACGGAACCGGGCGCCGAAGTGAAAACAGGCGAGTATCTGCTTGCCGTCAACGGCCGCGATCTCCGGTCGAGCGACAACATTTATAGTTTCTTCCTGAATACCGCTGACAAACAGATTACCGTGAAGGTGGGTCCGAATCCTGATGGTTCAGGCTCGCGCGATATCGTCGTGGTTCCAATCGCAAGCGAAATTCTGCTCCGGCATCGCGATTGGGTTGCGGGGAACGTGCGTAAAACTGGTGAATTAAGCGCTGGCCGGCTCGCCTATGTGTATCTGCCCGACACTGCGACAGGCGGGTTCACTTCGTTCAATCGCTACTATTTTGCGCAGTCCGGCAAGGAAGGCGTGATCGTCGACGACCGCTTCAATAGCGGCGGCCAGGCAGCCGATTACATCATCAACTATCTACAGCGGAAGCTTTGGAATTACTGGTACACGCCCGATGGTCAGGTTATGAGCGAGCCGGGCGTCGGAATTTTCGGGCCAAAGGCCATGCTCATCAACCAGTATGCCGGCTCCGGCGGCGACCTGATTCCCTGGTTTTTTCATCACGTTGGGCTTGGGCCGCTGATTGGTGAACGGACCTGGGGAGGAGAAGTCGGGATCACCGGATACCCAACCCTTATCGACGGGGGAAGTGTGACCGCGCCGAGTCTTGCGTTCTTCACCACCGAAGGCCATTGGGGAATTGAGAACGAAGGCGTAGCGCCGGATATCGAAGTTGAGATGGATCCAAAGGCATGGCGAGAAGGACGGGACCCGCAACTCGAGAAAGCCGTGCAGGTGCTTCTCGAAGATCTGAAGGAGCATCCTTCGCCGAAGCCGACAGTTCCGCCCTTTCCGGACTATTACAAGGCGCAGTGAAAGACCGTTGGAATCCACCGCTCTGCGTGGCGATACAGAGATAGAGCGATAGGGAGGTGAGACGTGGTTACACTTGGCATCAAGGCTTCGCCGTTCGTAAGGCGCACCGCGATGTTCGCGCTCGCTTGCTGCCTCCTGGCAATTCTTGCATGGAGCCAGCCGGCTGCTCTTGGTTTGGGGTCGGTGGTCGGGCAGGGACCCGAGACAAAATCGTCCGCTAAACCAGCGGTCAAGAACGCCGCGCCAGTGCCGGTGGTGGGCAGTGCTAGCCCGTCGACGCCATCCACGCACGAACTGACCGCGACGGACCTGGAAGCCTTTCTCGATGGCATGATGCCGTCGCAAATTGAACGCAACGACATTGCCGGCGCCGTAGTAGCTGTTGTGAAGGATGGGAACCTTCTGTTCGCGAAGGGCTACGGCTACGCGGACGTGGCTAAGAAGACGCCGATATCGCCCGAGACGACGCTTTTCAGGCCCGGCTCGATCTCAAAATTATTCACCTGGACTTCGGTGATGCAGCTTGTCGAGGAAGGAAAACTGAATCTCGACACCGACGTGAATCAATATCTGGATTTCAAGATACCGCCGGCGTTTGGCGAACCGATCACTCTGCGCGACATCATGACTCATCGCAGCGGATTCTCGGAGACCATCAAGGATTTGTTCGTGGGCTCGGCTAAGGACTTGCAGCCGATAGGGGAATATCTCCCTTCGCACATGCCGGCGCGCATTTTCGCGCCCGGAGAAGTGCCCGCGTATTCGAACTATGCCACCGACATCGCCGGGTACATCGTGCAGCGCGTTTCGGGAGAGCCGTACGAACAATACGTGGAAGAACACATTTTCAAGCCCTTGGAGATGACTCACGCGACGTTTCGCCAGCCATTGCCCGATTCGTTGAAGCCATTCATGTCCAGCGGGTACATGCTGGCCTCGCAGGGCGCAAAGCCCTTTGAATTTGTCGAAGTGGCGCCTGCGGGGGCGCTATCCGCGTCGGCCGTGGACATGACCCACCTCATGATCGCGCATCTGCAAGGCGGACGATACGACGGCGCACAGATTCTAAAGCCGGAAACAGCCGAGGAGATGCACGCGCGGCAGCGGGGTTGGCCCTCCTCGATGCCCGCGATGGCGCTTGGGTTTTACGAAGAATCGCGCAATGGCCACCGCATCATTGGGCATGGCGGCGACACGCAGTATTTCCACAGCGACCTGCACCTGATACTGGATTCCAATGTGGGTCTTTTTGTGTCCTACAACAGCCTGGGACGCGGTGAAGGCAGCCCGCGCTCGGTTCTGTTCGATAAGTTTATGGACCGATACTTTCCCTACAAGCTTCCGGACCCACCGGCCCTATCGACTGCCGCCAAAGATGCACGCACCGTTGCGGGCGCGTATATGTCCAGCCGGCGACTCGAAACCAACATCCTCGCGGCTACGAGCATGCTGGGCGAAGCGAAGTTTGCGGCCGAGACGAAAGACAACACCATCTACAGTGATGATTTGAAAGGATTGAACGGGCAACCTATTCACTTCCGCGAGATCGGCCCGTTCCTGTTCCGCGCCGTCGATGGGCAATCGAAAATCGCGTTTGAAAAGGACGCGACCGGCCGCCGGATCGCATACATCGATTATCCATTCATGATTTTTCAGAAGGTGAACAATCCGCTCGACAAGAAGGGCGTGAATTACTTCATCCTGGGACTTAGTCTTGGCATTATCGTGCTGACATTGCTGTTGTGGCCTATTGGAGCGATGTTCCGTAAACACTACGGACAGCAACTTACCCTTGTCCCGCAAGCACGGCGGGTGCGCACGCTGGCCCACGTGGTTTGTATCGTGGATATTGTTTTTGTGGTGGGCTTAGCCCTGCTGGCGAGCGGATTGGGCAAGCCGGGCGGCCTCGGCCAGCAGGGCGACCTCTGGCTGCATTTGCTGCAAGTTGTTGGTGTCGTGAGCGGCGTCGGTGCGCTAATCGCGATTTACACTGCCGTGAAATCATGGGGTGATGGCCGGCAGTGGGTCTGGTACAAGATTTGGAACACGCTCTTCGCTATCGGATGTGTGGGATTTTTCTGGTTTCTCTTCCACTGGCACCTGCTGAATTTTAATTTGAATTACTGATAGCTTGAGGATTCCGGCTTCGGTTCTTGCTAGGATCGGCCGCAACTCTCCTCTTCGGGCAGTTAGCAAACGTTCTTGCCGCGAACGGCCCCGCAGCCGCGCCAGCGCTTCGCGAGCCGGCCTGCGCATTCCTGGTCCTCGTTTCCCGCTTGACAGTCTCATAGGCGTTTTATAACCTTGCGGACTTCTAGTAGGGTTGCGCGACCCTTATTGTGGACGGGAACCGTCGAACGCGGTTGCAGGGTTCGCTCAAGAGGACGAGGATGAGCTTTAGCGCGCGCGATAGCGAACTCGGAATGGATCGTCCCATCTCTCGGCGGGATTTCATGAATGGTGCCGCGATACTGATCGGGGCTGCCATGATTCCCAGCGTCGGAATGTCGAGCTTGGGGCAGATTCCGGAGTCCCAAAACCGCGCTGGCTACGATCCTCCCGTGTTGACGGGAATGCGCGGGAGCCACCCGGGTTCGTTCGAAATTGCCCATAGCCTGCGTGACGGAACGTTTTGGCAGAAAGCAGGCGCACCCATCGACACCGGAGAAATCTACGATTTGGTCGTTGTGGGCGGCGGGATCAGCGGGCTTGCAGCGGCTCATTTCTTCCGCGAGCGTGCTGGAAAATCGGCGCGCATCCTGATTCTCGAGAATCACGACGATTTCGGAGGGCACGCCAAGCGCAACGAGTTTCATCTGGGTGGGCGGCTGGAACTTCTCAATGGCGGAACTCTCGGCATCGATAGCCCCACGCCGTACAGCCGAGAAGCGGACGGTCTGATTCGCATGCTCGGCATCGATCCGGATGCGTTCGAAAGGAAATACGACAATCGCAAACTCTATCGGGCGCTCGGATTGCAGGAAGGAATTTTCTTCGACAAGGAAACTTTTGGTGTTGATCGACTGGTCGCAGGGGTTCCCGGCGGCTCGCGTGGCGACGAGACGGAATTAGATGATGGAGACTCCGGCGAATCAATGTCCTGGACGAAATTTCTCGCCAAGACTCCGCTTTCTGCGGAGGTGCAACGCGATGTTGCGCGCATTGAGGAAGCCAAAATCGACTACATGTCCGGGCTGACATCCGCTCAAAAAAAAGACCGTCTTTCGCGAATGAGCTACAAGGATTTTCTGTTGAATGTTGCGAAGGTCCATCCCGATGTGATTCTCGTTTATCAAACCCGGACGAATGGCGAATGGGGGGTGGGAATTGATGCGGAACCGGCCCTCGATTGCTGGGCGCTCGGCCTTCCCGGTTTTCAGGGAATGAAACTCGAGCCTGGCGCCGCGCCGCGGATGAGCTATACCGCTGCCGGCTACGCGAACGGTGGATCCTATCGTTTCCATTTTCCGGATGGGAATGCGTCGATCGCGCGGTTGCTTGTGCGCGATCTGATTCCAGAAGCGGTCCCGGGGACGAACGCGGAGGACGTTGTGACCGCGCAAGTAGACTACAGCCGTCTTGACCGCGACGATTCTCCCATTCGGATTCGGCTCAACAGTACCGTAGTTCGGGCGCGAAATGCCGGCAGCCCGTCTTCCTCTCGCGAGGTCGAGGTCGCATATGCCACGGGCAAACGGGTCTTCACGGTCCGCGCCCGAGGTTGCATCCTAGCCTGCTGGAACATGGTGATCCCGTATTTGTGTCCTGACTTGCCGGACAAACAGAAACAAGCGTTGCACTATCTCGTGAAGGTTCCGCTGATTTATACGAGCGTCGGCATACGGAACTGGACGTCGTTTCAAAAGCTGGCCGTACAACGGATTTATGCACCAGGAGCATATTGGACCAGCGTCAATCTGAATTGGCCGGTGAAGATGGGAAGCTACGCGAGCTCGCCAAACCCCGAGGAACCAATCCTCCTGCACCTTAGCAGGACGCCTTGCAAGCCCGGCTTAAGCGCGCGCGATCAGCAAATCGCCGGACGCTACGAAATCCTAGCGACGACGTTCGAGACATTCGAACGCAACGTGCGCGACCAGCTTCAGCGCACTCTCGGCGAAGGCGGCTTCGACCCCGCGCGCGACATCGAAGCGATCACCGTCAACCGCTGGCCTCACGGATACGGCTACGAGTACAACCCGCTCTTCGATCCGGAGTGGCCGGAGGCAGAGCGACCGAACGTGATCGGAAGGAAGCAGTTCGGGCGGATCACCATTGCGAACACGGATTCCGGAGCAACAGCGTACACGGATGTGGCGATCAATGAAGCATTTCGCGCGGTGAATGAGTTGCTCACGACCTAGCCAGCGGTTCGCGGAAGGACTGACGGTTATGAAGGGCAATGATGAAAATGCCGCTCGCGATCGGGAGTTGGGGATGCGCTGTCCCATCACTCGCCGCGACTTTTTGAATGGCGTTGCGGTAGGCGTTGGCGGCGCGCTAGCCGGCGGCCTGGTTCCCGGGCTTGAATGGACTGCCGAAGCTGCCGATCGATTGGCGCAGGATGCACCTGGCTACTATCCGCCAGCGCTCACAGGGATGCGCGGCAGCCATCCCGGCTCGTTTGAGGTCGCGCATGCCGTGCGCGATGGGAATTTCTTGGCGCAGGCGGGCCCGCCGTCCAACACGGGGGAAACGTACGATCTAGTCGTTGTAGGTGGCGGGATCAGCGGGCTCGCGGCGGCGTATTTTTACCGCAAGATTGCGGGAAACGGCGCGCGCATTCTAGTCCTCGACAACCACGATGATTTTGGTGGGCACGCCAAGCGCAACGAGTTCAGCGTAAGCGGACGCACGTTACTCGCGAATGGCGGGACATTCGCGATCGAGTCGCCATTTCCGTACAGCAAGCAAGCGCGGGGTTTGCTCACTGAACTCGGGATCGATCCTCCGGCGCTCGAAGCGAAGGGCATGGACCGGCGGGCTTACCACGACCTCAAAGAGGCTGTTTTCTTCAATAAGGAAACATTTGGAGTAGAAAGATTGGTGGTCGGAGAGCCGGGTCGCCGGAGCGAAGCGGGCGAAGAAGCGTGGGTGGCCTTCCTCGAGAAGACCCCGCTCTCGGAACAAGTCCGGCGCGATATCGCGCGAATTGAAACTGCGAAAGTTGATTTCATGCCAGGCGTTCTGCAAAGCGAGAAAAAAGACCGGCTGTCGCGGATGAGTTACAGGGACTTTTTACTGAATGTCGTGAAAGCTCATGCTGATGTGATCCCGTTCTATCAAACGGATACTCACGGTCTGTATGGAATCGGCATCGATGGTGTTCCCGCGCTCGATTGCTGGGCTATTGGATTCCCAGGTTTTCAGGGAATGGGTCTGGACCGCGTTCCAACCGGCGGACGCTTGAGTTTTACCGCGCTCGGGGCCGTGACACCGCGAAAAGACGAATACTTTTTTCACTTTCCGGACGGCAACGCATCGATCGCACGAATACTCGTACGTTCCCTCATACCCGGAGCGATTCCAGGGCAAACAGCAGACGATATCGTCGCCGCGAAAGCCGATTACAGCAAACTCGATAACAGCAATTCGCCGGTGAAAATTCGCGTGAACAGCACGGTCGTTCGCGTTCGCCATGTCGGCGATGTCGCATCAGCGCAGGAAGTCGAGGTCACCTATTCGACGCCGCAGAAGCAGGTTGCCGCGGTGCTCGGCAAAGCCGTCGTGATGGCGTGCTGGAACATGGTCATTCCGTATCTGTGTCCTGAACTGCCCGACAAACAAAAGGAAGCGCTGAAATACGGCGCGAAGGTGCCGCTGGTTTACACGGTCGTAGCCATTCGGAATTGGAATTCCTTTGCGAAGCTCGGTGTGCAGCGCATCGCCACACCCGGAATGTACCATTCATCCGTTGGCCTCGATCTCCCGGTAAGCATCGGAGCATATGAATGCCCGAAAAAGCCTGACGATCCGATGCTGTTGCGCCTGCTGCGGACACCCTGCCAGCCGGGGCTGCCGGCGAGAGATCAACAGCGAGCTGGCCGCTACGATTTGCTCACCACTTCCTTCGAAACCTTTGAACGAAATATCCGCGATCAGCTTCAGCGCGTTCTCGCCACGGGAGCATTCGAGGCGGCACGGGATATTGATGCCATCACCGTGAATCGCTGGCCGCACGGATACGCTTACGAATACAACCCTCTGTGGGATCCCGAATGGCCTGCGGGGCAAGAACCCTGCGAGATCGCCCGAAAGCGATTCGGACGAATCACCATCGCCAATTCCGATGCCGTCGCGGCCGCGTACACCGACCAGGCGATCGATCAAGCCTATCGTGCTGTCGGAGAGATAGCGTCGCTTGAGGGGCATTCCCGCGTCGCTGCCTCGTTCGGAATCCCCTGAGCAGCAAGAAATCAGAGGTCCCGCGCGCTTAGTTTTCTTCCGGCTTTTCGCGGCGCTGCAGACGTCAGATCGTTTTGTCCTTGGAGTAGCAGATCCGTTCGAGATTGCACTCGAGGCACTTCGGCTTGCGCGCTTGGCAGACTCGCCTGCCGTGCCAGATCAATTGATGTGCGAGGAGCACCCATCTGTCCTGCGGAATAATCCGCATCAGATCTTGTTCGATCTTCTTGGGATCGGTATTCTTCGATAGATCCAGCCGCCTCGATAGCCGCTGCACGTGCGTATCGACCACGACTCCCGCTGCAATACCGAACGCGGTCCCCAGCACGACGTTCGCAGTTTTGCGGGCTACGCCTGGCAGTGTGAGCAATTCCGCCATCGACGCTGGCACTTCGCCTTTGAATCCTTCGACGATCTTTTTGCTCGCCCCTATAATGGATTTCGTCTTATTGCGAAAAAATCCGGTTGGGCGAATTTCCTTCTCAATCTCATTCGGATCGGCGTAAGCAAGATCCTTGGCGTTCCTGTACTTCTTATAAAGAATCGACGTCACCCGGTTTACTCGCTCGTCGGTGCATTGAGCGGACAATATCGTCGAGATGAGAAGTTGAAATGGATCGTCGTGAGTTAGCGCACAGGTAGCGGCAGGGTAGGCTTCGTCCAGTTTTCGCAGGATTGCATGCACGCGCTTCGGATCGGTTCCCCGCCCAACGGCCGGACGCACCGGCGAACGAACTGCTGCAGCACCGCGAGTTTTCCGGCTTGTGATTTTCTTCTTAGTTTTAGTCATCGAGCGAAAATATAACACAGGCGAGCTACGGCTCAACGTGCACGCCCTTCCGGAAGGCAACGTGATCCTTGATTCCCTTCGACGCTCACCGTCCCGGCTGATTCCGCGATCCCCGCGCCATTCCAGATAGCCTGTGGCGTTCCATCACCTGGGGTTCGTCAGGCCGCGAAGAACAGGCTTTGTGCGAGCGGCCACTCAGTGTCCAACCATTGCCCGTGGCAACGGTATCCGGTTCGGTCGCCCATTCCGGTCACTTCTTGCGGATCGTACTTGTGCGAGCTCTCGGTCCAAATCGTTTCACCTTCTCGCAGACAGAACCGGTAGCCGGCTTCACGGATGGTAATGCATTGCCAGGTTGTGGAGCGGAGGTGCATCTCCACGCGTCGTTCGGATTCATCCCATCGAGCAACGTGCTCGAAATGAGCGAGATCGAAATCGCCGCCAAGTTCACGGTTGATACGCGCCAGGAGATTCTTGTTGAACGCGGCGGTAACGCCGGCTGCATCGTCGTATGCAGCCAGCAGTTCCGACACCGGTTTTTCGAGGTCGGTTGCCAGTAGCAGCGCATCACCAGCCCGCAGAACCGACCGCACGTCGCGGAGAAACTGATCGCCGGCGGGACGATCAAAATTACCGATCGTGCTGCCCAGAAACAACACCAGCATCGCTTCGCCCTCGCGGCGCCGAGCCGCAACTTCTCGCAATCCTTCAATGTACGCGCGCTCGAATCCGACGATGCTAACCAGTTCCATGTGGCTCAATTCCATCTCGCAGCGATAAAGTGCGCTTCGGGAAATGTCGATCGGGTAATAACTCACGCGCTGCCGCCGCGCGAGAGCTTCGAGCACCCAGCGGGTCTTTTGCCCGCTTCCGCTGCCAAGTTCCGCGACCATGACTCTTTCCGGCAACCGTTCGACAATGTCCCCGGAATAACGCCGGAGCAGCCGCATCCCAGCGCGGCTGAGTCCATATTCAGGCAGGAGGCAGATCACGTCAAAAAGAGCCGAGCCGATTTCATCGTAAAGATATTTCGATGGCAACTCTTTCTGCCCCGGATTGCTGAGTCCGATCGTCAAGTCTGAAACGAACTGCTCCAGGGATTTCGGTGCAACGTTCGGCAGTGGCATTCGCGGCGCGATGGCCATGTCTATTCCTCCACGCAGCGGAAGGTGGTGTAGATATAAGGATAGTGTGGTTGAAACCAGTTGCGAAAGGAACGCCGCAGCATGCAGGCGTCCGTGCGAGGTGATCCGCCCTTCAGGACAAAATGTTTCCCATCAAAAAAGTCCGCGGAATAGCCCCGGTAGAACGGAAGTGGCTCAAAGCCAGGCAACGGAGCAAAGCTTGTTTGCGTCCATTCCCAGCCATTGCCAAGAAGATCGTGAACTCCGAAAGCGCTTCCGCCCGAGGGATGCGCGTTCACCGGGGCTGCATCCCAGCGTTGATGATGAAAATTCCCGTGAGCCGTGCCCGGGGCGAAATCTCCCCAAGGATGCATCCGCTCGCCATCTCCGGCCGTTCCATAGGCAGCGCGGTGCCACTGGGCTTCGGTAGGGAGTTTTTTCCCGGCCCAGCGAGCAAATGCAGAAGCCTCGGCATAACTCACATAGACGGGCCATGAAGGCGGCAGCGGAACGATGCCGAACATTGTGCGGTATTCCCAGCTCATGTCCGGATCCGAAGCGGGAGAGCTAGATCGCGGCACCCAGAAATGAGGGTGTTCCAGCCGTTGTGCACGCCGCCATTCCCAGTCTTCGAGCCGCCAGTAGCTCGACTCTTCGTAGCCGCCGGCCCGGACGAACGCCAGGTATTCGTGATTGGTTACCGGGAAGACCCCGATTGAAAAGCTCGGAACTGTATTCTGCTGCTCTTCGAATTCGTTGTCCCAGCCAAACGGGCCCGTGCCGCGTCTCTGGCCGAGTGTCGCCACGCCCGGCGGGATAGTTACCTGCCGCGGCTTTGGCGCGGGAGTGAAATCTGCGGGCGTACGGGGTTGCGGAATCTTTCTTTCGAGCGGCAGATTATGAAGCAGGTACGCCAACGTCTCCGCATGCATCAGCCGGTGTTCGATGGCAACCTGAAGAAGCGTTCCGCCGGCCAAGCCTTCGCCCTGGGACAACGCGGCCCGATGTTTCTCGTCTGCTTCTATCGCCTGTAACGCGTGGTCTAACCGATGACGTGTCTCGCGATTGTACTTCTCCACTTGCGCGATGTTCGGCCAATCGCCGGGCGCGTCGGCGGGGAGTTCGCCACCAACCGGATCGATTCCGAACGCGAAAAGCTTGTCGAATTCAGAATCCAGCGAAGGGAGCCCAAGGGCGTCGTTCAACAAATTGGCGTCGAATGCGTCAAGATGACCAAGATAAAAGATCAAACGATGTCTTTCCGCTATTGGCCGTTGATAAAAAGAATTCGGCGGCAGCAGTTCGAATAGGGCATCCGTGCGCGCCCGGGCGTCCTGCAATCGCTGCAAAAGAGACGGCTGAACGTCCTGCGCACTTTGAGCGGTAGCCATTGGGGACGCCTCCGAGAGGAAAAGCCCTTTCTACGCTCCATAGCGTCTCAGGGCAAGCGAATTTGGAGCAATCAAGTAAAAGCTGTAGGATCGCTACACCAGCTCGACTGACCGCGGATCAGCCAGCAGAGCCAACGACTTGCGAAAAGCCTTGCCCCGGTGACTCAGCCGGTTCTTCTGTTCGCGGGTGGCTTCGGCGAACGTGCAGCCTGCTTCGGGCAGAAAGAATATGGGATCGTAGCCAAAGCCTCCCGTGCCTCGTGGTTCCTTTAGAAGCAAGCCTTCGGCCGAATCGGACGTGACCGCCAGTACGCGTCCCTCCCGCGCGACCGTCGTGACGCAAACGAATCGTGCGCGGCGGTCCTGGCCTTCTCTTCCGTCCATTTCACGGAGCAGTTTGTTGTACCGATCCTGGTCGTTTGCCTTTGGCCCGGCGTACCGCGCGGAATGGACGCCAGGCGCACCGCCAAGCACGGCGACAACCAGGCCGGAATCATCGGCCAGCACGGCTTCATTCGTGAGCCGGCTGTAATGGAGAGCCTTCCCCGCCGCGTTTTCCGCAAAGGTGGAAAGTGACTCATCGAAAGCGGGAAGCCCGTGGAAATTTGGTAGGAAATCGATCTCGATGTCACGCTCCCAGGCAAGCTCAATATATTCGCGGCGCTTGCCGGGATTAGAAGACGCGAGAACCAGCTTCAGCGAGGCCGGGAATTCGCCTCTATCGCGCGCGGCCACTGAAGTTCATTTGCAGCAGCGATTGCTGCACTTTGAGAATCTCGCGTATGCCGCCGGAGGCTAGCTCGATCAACTGCGACAATTCCAGTTCCGTATACGGCCGGCCTTCGGCGGTCGCCTGAACTTCGACGAAACGTCCGCTGCCGGTCATCACAACGTTCATGTCCACTTGCGCGCGGGAGTCCTCTTCGTACGCGAGATCGAGGAGCAACTGATCGTTGACGATTCCCACGCTTGTTGCCGCGAGCGAGTCAATCAGCGGAAGCGACCGAAGCATTCCGGCAGCCACCATTCGCTCGAGCGACAGCGCGAGCGCGACGAATGCTCCAGTGACGGAAGCGGTGCGCGTGCCGCCATCCGCCTGTATCACGTCGCAGTCGAGCCACACGGTGCGCTCGCCGAGCGATTTCAAATCGGTCACGGCCCGCAGAGTGCGCCCGATCATGCGCTGAATTTCCAATGTGCGCCCGGATTGCTTGCCCCGGGCGGCTTCGCGCGAGGTTCGCTCCTCGGTCGAGCGCGGCAGCATCCCGTATTCGCCGGTCACCCAGCCTTTGCCCGTGCCTTTCAAGAACGAGGGCACGCCGTCCTCCACGGTTGCGGTGACGATCACGCGTGTGTGTCCCGTTTCGATCAGCACGCTTCCTTCGGCGTTGGTGATGAAGTCCGGCGTAATTTTCACAGGGCGCAAATCATCGTGCGCCCGTCCGTCAGCTCGCAAGGTTCTTCTCCCTCCCAATGTGCCCGTAACCACGATTCGGACTCTTCTCGCTACTAAGTTTGACGACTGCGGCGGCGAGTGTCAACAAAAGGGGGGAATTGAAAGCGCAACTTATGCCAAAAAGTAGACGTCCGAAAATTTCAGCGAGGCGATTGCGCGCCGCTGGTGCGGGCTTTCACTTGCGCGGCTGCGTCTGCAGTGGATGCGGCCGTCGATGCGGCCGTGGATGCGATTGTGCCGTTAGCGATGGAAGCGCCGCTCGTCCCGGCTGCCGTTCCCGGAATGGGGGGAGTAAGATCGAAGAAGCCAGTTAAATCGACGTGTCCTGCAAGCGTTTCGACCTCTTGTCCGTGTATCAAAATCTTCAGGCGCTTCAGCGTCGGCACATTGTTCTCGAGCGTTTGCATGATCGAGTTCACGGCCATTTGCTCGCTCAAAATACCCGAAGGAGTTTCCGAGGCAAGGGTGTCGGAAAAATCCGCGATGGCGGTGCCGTCGGGCAGAACGTAGAACGCCAGCAGCGAGGCGTCGGCTGGCAGCGTGCGCTGGTCGGGCGTTTGAGGGTCGGTAATCAGCTCGTGCAGCACCTGCTTTGCCCGTTGCACTGGATCTGCGGAGAGCGGCAGGTCCACTTCCACGGGCGCAATCTTATCCGGACCCGCAGCCCAGAATATCTTGGCGCTCACGCGCACATCCGTGGAGGTCGAAATTTGCGGCGTCAGGACATCACGGCGCGCCCGCTCTTCGGACGATGGCGTTTGCGAAAGGCGTTTCATATGGCGTTCGAGGCTCCCCAAACTGATGAATCCGATCAGTACGGCAACTGCGAGAATCCCCAGAGTGATTTTCAGATTTCGGGGCATTATTTCGATCCCGGTAAATTCGCAGGATGGAACGCCAGCAGGCTGCGCGCTATGGATGCCGCCAGCGGCTCCGCCATGGCGGCAAAAGAGTTTGGATCTGAGACCGCGACGCTCGAGATTTCAACAGCCATCGCCGGCCCCGCGACCGATCGCAATCCCCGCACAGCGGCCGGTAGCGCCGCCACGGGAGAGCCGGAAAATCGCTGCGCTAGTTCGCCTTGCAGCAAATCCGCCAAGTGGTGGCTCGTTTGGGCAAACGGCCGCTGCGCTTCATTCCATGAAATCAAGGTGTTTGCCGCGGACGCGTGAGGTGCCGCTGATGACGGCTTTCCCGACGGCGGCATCGTCACAGGGTTGGCGGGGGACGTCGCCGGCGCGGGCGCCGAGAATTGGTCGTAATACGCGCGCGCACTGCCGATCTTACCCGTGGAAGAAACGTGAAAGCTCACAAAGACGACGTCGCGATATGCGTTTGCGATCGCGGCACGGTCGTCATAGGAAGGATTCGAGTCGTCATTCCTGGTCATGACCACTCGAAAGCCCTGCCGCTCCAGTTCCGCTTTCGCGATCCGCGCAAAAAGGAGCACTACGTCCTTTTCGACGACGCCGTTTCCCCTGGCGCCCGTATCGGTGCCCCCGTGTGCCGGATCCAAGACTATTACGGGACCGATGTGCGGTGGTGCCGGAGGAGAAATTTGCGGCGGTGATGCTTGCTGAGGAATCGCCTGCTCGGGCGAAGTGGATTGCGCGGGCGGCGCCGGTTGTTGTTGTTGCGCTGCGATTCCCGGCGAGAGCCCGACAAAAATTAGAATTGCGTAGAGAAGCGCGCGTTGCACGACGAAAAGAATAGCAGAAACGCAGTGGGGAGCAGCCGCCCTCAACCGAAGACGTGTCGCGAACTACGCACCTTGCAGTTTTCAGGAGCGGCTACGCTGCTTTACGCTGGCTCTTGATCGCGGTCGCGATCCAACCATCCGACCTGACGCCGGACATCGCCCAATACACAACAAAGCCGCAGGAGACGATCAGCGCGCCGAACGCCAGACCGCTCATCCCAAGGATGTGTTCGCTCTCGCCGTGAATCACCGAAAACGCAAGAAGCAACACGGGGAACACTCCGCACAGCACCGCTCCCACCATGCCCCCCGGCACGCGGAACGGCCGCCGCAAATTCGGTTCCTTGATCCGCAGCGCGACTAGCGCAACAAACTCGAGCGACAGACTAGTGCCATAAAGCAGAACATCCAGCGTAACCAGCCGCTCGAACCCGATCCCCAGGCACAACGCCCAACAGGTCGCCAAGGCGAGGATTGCCACCCACGGCGCGCGCGTTTTCGGGTGAATCTTGCCAAACACCGCCGGCAGCATCCCATCTTGAGCCATCGCCAGAGGCAGGCGCGAATAGCTCATGACCAGCGCGTTGAACATGCCGAAGCCGCTCATCATCCCGCCGAGCACCAAGGCGGCGCGAAGCGCATGCGCCCCAAAGGATCCGCCCACCAGCCTGCCCATCATGCCGGCAAGATCAGCCCAGGAACCCGTCTCGAAGGCGGACGAAGGCACGCCCGTGAGCCACATCGCCGCGAATGGCAGAACATAGGTGAGAGAGACGACCAGAACGGCAAGGAGCATCGCGCGCGGGTAAGTCCTCTGCGGCCGCTTTACTTCTGTCGCAATCGTCGAAGCGTTGTCCCAGCCCATGTAATTCCACATGCAAATCAGCAGCCCACCGACCAACCCGACTGTCGATGTGGTTTGAGCGGTGGCGACGCTGGAAAGCGATCCTATCCTCATGGGCGCGAGCAGGACGATAAACGCGAAGGGCGCCGAGAGCAGAAAGAAAAGCCAGAGAGATGTGGTCGCGACGACCCGGATTCCGGCGATATTGAGCAGTGCGCAGACCACCACGATTCCCAAGCTCACCATCGCGCCGCGGTGACCTATAGCGAACCACGGAACCAGCCGGTCCAGGTAAGCGACGAACAAGGTGGGGTAAATCGCCATATCAAAGATGCTGGCCACCAGGGATAGCCATGCCTCCTGAAACCCCCAGAAATTTCCCAGGGCCCGGCGAACCCACGCGTAATAGCCGCCTTCGGCGGGAAGGGCGCTCGACAGCTCCCCAATCATGTACGCGGTCGGCAGGCTCCAGATGAGCGGCGTCAGCAGGAGGATTAGAATCCCAAGACCGTAGCCCGCGCCATGAATAATGTCCTCGGTTCCGTACGTGCCGCCGGACACCATAAAGAAAGTAGCGGCTACTAGAGGCCAGAGAGTCAGCTTCGCGAATTTCTTTCTTGTGGAGGAGATAGTCCGGGAAGGGAATTGGGCAGGGAGGGAGATTGTGCTCAATTGATTGTCGCGTCCTCCGTAGGCGACCCGCGCTCTCTCACAGCCGCGCATTTGGAGCGAGTTCGCAACCGCAGAATACGGAAATTTGTTTGCGATGCAAGCGAAATCTGCGCTGAACTCGGCTTTTCTTCAGAGTGCGGTGATGTTTCGGACTAACAAAGCATCTCGCGACTGCGGAGGCTGGGCTCACCCCCAGGTCAATCATGGCAGGAGCGTCCCAACAGCCGCGAATGCTTGTTTTGCGAAGGATTGCGTACGTCGAACTGCTGTCTAAATGCGATCGCGTCCGGCCGCGATGGATTTCGGTTTGGACATCGAATTCGTGTTCGATTCGCGCGATTGCGTGTTGGACGTGCGTGAGCCTGTGACTGCCAGCTGAGCCAATTCATTCTCGGCGGCAAACCAATCTTCTGTGTCCCGCCCGCTCTGACGGCCACGTGCCACATATATTTCATAGGCGCGTCGCTCGATTTCCTCCCTCGACGGGGATTTCGCTCTCATGTCTGCCATGTCAAGTCCTCCAAAGGGGTTTTGCCCCTCGTACTCAGCGTAGACGTCAGCACGCGGCCCTTCAATCCAGTAAAGGGTGTAGAACGTCCCTGAGGCAGCGGTGGCGGATTTGCGTCGTCCGCGTCTTGGAGTGGGTGAAGATTTTGGAACCAAAGATGGAATGGCAGGCTGGGCGAACGCCAGGAGCCGTTGCGCACTCTCCGAGTCGTTCTCTCGATTTGGTTGCGATTAGAATCGGCAGGTCTCCTTTGTTTTCATCGGTTTACGGCCATTTCATCCCACTCCAATTCGATTTCGTTCCGGGGTTTGAAGATCAGGTTGAACGACGGCGGCGCCCCGGTGACGACGGTCCTCGTGCCGACGCGTTCGACGCACGCGCACAACGGAATCATCGATCGAGCCGATTTTGACCGGACGGTTGATCTGATGGTGGCTTTATTCGAGCGCCTAGATGCTGGCACCGTGTCATGCATCAGGAACTTCGCGCCGCAACCTGCTGCGGATTCGTTGGCGAGGGGCGGATGACCAGGACGGTTCGGTCGCGGTGGCGAAAAGAGGCAAAGAAGTCGAGTAGCTTTTTCCACGGAAAATATTTTTGATCCAATAGACGCATTCCGCGAGCAGCCTCATCGCCCTGTAGTATCTCGGCGCGGGCTTCGACCCAATGGCCTAGGACGTTGCCGCGCATGTCGCAGGGGGCGATGCGCACCCGTGGATTGTTGCGGATGCGCTTCATCTTTCCCGTATTTCCGATGGTATAGATATAGAACGATTGGTTGCTGACATTGCCTGGACCGGGAGAGGGCGCCGCGAACCACACCGGCGTGCGAACGCCAACTCCGGTCTTCCGAAAAGTTTCGAGGCTGAGATATTTTTGCCGCGCGAAGGGCTGAACGAGATCAGTTGCGGTCATTTCGCTCTCTTCGTGATGCCCGGATACTTTCAGTTTACACCCGGTTGCTCAGTCGGACCCCGCATCGCCTGCAGAAGAGAACCGCTGCGGATTTGTTTCGCCCAGGGGCGATTCCTACGCACACACCTGAAATGTTATATGTATCGTTGCGTTGGCGTAATTCCCGGCGTAACATCGCGAGCTTATTTCTGCCGGGAGGCGGCGCGCATGAAAATAATGCCGAAATTATCAGTCTTGATTTTAGTTTTGTTCGCGGTGGGCTCGGGTGTTACGGCTCGATCGAATGTTTCGGCTAGTCGCAACGATGCGCGCGGGGAATTCACAATCGAGCAGGTGCTGAGCGCGCCGTTCCCCACGAACTTGATTGCCGCGCCGGCAAAGGGCCGCTTTGCGTGGGTGTTCAACACCGAAGGTACGCGCAACGTGTGGATAGCCGAGCGTGCAAAAACCGGCAGCGGCCACACGGCTCGCCAACTGACGAGTTATTCCGCCGATGATGGACAAGACATTGGCGATCTGGCTTGGGCTCCGGACGGCGAATCGCTGGCCTACGTTCGCGGCGGCGATCTGGAATTCACGGACAAGGCTTATCCGAATCCGGCAAATTTTGTCTCGGCGGTCGAACAGGACGTCTGGCTGATCTCGGCAAAGGGTGGCGCGCCACGCAAAATTGGCGAGGGCTATGCGCCCAGTATTTCGCCAAAAGGCGATTCGGTGGCGTACGTTTTCAAAGGGCAGATTTGGATCGCGAGCCTTGCGGGAGACCCGAAGCCGGAACAATTGATCCATTCGCGCGGCGACAGCGGTTCGCCTCGATGGTCGCCCGACGGGCGTTTTCTTGCGTTCGTCAGCGACCGGGGCGATCACGGATTTATCGGCCTTTACGCGATGGACTCGAAAACGCTCACCTATATTGACGCGAGCACGGATCACGACATGGAGCCGGTGTGGTCCCCGGATAGCAAGAGCATCGCTTTCCTTCGGCTGCCATCTTCGCCGGAAGAACACTTTTTCGAACCGAAGCGCACCGGTCCACCGTGGTCGATTCGCGTCCACGATGTTGCGGCAAACAGCGGCCGCGAAGTTTGGAAAGCCTCGGAGGGACGCGGCAGCGTGTTCCGCGAGATGGTTGCGGAGAACCAACTACTGTGGGGGGCGGACGGTCGCATCGTTTTCCCGTGGGAGAAAGACGGCTGGACGCATCTTTATTCGGTCTCGGCATCGGGCGGAGCGACGACTCTGCTGACGCCGGGTGATTTTGAAGTGGAATACGTCGCGTTAAGCCCCGACCGCAAGATGGTTGTGTACTCGTCGAATCAGAACGACATCGATCGCCGCCACATCTGGAAGGTGGCCGTGGATGGAACGCATCCCGAGGCCGTCACGAGCGGTACTGGAATCGAAACGGCTCCGGTGGTTGCCAGCGACAACGAGGCCATCGCGATTCTGCGGTCCGACGCGCACCTGCCGATGCGTCCCAGCCTGGTGGTGTCGTCCTCGAAGTTGCGCGATCTGGCACCCGGCGCAATTCCGGCGGACTTTCCGGCGAACCGCATGGTCACGCCTCAGCAGGTGATTTTTTCGGCTGCCGACGGCATGCAAATTCACGGCCAGCTTTTCCTGCCTGCAAACTCCGCGGACGGCTCGCGCCACCCCGCGGCCATCTTTTTTCATGGCGGCTCTCAGCGGCAGATGCTTCTCGGCTGGCACTACATGGAATACTACAGCAACGCCTACGCGATGAATCAGTTCCTTGCGAGCCGGGGCTATGTGGTCCTTTCCGTGAATTATCGCAGCGGAATCGGCTACGGACTCGATTTCCGCGAAGCGATCGACTACGGCGCAGCGGGAGCGAGCGAGTACAACGACGTGCAGGGCGCCGGGCTTTATCTGCGCAGCCGGTCGGACGTGGATCCTAAGCGGATTGGGCTGTGGGGCGGAAGTTATGGCGGGTATTTGACGGCCCTCGGCTTGGCGCGTTCGTCGAATCTATTCGCGGCGGGCGTCGACATGCACGGCGTGCATGATTGGAACCTCGAGCTTGGCAATTGGGTTCCCACATACAATCCGGGGGCGCATCCAGACGCGGCGCGCATTGCATGGGAGTCGTCACCGATGGCGTCGATCAAGACGTGGCGATCTCCGGTCCTGCTGATTCAGGGCGACGACGATCGCAACGTGCCATTCGCGGAAACGGTTGACCTGGCGGCAGCATTGCGCAAACAAGGCGTGGAATATCAGGAACTGGTTTTCCCCGACGAAATTCATGATTTTCTTCTGCACCGCAGTTGGGTTGCGGCATACTCCGCGGGCGCCGAATTCCTCGATCGACATATTGGCGAGGCGGCAGCCTCATCTGACAAACGGAGCGGCTCTCGCTGAAGGCAAGAGAAGGCCGATGGGGCGTTGGCGGCTCCGGAACGGCGCGATTCGCTAATTTCTTGACATGCACGCGCGCTGAGGACTACGCTTCGCGGCGATCGCGGCCCCTACTAACTTTTCGGAGGAAAAATGAAACTCAATTGGGCAACCCTCGTTGGTGTGTCCGTACTCGCCGCGTTTTCGATGCCCGGGCGGCTACAAGCGCAGGATGCAGGCAGGCCCGGCGATATCGCCCTGGTGGAGACGCAGACGGTGAAGCCGGGCATGATGAAACAGTACGAAGCCGGGCGCAAGCAACTGGCAGCCTGGCGCAAGCAGCGGAACGATCCCAAGCCGCTTGATGTGTGGATGACGGTCAGCGGGGAACATGCAGGTTCCTACGTGATCAGCAGGCTCGGCTACCATTGGGCGGATTTCGACAAGCCGGCCATTCCCGAGTCAACTGAGGTGGATAAGTTTATGGAAGTGATGGGAGGAGCGGTCGAATCGGTAGTACCTCGTTACTACGCCTATCTGGAGAAGGACAGCAACAGCGTATCGCCGTCAGCATCACAAGGGCCGCCGAAGATGATCGAGGTGATTACTTTCGAGGTGCGGTACGGCCACGCTGCCGACTTTCGCAGTGCCATTAGGCGCATTGCCGAAGCGGCCCAGAAGACCAAGTGGCCAGTAGACTATGGCTGGTACGCGCTTGCGAATGGCGGCCGCGCAGGCACTTACGCGCTGGTGCTACCGCGTGCGAATTGGGCGGACTTCGAAGACAAGCCAAGCCAAAAACCGTTCGAGGAGATGCTAAAGGATGCTTTCGGGCAATCCGAAGCGGATTCGATCCTAAAGCGGCTGGATACTTCAGTTGAGAGCGAATTCACGGAACTTCTGGAGTATCGCTCCGATCTGAGCTACATGCCTGGCAAATAAGCGCCGTCGTTTTTGATCCTGGACGTGCTCACGGCAGCGAGGGATCTGCTGTTTCCCTGACTTTCGCAAAAGCAGATTCCTCGCTCCGCAAACCCATCCAGAGCGCAAACTGCGCGCCCCGCTCTTCCTTCGGATTCGCAAGTACCGAAGTCCTGTCGGAAAATTGAGGGCACCTCGCTAGAATTTGCGGGACCATTCCTTTGGCCAGCGCTCGATCACAACTTTCTTGTCGGTATAGAACTCGATGGCGTCGCGACCCTGACCGTGCAGGACGCCGAGGAAGCTGTCGCGCCAGCCGCTGAAGGGGAAGTAAGCCATCGGTGCGGCAACGCCGATGTTGACGCCGATATTGCCGGCCGGAACTTCGTAGCGGAATTTTCGGGCGGCAGCGCCGCTCGAGGTGAAGATGGAGGCCATGTTGCCGAAGGGGCTGCGCGAAAGAATCTCGATGCCTTCGTCGAGGGTTGTTGCGTGAATGAGGCTCAGCACGGGGCCGAAAATCTCGGTCGTGGTGAGCGCACTTTCGGGCGGGACGTTGTCGAGCAAAGTGGGTTCGAGGAAATTCCCCGCGTGATTGCCTGAACCCTTGCGGCTGCGGCCGTCCAGAAGAACCTTCCCTCCATCGCTTGCGCCTTTGGCAATCAGTCCCTCGATGCGAGTCTTGCTTTCGCGGTTGATCACCGGACCCATTTGAACATCGCTGTCGAGGCCGTTGCCCACGCGCATCGAGCCTGCGAGTTTGGAGATTTCGTCGGTGAATCGCTTCTGGGCATCTCCGACGGTGACGGCCACGGAAACCGCAAGGCAACGCTGGCCCGCGCAGCCAAAGGCGCTATCGCTGACGATCTTCGTTGCGGTTTCGAGATCGGCATCGGGAAGAATCAAGACGTGATTTTTCGCGCCGCCCTGGCATTGCACTCGCTTACCATACGAGGCGGCTTGCGCGTAGATGTATTTCGCGATGGGCGTTGAGCCGACGAAGCTTACGGCGCGCACATCGGGATGTTCGAGCAGCCCGTTGACGACAGCTTTGCCGCCGTGCAAAAGATTCAGCACGCCGGGTGGCAGCTTCAGCTCCTCGATGATTTCGAAGGTGCGCTGCGCCGTGAGCGGAACTTTTTCCGACGGCTTGAGGATGAACGTGTTGCCGCAGGCGATGGCGTACGGCAAAAACCAGAAGGGAATCATGGCCGGGAAATTGAACGGCGTGATGGCGACAGTGACGCCGAGTGGCTGGCGAATCATGATTTCGTCGATGCCGGAGGCGACGTCTTCAAGATTGTAGCCCTGCATCAGTGTGGGAATCCCGCAAGCCACTTCGACGTTTTCGATGGCGCGCCGCAATTCGCCGCGCGATTCGCCGAGCGTTTTTCCATTCTCCGTGGTGCAGATTCGGGCAAGCTCTTCGAGGTGATCTTCGAGAAGCCGCTTGAGTTTGAAGAGGTATTGAATGCGATCTTCTGGCGGCGTGCGGCGCCACGTGGGGTATGCCTCGGCGGCCGCTCGCACGGTTGCGTCGACATCTTCCCTGGAGCCGAGGGGAACGCGGCCTAATTTTTCCGCTGTCGCGGGGTTGACGATGTCGAGATAGTCGCTTCCTCTTGAGCGGTTCCAATTGCCGCCGTAGTGGTGAATCAATTCGTGTACGTTGGGCATCGGGATCCTCTTTTCGGCGGCGAATAGGCTGCCACCAGACTCTCGTGCCGAGAAAAGCAGAACAGCGATTCTTTGGGCCGGGCAGCGACCCTCAGAACGACATCCTTGTCTTTTCCGTTTCTCAGTCCGCGGCTTTCGAGCGGCTCGATAATTCTTCGAATGACTCGGTAAGCGCTTTCATGGCGACGTCGATTTGCTCTTTGCTGATTACGAGCGGCGGTTGCAGGCGGACCACGTTGCCGTAAACGCCGCCAACGCCGGCGAGAACGCCTTTCTTCAAGCAGGTTTCGCGAATGGTTTCGGCTTGCGCGGCAGCGGGCTTGCGGTTATCGCCGGTCACGAGTTCGATACCAATCATCAGGCCGAGGCCGCGAACGTCGCCTATCAGCGGGAACTGATTTTGAAGCGCCTTCAGTTTGCCGACGATATACTCGCCGCTTTGACGCGATTTATCGCATAGATTGTCCTGTTCGATGACGCCGATGTTCGCAAGCGCAGCGGCGCAACAGACCGGATTGCCGCCAAACGTCGAGAGATGATCGCCGGGCTGAAAGGCGGCGGCAATTTCATCTCGAGTGGTAAAGGCCGCGAGAGGGAAGCCGTCAGCGATGCCTTTTGCGGTCACGAGAATGTCCGGCTCGACGCCGTAATGCTCGATCGCAAACATTTTACCGGTACGGCCGAAGCCGGATTGTACTTCGTCTGCGATGAACAAAATGTTGTGCCGGTCGAGGACCTTCTTGATTTCGGAGAAATATTGCGGCGGCGGAATGATGATTCCGCCTTCGCCCATTACCGGCTCGGCAATGAACGCGGCTACGTCGCCAGAAGTGGAAAAGCGAATCAGATCTTCGAATGCTCGCGCCCAATCGGCCGCGGTCACGTTGGGCGCTCGATATGAATAAGGCGCCTGCGCGAAAGCAACACCCGGCGCATATGGGCCGCCGCGTTTCTTGCGCCCGGAGTTGCCGGTGACACTCAGCGCGCCCAAGGTGCGGCCGTGAAAGCTTCCTTGCAGCGCGATCACTTCATGCTTGCCGGTATAAAGCTTTGCGAGTTTGAGAGCGCCTTCAATGGCCTCGGCGCCGCCATTGGCAAAGAAACTTTTCTTCAGCCGGCCGGGAGTAATCTGAGCCATTTTCTCGGCGAGATCCGCAGTGGGCTGGCTGTAGTAGACGTAAGAGCAGCAGTGAATAAGCTTCTCCATCTGCTCGCGGGCGGCCGCAACGACTGCTGGGTGATTGTGCCCGGCGTTGACGACGGAAATACCGGCAAAGCAGTCGATATAGTCGCGGCCACTGATGTCGGTCACAACCGCTCCGCGGGCGCTTTCGATCACCACGGGCTGAATGCATTTCACGAAACTAGTGATGACGTAATCCCGGTACTTTTCCGCGGTTCGATTCATGAGCGCCTCAATAGATGCAGCTGCGGAGAGGGGCGAACGTCTTGGCAACACGCCGACCCGCCCACGCAAACCTTACAACAATCTTGCAATCTTACGGGAAGCAGCGCCCCGAGTCAAAAACCTTGCCGACCCCAGCGGGCGCGGGCAATCATAGCTTTTCTCCGAAACTGCAATTGCTGGCAAAAAGCAACTTCTGATAGAATCGCGGCCTTGTGATGCGATAGTTACTGCTTTCTGTATGACTCCGTGACTAAAAGCCGAAAATCACCATCAAAACCGTCCGGTGCAGGGCAGCGGAAAAGAGAGACAGCTCCGTTTCGTTTTCTAACGGTGGGGCAGACGGCGCGGATTCTCGGTATGAGCCCTTCGACGCTGCGGCTCTGGGAAAATGTCGGCTTGGTGACGCCGGCCCGCAGCGCTGGCCGCTTCCGGCTTTACACTCCGGAATTGCTGGAACTTCTGAAACGCATCAAGTATCTCCACGACGTCAAGCGGTTGAACGTGCCGGGAATCAAACAGGCGCTCGCGAACGATGCGCCTGCCAAGCCGGCGAAATCTTCCGGTGAGGGCGGGCCGACTGCGGACCTGGGAACGAAGCTGCGCCGGCTGAGAAAAAAGCGCGGCCTCAGCGTGACGGACGCCGCGCGGCGCGCCGGTATTTCCGTGGGGTTCCTGAGCGCCATCGAGCTTTCGCGGGCAAACGCTTCCGTCGCGACGCTGCAGCGACTGGCGGCTGCGTACGATACGACCGTCCTCGATCTGTACGATCTCGCCCCGAAATCAAGCCGCGTGGTCCGGCCAAACAAGCGCGAGGCGCTCCAAACGGAGTGTGGTGTGCGAATGGAGCTGCTTTCGACCGGCACGAAGATGCTTGAATCCATGATGATGATCGTTCCGCCGGGAGCAGGAAGCGACGGCGCGTACACGCATCAAGGCGAAGATTTCATTTACATGATGCAGGGCACGGTCGAGATATGGCTCGATGAAGTGGATTGCCACGTGCTTGAAGAAGGCGACAGCTTCTGGTTCGAAAGTAATCGCGGGCATCGCTGGTTCAACCCAGGACAGAAAGAAACGATCATGCTCTGGGTCAACACGCCTCCGACGTTCTGATTACCCGCTCGCGCCAGCCATTACGCGTAAAGACCTCGTCCGGTGAAGGCGCGCTCCCGAATTGCGGCGCGGAAACATTCATGGTTTTGATAGCGAACATCGAGCCTGCATCCGATTACAATAATTAGAGCTGCTCGAATCCGAATCAGAGCTGTTGGAACTCGGCACGGGAGCGCTTGAGGGCTGCGCGGAAGGCGAATAGGAAAGGCGTTCAATGGCCACGAAAAATACCATCGGAATTTTGACCGGCGGCGGGGACGTACCGGGCTTGAACTCGGTGATCAAGTCGGTGGCGTACGGAGCCGGCGAGATCGGCCGCAGCGTGATTGGCATCCGCAAGGGATGGAAAGGCCTCACGCATATGACCGGGCCGGACGACGCGACTTATGTTTGGCCGCTCACGCGGGATAACACACGCACGATCGATCGCACGGGCGGCACGGTGCTGCACACTTCGCGCACGAATCCGGGGAAGATGCCTGAGTCGAAATTGCCGCCGAATATCTCAGCCGATCGATTGAAAACGCTCAAGTTTGACGGGAAGAACTACGACTTCACGCCGATTGTCCTGGGGAATTTGGAGAAACTCGGCATCGGATGCTTGATTGCGATTGGCGGGGACGACACGCTGAGTTTTGCATCGGTGCTTTCTGCTGCCGGCTTTCCGGTGATCGGCGTGCCGAAAACGATGGATAACGACGTCCAGGGCACGGAGTATTGCATTGGGTTTTCGACGGCAATTACGCGCGCGAGCGATGCGATCACGCGGCAGCGCACGACGATCGGTTCCCACGAACGCATTGGAATTTTTCGCATTTTTGGCCGCGACGCTGGGTTCACGGCCCTTTACACGGCCTACGTCACGTCGGCTCGTTGCCTCATTCCGGAGTTTCGCTTCAATCTCGATCGCGCGATCGAGTTGCTGATGGAGGACAAGCGCAACAATTCCAGCAACTACTCGATGGTGATTGCGTCGGAAGGAGCGATGTGGGAGCAGGGCAAAGTGGACGAGGTAGGTGAAGCGGATGCCTACGGCCATCGCAAGAAGGTGGATATTGGACAAGCGCTGGCCGCAGAGGTGCAGAAGCGAACTGGAGAGGAAACAATCGTGAGTGACCTGACTTATGATCTGCGAAGCGGCGCGCCCGATGTAATCGACCAACTTGTGGCCACGACGTTTGCAAACATTGCCCTCGATTTGATTCGCGAAGGCAAAACGGGCCGGATGGTTGGCGTGCAGAAGGGCTGCTATGCAAACGTGCCGCTGCCCGATGCGTCCCTCGGAGCCCGCAAGGTGGACTTAAAGCGGCTCTACAACACCGAGCGCTACAGGCCCAATTATAGCTCCAAGCTTGGAGCGCCGCTCTTGTTCAACCAAGTGTAAGCAATCCGAAAGCTCGCCAGGGCCTTCGATCACTTTTGTCCAGCGAATGGAAACTGCCGGTCTAATTGTTCGTTCGACGCGGAGAATCATGCATCTAATTTAGTGCGTGCTTGGAGGACATTCATGGAGTTCGTAGGAGACCAGGTCTGTGCATGAACGTTTCTCATCCATACCCTTGCAATTGTTATTCCTGACCGTATCTCTGTTGGTGACGTATCTGATTCAGCGCTTCTGGTTCGCGCGCGCGTGGCGCCTGGCGAAACGAGTGGGACGCGGTCCGGTTCGCCTGTTTCTGCAAGCGGTGTGGTTCGCGGGCGCGGCTCTCGCTTTCTTGCCGGTGCTTGACTCGGCGTTCGGGCATTTTGTGCCTCGCAGCGGTGTTCCGGGGGGTCTGCTGGCGATCGGAAGATTGTGGCTCGGGACGTCTTTTCTTGCGCTCGTCGCCGCCAAACTGATCGCGGCGTTCAATTCGACGGCAAAATGGGCGCTCCGGAAGGCGGGACATCCCGATCAGAGTTCCCTGAATAAGGGTCGCCGCGAATTTTTTCGTTATGCGACTTACCTGGCGGGGGGCCTGACGTTCACGGCCGCGGCGTACGGCTACTTTCAGGAGCGATTGAACTACGAGTTCCGGAAAACAGATATTCCGATTCCGGGTCTGCCGCGCGGCCTGGACGGCATGAAAATCGCACAATTGAGCGACATCCACATCGGCGATTTTATGCCGCGGCACGAAGTGCGGCGCGCCGTGGACATGGCGAACGATTTGGGCGCCGACCTGACGCTTGTGACCGGAGACTTCATCACCAACGAACACGATCCGCTCGAAGGTTGCATCGCCGAATTAAGCCGGCTGCGCGCGCCGCTGGGCGTATGGGGTTGCAACGGCAACCACGAAATATATGCCAATGCGGAGGCGGCCGCGCAGGAATTCTTCGCACGCTACGGGATGCGACTCCTGCGCCAGGAGAACGCCGAAGTTGAATGGCACGGAGAAAAATTTAACCTGATCGGCGTGGATTATCAGCGAGAACGAACGCGGTCGGGTAAGAAGCGCCCGATGCTGGTGGGAACCGAAAATCTGGTTCGCAGCGGCGTGCCAAATATTCTGCTCTCGCACAATCCAAATTCATTTAAGAGGGCTGCAGAACTTGGCATCGATCTAAGCCTGGCGGGACATACGCACGGCGGGCAGATTCGCGTTGAAATTGTGGATCACTCGATCAGCCCGGCCCGGTTCATGACCGATTTCGTGGCGGGTTTGTATCGTTTGCCATCCGGCGGGCCACCGGCGGGAGCAGGCGCCCTGCTGGTACGTACAATGCTCAAGCCTTCGTTCCTTTACGTCAATCGAGGGCTTGGCACGATTGGGTTGCCGGTCCGCCTGGGTGTGCCGCCCGAGATCACCTTAATTACGCTGCGCGCAACAAGCTGACTTGCAGCCATTTCCTTCCGTCGCAAACTCACAAGGATCCTTGTCGCTAAAATGTAAAGGCCTGGTCGCGCGATAAAACATCGTATTGTGATATAACAATCATAACGATGAACCGCACGACGAAAACAGAGCAGGAGAACCGTGCGGCGACTACGGTCGCACGGCTTGCGCAGTTTCGCTACCAGCTTCGGCGGTTTCTGCGGTTCAGCGAAAATACGGCGCGCGGGGCGGGAGTGACGCCGCAACAGCATCAGTTGATGCTGGGGGTAGCCGGGTTCAACGGCCGCGGGTGGGCCACGATTTCCGAGCTTGCAGAATTTTTGCAGGAGCGCCACAACGCGGTGGTTGGACTGGTGGATCGCGCGCGCGACCGGGGACTGGTGAGCAAGAAATCCGTGGCGGGCGATCGGAGATTCGTGCGCGTGGAGCTTACACCGGAAGGCGGCAAAATCCTGGCCAAGCTGGCGGCGCCGCACCGAAGAGAACTGGCGCGATTTCAAGCCCGCACAGGAATGATGCAAGCGTCTGCCCTGAGGCAAGTACGGAAAATCCGCGACAGAGATAAGCCTGTCAGCAAGGAGTGAAAGCGCAAGATCAAAGGAAGCAGGGCAAGGCAGCACGAGGTTATATCAAGAGTCCATGAAATGGAATTAAGAAAAACCCGAATAAAGATACCGTTGAGGGTTCTGAACCATCCGCTGGTGCGGAAGTATTCATCGCTGGTTCACAAGGACCTGACTGCAACGTATTCTCGCGCGCTCCACAAATGGCTGCTCATTGCGCCGATCATGGGAGTGCTGACGGGTTTGCTGATTGCGTTGCTCGCGGAAATCATCCTGAAACGCATGTGGCCGCCGATCCTTCATTTTTATCTGAGGCACCCACTCGTGATTGTGCCGAGCCTCGTGGGAGGCTTCATCATTGCTGGCTTGATCATGCAGTTTACGACGCCGGACCCCGACCAGCACTCGACCGAGGAAATCATCCAGTCGTACCACGAGCATCAGGGCGACATCAACATGCGGCCGTTTGTTCCGAAATTGCTTGCGGCTGTCGCGACCGTGGGGTTCGGCGGCAGCGCCGCTCTGGAAGGGCCCAGCATTTATGGAGGCGGAGCGATTGGCTCCTTTCTGTGGGCCAAGCTTCGGAGGTTGGGACTCGAGCCGCGCGACCGGCGAATCATGCTAATCAGCGGAGCGGCGGCCGGCATGTCGGCGGTATTTCGCGCCCCGCTGACTGGAGTTATTTTTGCGCTGGAGATGCCATACAAGGACGATCTGGCCCATGAGGCTCTGCTGCCGTCGCTGATCGCTTCGGTAACATCCTTTGCGACCATGGCCGTTTTTTTGAGCGCTCAGCCGTTGTTCAATTTCGTGACGGGAACGAGCTATTCGGGGAAGGATCTGCTGTGGTCCGCCTTGCTTGGCGTGATTATCGGGCTGGTGGCGATGACGTTTGACATTACGTTCCGGCGATTCCGCACGTTTTTTGTGTCGCTGGCATTTCCACACTGGATCAAGATGGCGATTGGAGGCGCGCTGACCGGCGTCTGCGGGCTGCTTTTTATCTCGATCTTTCACGGCCCGCTCATTCCATTAGGTCCAAACTATGAGGCCGTGCCGCAGATTCTGCAGCAATCGCACAGTTCGTTTGAGCTGGTTGTTTTTGGGATTTTAAAACTAGGTGCGACGCTATTTTCTTTGGGGGTCGGCGGAGTCAGCGCCATGTTCGTGCCGCTGTTTTTGGTGGGAAGCAGCTTTGGAACTGCCTTCGCGCAATCGATTGCCCACAGTCCGGCGCCCGATCTTTTCGCGGCCGTTGGCATGGCGGCTTTTATCGCCGGGGGATACAAGACGCCGCTGACGGCGGTGGTTTTCGTTGCCGAGGCCACGGGCGGACACTCGTACATCATCCCGGCGCTGATTGGGGCGGCCGTCGCTTACGCTGTCTCGGGCGAGGCTTCGGTGTCCGGGGATCAACGGCTGCACGAAGGAGTGAAAATCGCGGAGCTTTCAAGAATCGCAGTGAAGGAAGTGATGCGGAAGCGGTTCATATCGGTGGACGCAGCGACCAACGTGCGCGAGTTTGCCGAACGCATTACCGCGCACCACAGTCATTCCGCGTACCCCGTCCAATTGAATGAGTTGCCGGTAGGCATCATCAACGTGAGCTCGCTGGCAAAAGTGCCGGCGGACAAATGGGAGAAGATGACCGTGGGCGAACTCGCAGACCGCGACGTGCCGCACGTGCCGCCGGAATGCGATTTAGAGGAAGCGCTGCGATTATTGCTGGCCGAGCGCGGGAACCACATGCTGCTGGTAGTTTCGACGCCGGAGAAACTGGATGGCATTCTCACCAAGTCCGATGTGCTTTCCGCAATGCAAACGCGCGGGAGCAATGACGGTCCCAAGCCCTGATCTGAGGCTACTGTTATCGTGGAGGTTCAGCATCGGCGTCCACGTTTTTCACCGTCTTTAGAAGCTCGATTCGAATGAACGAAATCTGCACTCGAGTTCCCACTGTTGCTGGGCCTTCTCGCTGGATCTTAGAAACTCCTCGCAGCGCGAGGACGGTTTTTCAGCGCCGGGCACGTCGCGCCCGCACGGCTCCGCCAAACGCGTGGAGCGATCCTCCTCGCGCCAGAGACTCGCGCCCGGAAGAAAACTGTGCTCGATGCTGGCGCGAACCATTTGCTTGAGGACCGCATAATTGAAGTCGTAGGTGTCTACAGCGCGGACGAATTCGTGCGTCAGATCGATGCGAGAAACGCCTTCGTCGTCGGTTGAAAGCGCGACGGGAACGTTAAACTTTCGGTAGATGGGAAACGGATGATTCTTGCCGCTGATTCCAAGAATCACGTCGTTGCTGGTGAGATTGACCTCAACCATCACGTGCTTCGCAGCCATTTCCCTAAGCAAATCGTGCGGGCGGTCTTCATACATCACGTCCACGCCGTGGCCGATTCGTTCGGCATGACCTTCTTCGACCGCAAGGCGGATATGGCAGCATAAACCGTTTGGCGGAACAAGTCCGGGAGCGAGTTCGCCGGCATGCAGAGTGATGTGTACCTTCGGGTAGAGGCCGTGCAGGAAATCGAGCATGTGCATTTGAAGGCCGTAGTCGTGCATGGAGACGTAGCCGTCTTCTGGCATCACGAAATTTAGCCCCACGACGCTGGGGTCCGCGGATGCGGTCTCAAATCCCAGCACGGTTTGCGCGAAGACGATTTGCTTTGGAAGGCCGCGAAGAACCTGGTAGAGAAAGCGGATCTGCACCTGGCACGCTGGAGCCCGTTTTGACTCACCGCAATGCTCGATTCGCAAGCGGTGTGATTCGGCCTCGTCGAAGTGCGATCGAGCAATGCTGACGTCGTCGCGCAAACCCTGCGCGAGAAGATTCTTGCGAAATTGAGCGAGATCGTCATTCCAGCCGAGTTTCATCGCGATCGCGGCGGTGTGGCTGAAGTCGGGCGTTTCCATTAGCTCTAGATATTGTTCGTTCTGCGCGGCGGCGCGGGTCGCCACTTCGTCCAGCCATTCCCCGGCGTGGCGCTTGCTGGTACCGCCGAATTTTGCAAATGTATCGAAGAAATGATCGTGACCGCTGACGCCTGCGTCGGGAACAAACGAGCGCATCGAAAATGAGTCGACGAGTTCATCGTAGAGATGCTGATCCTGGAAAGCCTTGGATGC
>JANWJR010000016.1 GCA_025451835.1 Candidatus Acidiferrales bacterium | reverse complement strand
GCTGATTCTCGATGTCGATATCGAGGATGCGATTCATTCGCGAAAACACGATTAGTATGCCGCCGTGCCGCGAAAGAGCTCCGCCTGAAAGTCCCGTTCCCGCTCCTCGGCCAACGATGGGTGTCTGGTACTGCTTCGCGATCCCGACGATACCTGCGACGGCCGCCGTCGTGCGCGGGAAAACGACGCAGTTCGGGCGGGCGATTTCAACCGACCCGTCGTACTCGTAAAGCAAGAGGTCTTCCGGAGAAGACAGGACGCCATCGGCGCCGAGAATCTTCTTCAGGTCGGGAAGTAATCGCGGATGCATGCTTCGCGGGCCTCGTGATTTCGCATTCGTGCCCTGCGGTCACTATAATCGCGCGTTGCAGTTGGCGTCAACGAATGTCGCACGGGCTGGACGCGGCGACTGCGCGAAGGCATTGGGCGGTGTATATTACTGGCGCAGATCAATTCGAAATACCGCGGGAGGCAGAGTGGCTAAGCCGAAAATTCTGGCGACGCGGCCTCTTTTTCCGGCAGCGCGCGCGATCCTCGATGCGCATTTTGATGTCGAATATTGGACCGTACCGGAGCGAATATCACGCGCGGAATTGCTAAAGCGCGTGGCCGACAAAGAGGCTCTGGTGTGCTTGCTCACGGAGAAAGTAGATCAGCAACTGCTCGACGCTGCTCCCAGGCTGCGTATCGCTGCCACCGTTTCCGTGGGCTTCGACAATATTGACGTGCCTGCGTGCACGCGTCGCGGCGTGGCGGCAACTCACACGCCGGGCGTGCTGGATGAGACGACAGCCGATTTCGCCTGGACGCTGCTGATGGCGATTGGACGCAGGCTGCTTGAGGGCGACGCCTGGATGCGCTCCGGGACGTGGCCCGGTTGGGACCTCGATCAACTCCTGGGCGGTGACGTGTGGGGCAAGACCCTCGGGATTCTTGGATTCGGCCGAATTGGCCGCGGTGTTGCCCGTCGCGCGCTTGGGTTTCGGATGCGCGTTCTTTATAGCGACGCAGTGCGTGCGCCGAGTGAAGACGAGCGCGATCTGCATGCGGAATTTGTTGACCGAGATCGCCTATTCCGCGAATCAGACTTCATCAGCATTCACGTGCCGCTGCTTCCGGACACCCGGCATTTGATTTCGAAAGAAAATCTCGAAAAGATGAAGCCCACTGCGTATCTGATCAACACGTCCCGTGGGCCCGTGGTAGACGAAGCGGCGCTTGTGGACGCCCTCGAAAACCGGAAGATTGCGGGTGCGGCTCTGGATGTGTACGAGAACGAGCCGAAAGTGCACCCGGGGCTTATTCCTCGGAAAGATGTGATTCTCGCTCCGCACATGGCCAGCGCATCGGTCGATACGCGTACCAGGATGGCGGTGATGGCTGCAAATAATGTTGTTGCGATGTTCGACGGCCGACGTCCGCCTAACGCGCTAAACGCCGACGCGCTTGAACTGAAATAACGGCAGCGGCTGATGGCGCCCGAAGCTTGGTCACGCGCAAGGCGCATGGGAATCTCGGACGATGCAAATCAACCCCAGATTTGAATTCGCGTGAAAGAAATCGCGGAACAAATATTTCGGGAAACGGTCGCTGCGATTGATATCCGCGCGACGCTGGCGAGGAAGCTCGCGCGCGAAGGCTCGATCGTTCGCGCCGGGGATTTGCGAATCGATTTAGGCGCGTTTCGAGAGATCGTGGCAATCGCGTTCGGCAAGGCTGCGTTCGCGATGGCCGACGGCCTGACCGATATACTTGCGCCCGGTTGTCGCGTCGACGGGATCCTTGTAGTCCCTGCGATGCCAGCGAGCAAATTGCCCGGATGGGAAATTGCGATCGGCGGACATCCGACGCCGACCTCAGAGAGCTTCCGGGCGGGGCGCGCGATTCTCGATCGGCTCGCGCGATGCGACGATCGTTCCCTGATTTTCTTTCTGCTATCCGGCGGCGGGTCTTCGATGGTTGAACAGCCGCTCGATTCCAATATCACACTGGCCGATTTTCAGCAGGTACACTCCACGCTGGTGACTTGCGGCGCGCCAATCGACGAAATCAATGTGATTCGGAAACATCTGTCAGCCACCAAGGGCGGACGGCTGGCCGCCGCTGCGCCGCGCTCAATGAAAGTAACGTTCGCGATCAGCGATGTGCCGGAAGGCCAGGAATCGGCGCTTGCCTCCGGTCCCACGCTTCCGGATCCCAGCACGATTCGCGACGCCGAGGATATCGCGAAGAAATACCGTCTTAGTGAAAGGTTCCCTCGTCCCGTGCGCGCCATATTCGAGGAACACCGGCTTCTCGAAACTCCAAAAGAAGATGATGCCGCTTTTGCGAATGCCCACTTTGTGCTGCTGCTGGGTCTGCATGACCTATTTCATGCGGCCCACCACTCGTGCGAGGCTCGAGGTTGTGTTTGTCTCTGCGATAACTCGACCGATGGGTGGCCGATCGAAAAGGCCGCGGACCACTTACTCGCAAATTTGGAGAAGTTGAAGCGCGCAAATCCCGGGCGCAAAGTGGCCGTGCTCGCGGATGGAGAAGTGAGCAGCCCCGTGACAGGCGATGGCGCCGGCGGACGCAATTCGGCGTTCGTTCTCGCCTGCGTGCCGAAGATCGCGGAGAAGGAAATCACCGTCCTGAGCGCCGGGACCGATGGAATTGACGGCAACAGTCCGGCGGCCGGTGCGATGGCCGATGGCGCAACGCTTTCGCGAGCGCGATCGGCAGGTTTGGATGCCGGTGATTTCATGCGACGAAGCGACGCCTATACCTTCTTCGCGCGCCTCGGCGACACAATTGTCACCGGGCCGACCGGAAACAATCTTCGCGATCTGCGGATTTTGTACGCGAGCCCGTAGTTCGAATAAGGCTCGAAGTGCGGCCTTTGAGCCTCAGAGAAGACCCTTCACGAAGCCGCCATCAACGGCGATGGTCGAGCCGTTGATCGAACTGGCTCGCTCGGACGCGAGAAATACGACGAGCGCCGCGAATTCGTCTGGACGCGCAACGCGGCCAATTGGAACCTGAGAGTTCATCCCCTCGAGGATTTTCTCGCGGCTGACTCCCGCGTCGTGCGCGCGTTTCTCGACCAATTCTTCGAGACGCGCGGTCAGCGTGAACCCCGGGCAGACATTATTCACCGTGATTCCATGAGGGCCGAATTCGTTGGCGAGAGTTTTCGCGAGGCCTGTGACGCCTGCACGGACGGAATTCGAAAGCAGCAGGCCATCGATAGGCTGTTTGACGGAGACGGATGTAATCGTTATGAGCCGGCCCCAATGGTTCCGTTGCATGCGCGGCAACACTTCGCGCGCAAAATGCACGGTGCTGAGCAGCATTTGATCCACCGCCGCCCGCCAATCCTCAAGCGAGATATCAAGAAATGTCTTCGACGGCGGGCCGCCTGAATTCGTCACGCAAATGTCCACATGGCCGAATTTCTTCTCGACGCCTTCGACGAATTCGTGGACTGCGTCGGCACGGGTAACGTCGAACGCTTGCCGGAAAACAGGCTGGTCACTGGACTTTTCGATTTCGCTCGCTGTGCGCTCGAGCTCGGCGGCCGTTCGAGCGCAGATGGCGATCGCGCACCCTTCTTTGGCGAACTCTTCGGCAACTGCGCGGCCCAAACCCTTGCTTGCCGCGGCTACGATCGCTACGTGTCCTGTTAGTCCCAGGTCCATCGCGGCTATTTCCTTGCTGCGCTCTGGCGCAGATACGAGTCGTTCTTTGTGATCCAATCCTGGCGAGGCGGCGCGAAAAAGTCGATGTCGATCGTATCTTCGAGGGCTTCGGCTGCATGTGGCAAATGCGCGGGGATCAATAGCACTTCGCCTGGATGCACCACCATCTCGCCATCGTCAAAGACGAACTTCAGCGCCCCTGCAATGATCATCGTATATTGCTCGCTGCGATGCGAATGCCGCGGCACGACAGCCCCACGGGCGAGTATAACGCGCGCGACCGTTGCATCCTGACCGCTGATCATCTCGCGCGTGATCTTCTCGTTCATTTGCTCGGTCCCCATCTTTTCCCACGTCACGGCTGCCAGCATTGTTCACCTCGTTCAGGAAATTACGTGCGGATGAATCCTCCATCGAAACGCGCAAATCGTCAATGACGGCCGCGACGTGGCGGCCGCGACGTGGCTGGCACAGCGGCGGAGTCGGCTGAAGGATCCCCGCGCGGGCCTGAATCACCACCGAATCGATCGTGGTAAGATGCGCGCGTGACTCCTCTTGGCGGGCTCGCCGCTCTGGTTTTATTTTTGCAATTGCCGATTCCTCTGTACTGGTTCGTGCTACATCCCCTGACGAATTTCTGGCGGAATCGTCAGAAGGCAGCCTTCATCACGGCGCTCGCTTGCTCCTGGCTACCGGTGACGATCTGCCTGTTTGTTTTCCATCGACAGCTTTTCAGCACTGTTTGGCCGGCCGGGTGGAGAATCGTCTTGGGAGTTGCGCTCATCGTGTTCGAAGCCTGGTTTTTCTTTCGGCTGCAACGCGATCTTGGCGGGGCGCGTCTCGTGGGACAAACCGAACTGACGGGCGGCGGGGAATTGGTGCATCGAGGGGTTTATGGTCGCATCCGACATCCGCGGTACCTGGGATCCTTGCTCGCGATTATCGGGGCTTGCCTCCTGTCGGGGACGCGCGTGACGTGGATCATCGCGGGCGTCTGGTGTTTGCTGACGGGAATCGCGATCGCTCTCGAGGAGTGCGAACTTCGCAAGCGCTTCGGATTGTCGTACGAGCAATACTGCCGTCGCGTGCCTCGCTTTTTCCCGCACTCAGGAAACCCGCAAGCACGGTGAACGATCGCCGAACGCAGCCACAACGACAAACTTTGTGATACGCTTCCGGCGCCGACAAGAATGAATTCGATTTTCACCTGTTGAAAAAGGAGATTCGCTTATGGCTCGGGCCAGCCTGGCACGAAGCGAAAATCGCAAGCGCCTCTCGCTATCGGTCCGCCCGTTTCTATCAGTGCCGACTCTTGCATTTGCCTCGGTGGCATTCGCCCTTGCTGTTTCTGCGCAAACAATTCGCATTGATGCCACTCCCGGCCATTCGACGAATTCGTTCGTTCCGGATCAGGCACTTGGCGCAGGCATCGACCGGCTGCCCTACGGAGCGGCGGACAAACTCTTCGTCGATCCAACGATCAAGCAGGTGCTATCCGCGGGGTGGCAGCCGGTGACGTACCGCCAGAACACCGAACTTCACATGGAGGCATGGCACTGGAACCCGCAAGGAACGTGGAGCGATCCATCCGGGAAAGGATATTTCACGGGCAGTGCGACGCCGGGCGAGCCGATCCGCCATTCGTATGGATATCCGCTGCCGCATCGCGGCGTGACCCGCGACGATGGCACGGACGACGTCGGGTATTCGCGCCTCACGGACGGAGATTTGAATTCTTATTGGAAGAGCAATCCTTATCTCACGAGAACTTTCACCGGTGAAGACGATTCGTGGCACCCGCAATGGGTATTTCTGAATCTTGCCAGCCCTCAGCAGGTAAACGCGATTCGCATCGCCTGGGCCGACCCTTACGCGCGGCATTACCTCGTGCAGTACTGGACGGGCAAAGACCCGATCAGAGATCCGACGCTCGGCGTATGGCAAACCTTTCCAGGAGGCGAAATCAACGATGGCAAAGGCGGCACTCCCACGATCCAGCTTTCCTCCGAGCTTTACATGGTGCAATACGTTCGCATTCTGATGACGGAATCCTCGAACACCTGCGACACGCACGGCCCGGCCGACCGCCGGAATTGCGCCGGTTACGCGATTCGCGAAGTTTTTCTCGGTACAGCCGCGGCAGGCGGCGAATTCCACGATCTGATCCGTCACACGCCCGACCAGGATCAAACCATGACGTACTGCTCCTCTGTCGATCCCTGGCACGAGCCCTCCGATCTCAACGAACGAGCCGGGGATCAAGTTGGCTTCGACCTTTTCTTCACGGGAGGATTCACGCGCGGACTGCCGGCGATGATTCCGATTGCGATGCTGTATGGCACGCCCGAAGACGCCGCGGCAGAGATTTCGTACATCGAAAAGCGCGGCTATCCGATTTCGTACGTCGAGATGGGCGAGGAAGCGGACGGGCATTACACGCCGCCAGAAGACTACGCGGCTCTGTACATCCAGTTTGCCGACGCATTGCACAAGGTCGATCCGAAACTGAAACTCGGCGGTCCGATTTTCACCGGCGTGATAAAAGATATTGAAACCTGGCCGGACGCGCAGGGGCGGACTTCGTGGACGCGCCGCTTCATCGATTACCTTCAAACGCACGGCCATGTCACGGATCTCGCCTTCTTCTCATTCGAGCACTATCCGATGGAGCCATGCAAAATTCAGTGGAGCAATCTGTACAACGAGCCTGCTCTCGTCACGAATATTTTGCACGTTTGGCGCGAAGATGGCGTCCCGGCGAACGTGCCGATGTTCATCACCGAGTCAAACATCGCGTTTCTTTCCGAAGAGGCGTTTGAGGATATCTGGGGCGGCTTATGGCTTGCCGATTACATTGGTTCGTATCTGACTGCGGGCGGGAACGCTGTCTATTACTTCCATTATTTGCCCCTGGGGGTTCATCGAGGTTGCAGCGGCTCGCTTGGGACCTTCGGGATGTTTTCGACGGACGCGAACCTGCACATCGTTCAGCCTCTTTCGCAATATTTTGCGAGCCAGTTAATTAATCTCGAGTGGGTACAGCCCGGTGATGGCATGCATCGTCTGTTTCCGGCGGAAAGCGATATTGGGGATGGCGCCGGCCATGTGCTGGTGACGTCCTACGCCGTACTTCGTCCCGACGGGCAATGGTCGCTGATGATCGTCAACAAAGATCAGGAGAACGACCACACGGTGCACATTACGTTCGACGATTCCAAATCTCGAAGCGTGAGTCATTTTTCAGGTTCGGTGAATGCAATCACCTTTGGAAGCGCGCAATATCAATGGCATCCTGACGCCCGAAGCCCTATTGGCGGCAAGGCCGATCCCGATGGTCCGGCGGTTCGCACGACCATCACGGCCGCCGAGGACACGTCATACATCTTGCCCAAAGCTTCCATCACCGTGTTGCGCGGCTCAATCGCGTCTGCTTCGCCTGCGAAGCAAGCTGACAAACAATCGAAGCGAAAGAAATAAGCGCAGCGACACGCGAATATGTGCTTCGGCAGGCGAAATGGATTTCGTTTGCAGCGGGTTCGATGGACTGGCGTTTCTCGCCGGCGCACAGCTCCGAGTGGAAAACCCATAGCTCGAAGGATTATTGAGGTTGGCTGGCGGCTCCAGCAGGAGCTGGTATGTTCGGCGTAGGCGTTGCAGTTGGCTCGTAGGCCTTCAAAGCGGCTAAATCCTGCAGCACTTTGGCCCATTCTTTCTTCTTTTTCCGCTTCATGGCAATCGGGGCGTTCGGATCGCTGTAATAATCAAGAATGTTTTTGCGAAGGTCGGGCGTAACCATGGCGAAGTGGTTCTTGGCCAGCTTTTCCAGCAGGGTCGCGTAAGCCTTGTCAGCCAGTGCGTACTGGCCCGGCGGCGTCATCGTTCCGGTATCTAAATTGTCGTTGACTAGCGCGACGTGGCCGGTTTCCTTTTCCTCGTGAAGGAAGTGCTCGTAGTGGGTAAGCGAATCGTTGAAGCTCGCCATGAATAGCTTTTCAGTCGCCGGAGTGGGCATACGGAAGGCAAGCGCGCGAAGGGGCCCGACCTTCGGAAGAAGACGAATCAGAAATGCCAGAATCCGAGAGCCGATGCCAGGTTTCTCGTATTTTTCGTTCCAATATTTTTTGTAACTCGCATGGGAAAGATGAAACAAAAACTTCTGTTTTGTTATCCCCGGTTCTTCCTTTTGAATGTCATCTTTCTTAAGCTGCCAGGCCGCTTTCGTCATGCTCGGAATTACGCTGCTTACGCTGTGCCGGTAAGTGGCAACGGCCAGGTCGTAATTTGTGAAGATCGACTTCAATTCAATACCGTATGTTTCTTGAAACGCTCGGGCCAGCAAGTCCTTCGACACCTGGAAACCGATCCGATCGCGATAGTCGTCCGACGCATATCGGCCGGTGGCCACTTGAAGCACGTCAAAGCCGAATTCTGTTTTCAGGTGAGCGGCGGGATCTTCCTCGTAAGTGACCTCGTGCCCATATTTGCGTTCGAGCTTGGGATACGTCAGTGGCACGGCGCGATTCACGGCCACGGGATGACCGTTGTTGTCGGATGCGTAGTGTGCAAGCGCGCCTAGAGCGAATGCATATTCGTCCAGAGTTTGCGAATCCCGAATCAAAGCCACGACGAAATCACCAACCCGGACGTAATGAAGGAGATCGCTGAAGAGCTTGCTGCCGAATGGGTAGTAGCCCATGTCCTGAATCACGCAGCCGCCGTAGGCGTAGGAGTGCGCTTCTTTCAATTCTTCGGGCGTCGACTTCGGGAACCGTTTCAAGAGCAATGGCTTAATGGCCACGTCCCAAGCGGAGTCTACGATAGCTTCATGCGACAGGACGGAGTATGCGTGCGTGCGAATCGCGGCGCAGAGTGCGACCGCAAAAATAAGCGCGCAGACGATCAAACGGTGCTTGCCGCAGGTTTTGCCGCCATCCGTCAAGGCCATAGCAGGTATCAGTTTATACGAGAAGCAGCCCGGCACGCCCCGCATTTCGCAGCTTGCGGACAAAGTGTGACGGGCATGGGCTGTGGCTCTGCAGCCGACGGAAAATTCCCGCAGCGCCGCTCTTGCCATAAGTGCCCGTGAAAGGCCGGGACGGCACGACAAAGGCCGGCATCATCACGCCAAGCAATTCGTCCCACCAACCCCAGCCATCCGACACTCGTTCTCGACAAGAGCTGGAGAGCGCGGGTTGTGAGGACTCAGGCCGTTTGCTAAGCTAAGCACGCTGCGACGGCGCGGAGAGGTGTCTGAGCGGTTGAAAGAGCTCGCCTCGAAAGCGAGTGTAGGGGAAACTCTACCGTGGGTTCGAATCCCACCCTCTCCGCCAGGTTTTTTCTCTTTTGAATCTCGGATTTACGAATCCAGCCTTTTGTTTGTTTTGAGAAAATCAGATCCTAAGTTGCTTGTTTTCTGCTGTGCAGGAAAAGTTCGAAAACTTATTTTGCGAAAGCAACAGGCGCATAATCTCCGAATGGCCCACAATATGCCAGTAACATTGCGATATGATTCGGGGATGCGCTTGGGAGAAGTTTGATGAGCAAAGCAATTGACAATTTGAAGCGGGCCATGGAGCAGGCGGCGGCAATCCGACCGAAGGTCGGAGGATTTCCTTACTTAGCTGAGACTCTGCGACGCGCCGGAATCACTCGAAATGTCTGGTCTCTGCCAGCATGTCAGAGTCTGTTCCTTAGCCATGACGGACCGGTTGCGGTGCAGGGCACGCCCCTCGTATCCGGCACCGTGGACGTGCCATCTTTTAACCGTGAGGCGCTCATCGTAGCTTTGCGAGTCGATCAGGCTGGTGAAAGTACGTTCCCAGAATTTCTGCAGGCGTCATGGCGTGCGGGAGTGGTCCGCTACGACGTAGATTTCGCTCTCCGCACAGTTGCGTATTTCGGCTCCAATGGCGAAGAGTACGTCGAGTCATACCCGGCCGTTGAAATCAGTCAGGAGCCGCGTTAAGCAGTTGCGCAGGATTTCTGCCGTTTCACGCGATACTCAGCAGCGTGAAAGTTCGGAAATCGTCCGTTAATCCCCGCCATTCATCTGTCCGCACGGCGGCGTGGCAGAAGCCAGATCGAAGCCCATCCTCGAAGACAATCGTTTTCATCCTGGGTTCGCGAAGTCCCACAGGTTTTCTGATGGGGGCCTCGCTGCGAGGTCCGCTCGCAATTGCTTTTCTGAAACTATTGCCAGAGATCGGTGGCGACGTCCCGCGAGAGGCCGGATTACAGGCTTGAAATATGAGACTAAGCAAAAAACGGCTGAAGGACGATCGTGACATCAAGCCCGTTGAAGAAATGGCTTTACCGCTCGCGGCAACACTGGCTTGTGCGGTCTTACTCTTAATCGCTTTTGCATGGCTTGCCAGGGAAGTGCTCGAGGGCAGCGCGCAACAGTTCGATCTGCGCAGCCGTCAATTCGTGCATCAATTCGCTTCGCCGCCGGTCACAATGGCGATGGAGCGTGTGACGTTCCTCGGCTCGCCGGCGATTCTTTCGGTGCTGTTCGCGATCGTCGTCGTGATTTGTATTGCCAGCAAACGTCGCCGTCCGGCCGCGTGGGTGGCAATTGCCATGGGAGGCGCGTTCGTGCTGGATTTCACCCTCAAGCAAGCCTTTCACCGGGCGCGCCCCGTGCCCTTCTTCGGACTTGCTCCGCACAGCTACAGTTTTCCCAGCGGCCACGCGCTGGGTTCGCTTTGTTTTTACGGCGTTCTCGCCGGCTTGTTGACCGCGCGCATTCGCGACCGACTGGTTCGAGTCTTGATCTGGGCTGCGTGTGCTGCCCTGGTCATCGCTATTGGATTTTCGAGGATTTATCTGGGGGTTCACTATGCGACGGACGTTATTGCGGGCTATATAGCCGCCGCCATCTGGATCAGCATGTTGCTGGTTGCGGACCGCATGTACCGCCCTGCCGATCCGAAATAATGCAAGACGTATCTGGCTTATAAGTATTGCTTGGAGCTGTTCGCGAGCAACTGTGCCAAACGTTACGTCCAGGATGTAAAGCGCGAGGATCTGTTGGCATTCATTCGCAAACTACGAACTTGACTGTGGCTCTCGCACGGCGTACAACCGCGCGGTCATCGAGATTTTCTATCACTGCTTAAGACTTTCCACATAGGCGATTAGCGCCTTCAAATCATCCGGCGGTAGTTCGACGGGAGGCATGCCACCTGCCGTCATCTTAGAGGTGGGATGCCTGAAGAGTTCAGCGACTTGATCGGGCGAAAGTTTCGCTGCGATACCGACAAGCGCAGGGGCCGCAGCCGTTCCTACGCCGCCATCACCATGGCATGCGTTACAGGATTGGGCCTCGAAAATCACTTTCCCTTTCGCGGCGAGCGGGTCAGCCAGCGCCACATTCGCGGCGGCCAGTGAAGTAGAAGAGAGCTCCGGCTCAAATGGCTGACGCATGTACTCCTCTTCTTCTGTGTGTTGCTTGGCGAGTTGTAACGCGACCCCAGAATCGTGCCTATCCAAGTAGCGGCTCCGAAGTCCAAGCCCTACAAGGGCGAAAAACACAAAAGCGTACGCTCCCATTGCCACCGGCCGCTTCCAAGGCCGGCGTTCAACGCTGCGATCTAGAAACGGCAGAGCGAGGATGGCAACCACCAAAATTGTCGGGATCACCAGGATTCCGACGACCGAAGCCGAGCCGTGCCAATATTTCAGCCATTGAAATATGGGAAGGTAGTACCACTCCGGCCGTGGCACATATTGCGCATTTGCCGGGTTAGCCGGCGGGCCTAATTGGATCGGCACAAAAAAAGCCAACAGGCCAAGCCCGATAATAAGGAGCGTGGTGAGAGAAAGATCCATCAACACTTGTCGCGGGTAGAAGGGTTCGGTTTTCTGTTTTGGTTCGTAAGGATTCTCACTGACCGGTCCTGCGGCGCCAGCCTTGCGGAACAGTAAAATATGGGACGCTACGATCGAAAAGATAAGGGCTGGGATCAAAAAAACATGCGCCACAAAAAAGCGAGAGATGGTCAGGGTCCCCATTTCGGCGCCACCGCGCAGAAGGCGCGTAAGACTTTCGCCAATCCAAGGGATTTCGCTGATTGCGT
>JANWJR010000015.1 GCA_025451835.1 Candidatus Acidiferrales bacterium | reverse complement strand
CGAGATGAACATGGGGAGTCGCCTTCACCTTCACGCCAACGTCGATGTATTCGACGCCGGGAAACTGCGAGCCGGTCAACCCGTTTGCGACCGTGAACTGCGAAGAGTTGAGAATCACTGAAAGGTCGTTCGAGCCGAAATTTGCAACGGCGAGATCCGGGCGCCCATCGCCATTGAAGTCCGCTGAAAACGCCGAAACGGGCTGAGTGCCGAGGGGCAGCTCGAAGTTCGTTCCGAAGGCGCCTCCGCCGAGGCCAAGCAAGAGGGAGATCGCGTTATCGGTTGAGTCCGTGACCGCCAGATCGGGCCGGCCGTCAATGTTGAAATCGTTGACGGCGATTGAAGTGGGGCCGTTGCCGGCGAGAAAATCCGTCTTCGCGCCGAACGTGCCATCTCCATTGCCGAGCAGAATGGAAACGGTGTTGTCCGTATTGTTGGCGACGGCGAGATCGGGCAGCCCGTCGCCGTTGAAATCTCCTTCCGCGACGAACACGGGCGCTAGCCCGCTATCAAAATTCAGCGGAGCCTTGAACGTGCCGTCGCCATTGCCGAGAAAAATGGAAATCGTGTTGTTCTTCTCATTTGTGACCGCGAGATCGATGTGGCCGTCCTTATTGAAGTCGAAGCTGGCGATTGAGGACGGCTCGTTGCCCGTTTGAACGATCGTTGGCGGCTTGAATGCGCCAGTGCCATTGCCGAGAAAGACGGAAAGTGTGTTGTCGGTTTGATTCGCGACCACCAGGTCGGGAAAGCCGTCGCCGTTCAAGTCGGTTGCGATCACAGCGACAGGCCGCTTGCCCGTTGGGATATCGATTTTTGGCTTGAACGTCCCGTCGCCATTACCTAGCAAAATCGAAACGGTGTTGGCCGTCCGATTCGCAACAGCCAGGTCGAGCACTTTGTCGTTGTTGAAGTCGCCGGTTGCGATCCACACGGGACCGACGCCGGTAGCAACCGTTGTCGGCGTCTGGAACGTCCCGTCGCCATTGCCGAGAAATATCGAGAGCGTGTTGTCAGCGAAATTTGCAGCGAACAAGTCCTGGATCGATTTGTTGCGCGAATCACCGCCGGTGACGAATTGAGGCCCGTTGCCGGTGTCCAAAGTAGTGATGGGGAGATTCGTGGGATTCAATCCCGGGACGTTTGTTCCCGGGCCGCCGAGGCTGGGAGAAAATTGGGCCAGTGAAACGGGAACGCGGTCGCCCACGAAGAACGTGGCCGGCTGCCCGTCTTCGGCGCGAAGAAGAATCCGCCTGCCTTGGCGGACAAGCGAGAGCATTTCCGAGAAATTGGCCGTCGCACCGGGCATCGTTGCGAGAAACGTGGATCCGCCGCCGCCGAAGGCAATGAGGGGTGGCACCAGCGCGCCGATTCCAAGTTGTCCCGAGCCCAACAACGACCCGATCTGCGTCGACGTCAGACCGGCGAGGGACGACGGCTGGCCGAAAACTTGCGTCAGCGCATCCACGAGGCCCTGAAACGATTGCTGCGCTTCCTGCACTTCCTGCTGGCTCAGCGTAAAGACCTGCGCGGTCTGCGGCGGCAGAATTCCGAGTTGCCGAGCGTAATTCCGGTCCACTTGAAGGATCTCGATATCGAGAATCATCTCCGCGGCTGGTTTTTCGAGGTTGTCGATCAAGTCGGCCGCGACGGCGATGGCGCGGGGCGACGCGCGCATGGTGAGACTCCGAGTGCCGGTGTCGAGTTCGGTGCGCGTGATGCCAGTGAGATCGCGAACCAGGCGCAACGTTTCAGTCATCTGCTCGGGAGTTTCGGACGCGGGCAGCAGCACGGTGCGCACCACCGACATTTCGTAATCTCTGCGCTTTTGCGGCGTGTCTTCGCAGACAAAGAAAAGATGCTTGGTGAGCGGCCGCCAGAATGTGCGCGTGGCTTCGCCGAGCACGTCCATGGCCTGAGCGAAATCCACGTCGTCGAAATGGATGCGCACCGGACGCGATGGCAAATCCACGTCGAAGGCGACCTCGAGACCGAATTGCCGCGCCGCTTCTTCGTAGGCTCCCTGCGTGTCTCCTCGATAATCGAAGGTGTGCTTGCCGGGCGAGTGTTCCAACTCAACAGGACTCGGAATATCAGGCGCCGATTTTATCTGGCGGCTATCGCGGGGCAGCAGCGCGGCGAGCTCCGTCAGACGATCGCGAATCACGGCATTGGAAGGATCCATCTCGTGCGCCGATCGCATAACGCGCAGCGCATCGAGGAGGCGTCCGGAAACGGCGTCGCGTTCCGCCTCGTCCACTTTGGATTGCACGATCTGGCTTTTTGCGACAGCGCGGCGCAGCAGATAGCCCTCATTTTTCGGAGAAAAATTCACGGCATCGGAGTAATGCTCGAACGCGGATGGCCAATCCTTTAGCTGCTCGGCGCGAAGGCCTTCCTTGTAAGCTTCTTTAGCCTTTTTTGCGTCTGGCTTGAACTGGGGTTCAATCGCGAAGTCAGCCGTCGGCTGGGTTTGTTGAGCTTGGGACTGCTGCGAGCGCGTCGCGGACGGGGCGCGGTTTGCGGCGGACTGCGGGCGGCCGGGAATCGCAAGCAAGCCGCACACGATTACACTGAAAAGAATAAACCCGATGCGCCCGCGGTTCAAAATCATAGAAGCTCCCATTGTACAGGAACGATGGAAGGTGGTTCGTCGAATGAATTTTCTTGCATTTAAGGGGCCTGGCCGCTACACTCAAATTGTCAGTTGATACCGATTTGCAACTAGCTTCTGCCCGGTATTCAACCAGACGTTTTCAACCAAGAGATTATTGACGCATGCTCTCAGCCCTGCTAGTCGCACTCCGCGAAGGCGTCGAGGCCGCGCTCGTCGTCGGCATCGTGCTGGTGTATTTGAATCGCACCGGCCGGCGCGCGCTTGCCGGCTATGCGTGGGGCGGAGTGCTTCTCGCGTGCCTCGCCAGCGTGGCGGCGGCAATGCTGCTGCAGCGGATGAACATCAGCGAAGACGGATTCGAGGGGCTGATGATGCTGGTGGCGGCAGCGCTGGTGGTGACGATGGTGATCTGGATGAACCGCGTCGCGCGAAGCCTTCGCAAGGAGATCGAGCAGCGCGTGGAAGTGTACGCACAGAAATCGACGCGCGCCGCGGGATGGGCCATCGGATTCTTCGTTTTTCTGATGGTGCTGCGCGAGGGCGCGGAACTGGTGCTGATCCTTCGGGCGGTGGAGCTTTCGAGCGAGGGTGTGGAAGTATGGATCGGCACGGGGCTGGGTATCGCGATTGCGGTAGCCGTCGGATTGTTTTTCTTTCAAGGCACGCTGCGCATTCCGCTGCACCGTTTTTTTTCCGCAACGAGCTTGATCCTGTGGGTCGTTGCGTTCCAACTGGCGCTGACCGGCATTCACGAACTGAGCGAAGCGATGTGGCTGCCCTCGAGTCGCACCGAGATGGCAACGATTGGTCCGATCGTGCGCAACGAAGTGTTTTTCTTCATTGTGATTCTGGGGACGGCGGCGCTGGCGGTGCTCCGCGAATGGTTCGGCGCGAAGCAGCCGGGGCCAGACGCCTCTCTGAATCCCGCCGAGCGGCGCATGCGCGAATGGGAATTCCGCCGGCAGCGCCGATGGAGTTTTGCGGCGGCGTTTTTGTGCGTGCTGGTGGTGCTGACGTTCGCGGCGGAATTCGTGTACGCGCGAGCGGCTGCGGCTCCGGCACAGGCGAAGTCGCTGGTCGCCGAGAATGGCCGGGTTCGCATTCCGCTGACGGAATTGACGGACACGTATCTGCATTTTTACAACGTGGACGTGGACGGCACAGTCACACGTTTCCTGGTGATCCACAAGATCAACGGCGATTACAGCGTGGCGCTCGATGCCTGCCAGATTTGCGGCCGCATCGGCTACCGCCAGCAGGGGCAGAACATCATCTGCCGGAATTGCGCAGCCGCGATTTACATTCCTTCGATCGGCGAACGCGGCGGGTGCAATCCGGTCGGAGTGAAATCGCATGTGGAGGCTGGGGGAGTGATCGTGGACCTTTCGGCGCTCGCGAGCGCTAACTCGATGATCCACTCCCATTGAAATGTTTGCCCGCCTGGTAGGTGAATCCTTCGTTCGCAATCCTCGCCGGAAAGTGCTGACGGCGGCTGCGCTGGTGGTAGGCATGGCCGTTGCGACGGCAACGCTTTCCGTGGCGCTCGACGTGGGCGACCGGCTGGCGCGCGAATTTCGCAGCCTGGGTGCAAACCTTCTGGTGACGCCGCAGTCGGACACTCTGCCCGTTGAAATCGGCGGCGTGGATTACCGCCCGGTGGATGAGGGCGCGTATTTGAAGGAGGCGGACCTCGGGAAGCTCAAGACGATTTTTTGGCGGCACAATATTCTTGCCTTCACGCCCTTTCTCGACGTGCCCGTTTCGATCCGAGGCTCCGAACAGGGCAACGCGAATCCCACGACGCTGATCGGGACGTGGTACGAGCACGAAGTGGCGGTTCCCGGCGGCGACAAATTCACAACCGGCGCGCGCGCCACACATCCGTGGTGGAAGATGGAAGGCCATTGGTTTCTCGATGGCAGCAACGAGTGTGTGATCGGGAGAAGTCTGGCAGAGGCGTTTCCTGGCGGCATTCGCATTGGCCAAACGATTGAAGTGGCGGCGCGGACGGGTGCGGCGCTCAGCTCGACCGCGCCCATCCCTCTCGTCGTGACTGGGATCGTTTCTACCGGCGACGCAGAAGACAGTGCCGTACTCGCGCCGCTTTCCGTGGCCCAAAAAATTTCGGGGCATCCAGGCGAATTCCGCGACCTTTTCATCAGCGCGCTCACTAAGCCGGCGGACGCACTTTCCGAGCGCAATCCAGACACGATGACCCCGGACGAGCGCGAGCGCTGGTCCTGCTCCCCATACATTTCATCCGTTAGCTTTGAAATTCGCAACCTGCTTCCGGGAACGGAGGTGCGAACGATTCGCCGCGTTGCCGATACGGAAGGGCGGATTCTTTCGCGTATCGGCTTGCTGCTCTGGATCGTGACGATCGCCGCGCTTGTGGCTGCTGGCCTCGCGGTTGCGGCGACTTCCGCAACCACGGTGCTCGAACGGCGCGCGGAAGTGGGCGTGATGAAAGCGCTGGGGGCGACGAACGCGCTGGTGGCGGGTATTTTTCTTGCCGAACAATTGATGCTAGCGATCGCCGGAGGTTTACTGGGGTTCGCGTGCGGCGTGGGACTGGCCAGGATGCTGGGCAAGAGTGTGTTTGGCACGCCTGCGTCGCTGCGTATGGTGCTTCTGCCGATTGTGCTGGGAATCGCGGCGATGGTAGCCATCGCAGGGAGCCTGATTCCTCTGCGGCGCGCGGCGCGTTTCGATCCAGCGCCGATTTTGAGGGGCGAGTAATGTTCGCGCGCTTGCTGGTGCGATTGCTTCGCGGCAGCCGCGGGCGGCTAATCGTGGCGCTGGTGGCACTGATCAGCGGAGCGACGGTGATTTCCGCCCTGCTAAATCTTGATCTCGATATCGAACGCAAGCTGGCACAGGAATTTAGCACGCTGGGCGCAAACGTTGTGATTGCGCCGGGGCAGACGATGCAGACGAAGGACGCAGGGACCGCTGCGCCGTCACTGATGGACCAAGCGATTGTGCTGAGCGCTCTGAAGCAGGTGGGGAGCGCGGACGTGGTCGCGGCGGCGCCGTATCTTTATATCGTGGCGCGGTCGGCGGGGACGCCGGTGGTGATCGCGGGAACATGGCTCGATGAAACGCCAAAGCTCGACCCGACCTGGAAGCTCGATGGGGAATGGATCGCGTCGCGCGAAGATCAAACGCAATGCCTGGTTGGGCGCGACGTCGCGAAGCAATTTCATTTGAAGCAGGGAAGCGAAATCAGCCTGGAGTATCAGCGCCGTTCGGCCAAGCTCGACGTCGCGGCAGTGGTGGACGCGGGCGGCACGGCGGACAGCCAGGTATTCGTGAATTTACCGGTGGCGCAGAATCTTGCGACGCTCGGTGGTGAAATCGCGCTCGTTCAATTGAGCGTGACCGGAAACGCGGCGGCCGTCGGAGATTTTGCGGCGCGGCTCGCGCAGGCGCTTCCGCAATTTCAGGTGCGGCCGATCCGGCAGGTGACGGAGGCCGAAGGCGAGCTGCTTGGCCGCATCCGCTTGCTGATTGTTTCGATGGCGCTGCTGATCCTTGCGTTGACGGCGCTGTGCGTCCTGGCGACGATGGCGGCGCTGGCCATGGAGCGACGGATGGATGTTGGGTTGATGAAGGCGCTGGGCGGGTCGATTTCGCGCGTGGTGGGGCTGTTTCTCGCGGAAGTGGGCGTGCTGGGGGCGGCTGGCGGATTGATCGGCTGCATCGCCGGTCTGGCGCTGTCTCGATGGATGGGCGAACGCGTGTTCGGCGCGGCGATTGCGGCGCGCTGGGAAATTTTTCCGCTGACGATTGCGCTGATGATTCTGGTGGCTTTGGCGGGCGCATTTCCACTGCGGCTGCTTGGAAGAGTGAAGCCAGCGGTCATTTTAAGGGGCGAATAGTGGCAAGAGTGGTTGAGATCGAAGGGCTGCGAAAGATATTTGGCAGCGTTCGCGCGCTGGATGGAATTTCTTTCAGCGTCGAAGAAGGCGAGTGGATCGCCATCATGGGCCCTTCGGGCTCGGGCAAGACCACGCTGATCAATATTCTTGGCGGGCTGGACAGCCCGACGTCCGGAAACGCGGTGGTGGCGGGAACGGATGTGGCACGGCTCGATGAATCAGGTTTAACGCGGTTTCGCGCCGAAAAAATCGGCTTCATCTTTCAGCAATTTCATCTGGTGCCGTACCTGACGGCGGTCGAAAACGTGATGCTCGCGCAATATTTTCACAGCACCACGGACGAGAACGAGGCGCGCGAAGCCCTAAAGCGCGTGGGGTTGGGCGATAGGCTGGCGCATCTTCCGGCGCAGCTTTCAGGCGGCGAGCAGCAGAGAGTGGCCGTGGCGCGCGCACTGATCAATCATCCGAAGCTGATTCTCGCGGACGAGCCGACCGGAAACCTCGATGAGGTAAATGAGGAGCTGGTGCTTCGCCTGTTGCGCGAATTGCATTCGGAGGGCCACACGATTCTGATGGTGACGCACGCGCCCGCGATTGGGCGCATGGCAGATCGCCGCATCGAACTCGAACACGGACGCCTGGTGCAGATCACAGAACTGTCGACGAAGTAGGAAGACCGCCCCGGGCCACTGCACATTGAACTTCTGCACGGTAGTCTGGCACGACTGGAATCCTTTCCCTCGCAGAAATCTCCAACCTTGAAATCGGCCGATCGCGCAAACCATGCCCGGAATCATCCGACCGCCGACACAGGCAGGGATAATTGCGCGGACATAGGTCTGCTAGAATTAACGGCGATGCCGATACCACTGGATGCGCGGAAGAAGCCGACGAGCGTTAAAATTCACGTGACGACCGGGCAGGGTGTGGACGTGACGTGGTCGGATGGGCACGCGAGCCATTACGATTTTCCCTACTTGCGCGACCACTGCCCCTGCGCGCTTTGCAACGACGAGCGCGAGAAAAAAACGAAGGCCGGCGGGAATTCCGCCGCGCTGCCGATGTTCAAGCCGCGCGCAATGGCGAAGTCAGCGACGGCGGTGGGGAATTACGCGATTCAGATCGAATTTTCCGACAGCCACGCAACCGGGATTTTCAGTTTCGAGTGTTTGCGCGAAATTTGCCCGTGCGACGCGTGCGCGCGGGATTTCCGAGCCGGGACGACGGAAACCAAGGCATAGCGCTTCTTTGCGGCAAGCGTCACGGCCACTCATGCGCCTCCGAAACGAGTCTTCGCGGAGGAAACAGCGAGCGCTGCCGTGCTTTGTTTTGCGCCGGATTCGACGTATAGTCCATTCCCGCATCCAAATCGCATATGGCATCTAATTCCAAAGGGTCTCCCTTTTCACTTTCCTCTGGTCGGCCGGTCGCCAAGGTGCTTGTGGCAACCACGGCGATGCTTGCGTTTATTTCCTACTGGCGCGCCGCAGCGATCGTCCTGAACGACCTCGCGTCTTCGGCCTATTACGCGGGCGGAGAGGCCGAGCAACTCATCGGCAAGACAGCTCCGTGGTTCATTCTGGCGACCATGCTGCTGTCGTACGCGGTTTCGCAGGTATACGTCGAAAGCTGCAGCATGTTCGTGCGCGGCGGCGTCTATCGCGTGGTCAAGGAAGCGATGGGCGGAACGCTGGCGAAGTTTTCCGTTTCCGCGCTGATGTTCGATTACATTCTCACGGGGCCGATCAGCGGCGTGTCCGCGGGGCAATACCTCGTGGGCGTGCTGAACGAATTGCTGCACTACACCCATCTGGGGATTCATCTGCGCGTGAATGCCACGGCGGCCGGATTCGCCATTCTCTTCACGATTTATTTCTGGTGGCAAAATATCAAAGGCGTGCCGGAATCCAGCGGCAAGGCGCTGCGGATCATGCAGCTCACCACGGTTATGGTGGTGGTACTGATCGGCTGGTGCATATACACGGTCGTCGTTCGCGGAGCGCACATGCCGCCGCTCCCGATCCCGTCGAACATTCGGATGGACAGGCACTCGCTCGGATGGCTCTACGGCATGCACTTTCCGGCATTCATCACGGCAGTGGCGGTATTTGTGGGGCTGGGCCACTCGGTGCTGGCAATGAGCGGCGAGGAATCGTTGGCTCAGGTGTACCGCGAGATCGAACATCCCAAACTACCAAACCTGAAAAAAGCCGCGCTGGTTATTTTTATTTACAGCCTGCTATTCACTTCGCTGGTCTCGTTCTTCGCGGTGATGATTATTCCGGATCGCACGCGTCACCTATACTTCGAGAACCTGATCGGCGGCTTGGCGATGAATCTGGTAGGCCCATTTCCCGCGCGGCTCGCCTTTCACGTTTTCGTGGTAGTGGTCGGCACGCTGATTCTTTCCGGCGCGGTGAACACGGCGATCGTGGGATCGAACGGAGTTCTCAATCGCGTGTCGGAGGATGGTGTACTGCCGGACTGGTTTCGGCAGCCGCACCCGCGCTTCGGAACGTCAAACCGGATTATCAATCTAGTGGTGATTTTTCAAATCATCACCATCGTCATCAGCCGCGGCGATGTGACGTTCCTCGCCAACCTGTACGCCTTCGGCGTGATTTGGAGTTTTGCGATGAAGGGCTTGGCCGTGCTGGTGCTGCGCTACACGCATCCGCAGGACCGCGAGTTTCGCGTGCCGCTGAACTTCCACATTGCGGGAGTGGAGATTCCGCTTGGGCTTGGTCTGATTACGCTGACGTTGCTGGCGATTGCCGTGGTGAACCTGTTCACGAAGCCTCAGGCGACTATTTCGGGCGTTATTTTTTCCGTGCTGCTCTTCATTGCGTTCGATCTCTCCGAGAAAAGAATTACCAGGCATCGCGGGGGTTCGCACGTCGAGCTCGATCAATTCAACCTGGCGCAGGAAGGAGAACTCACGCTGGAAAACGTGGGCGTTCGCCCCGGCAACATTCTCGTCCCGGTGAGCACGTATTACGCCCTGTACCACCTGGAAGCGGCGATGAGGCGCGTGAGGCAGGGGGACGCCGAAATCGTGGTGCTGCACGTGCGCATGCTGCGCCGCGCGGCTTCCGGCGAGTACGATCTTGCGCCCGACCAGCTTTTCAGCACCATCGAGCAATTATTGTTCACGAAGGTGCTGGCGATAGCCGAGAAGGAAGGAAAGCCAGTGCGGCTGGCGGTGGCTGCGGCCAATGATCTGTGGGAAGGCATCCTGCGGACGGCGATGAACCTTCGGTCGTCCGCGGTCGTCGCCGGAAGCTCGTCGAAGGTTTCTGTGACGGAGCAAGCGCGAGAAATTGGCCTCACCTGGGAACGCATGCCCGAGCCCAGGCCTCGCGTGGCGCTGGAAATTTTTGCTCCGTCCGGCCAGGAGCAGATTTTTTATCTTGGGCCGCACGCGCCGCGCCTGACGCCGAAGGAAATCGACCTGCTGCACAGAATATGGCTCGAGCTCAGCGAAAAACTTCCCGGCCAGGAGATCCATCATCACGACATCGTTCATTTCGCGCTGACCGAAGTCCAGCGCGAACTCTCGGAGGGGAAGGAACAGGCTGAAACCCTCGAACGGCTGCGCCTGCACTTGCAGGAGATCGAATCCCATCGGCTGCCGCCATAGCCTGGGCGTCTCAAGAGCATCGGTGGAAGTTCATCCCGAGGCGACGCGGACGCCTCGAACACGACGGTCTGAAGACGAACACCAACCGGTTGCGGCCAAGAGAGATTCTTCGGGCCAAAAGGCGGCGCTCAGAACGACGGCACTCTACTAGGCGGGAAGCTCTGACGTGCAGTTTGGGCAGCGCGTGGCCTTGATGGGAATCTGCGAGGCACAATAGGGACATTCTTTCGTCGAAGGAGCTGGAGCAGGTTCGGGCTTGTTCCAGCGATTCACGATGCGGATCAGCAGAAAGACCGCGAACGCCACGATGATGAAATCGAGAATGTTATTGATGAAAATCCCGTAATTGATGGTCGCGGCACCCGCGGCTTTGGCTTCCGCCAGCGAATGGACCGGTTTACCGGAAATATTCAGGAAGAGACTGGAGAAATCCACCCTTCCCAGCACGAGGCCGATCGGCGGCATAATGATGTCGCTTACCAACGACGTAATAATTTTTCCAAATGCGACACCGATAATGATGCCCACTGCCATGTCAACCACGTTTCCACGCATCGCAAATTTCTTGAAATCCTTCCACATGTTTTCCTCCGAGGGCGAATTTCGCGAAGACGTTGTGATTTAGGGCAGGGCTGGAAGCCGCTGGTCGCGATAGGTCTGGGCGAAGATTAAGCGGAAAGGCCGCGCCTAAGCAAGGGAAAAACAAAAGGAGGATATGAAGTCAGGGACAAAGACCACCCCGGGGCTTGCGGTCGCATGCGGGCATGGAAATCGCAAAACCTGCGATGGCTGGCGGTTCCGCGTGGTTGCGCTAGCGAATGCGCGCGAAGGCGACGCTTCCGAGAAGGCCGCGAACTACCAGAATGGCGCCGGCCAGCCCGACGAGTAATCCGGAATCGCGAAGCGGAAAGAATGGGACGGTAAGGACAAGCAGGCCGACCAATGCAAGGGATCCCGCGCGAACGTTCGTTTGCCAGCGCGGGACGTGAGCCTCCGGCCGAACTCCCGTACGCGCGCCCCAATAGACCAGAACCGCTCCGAGGAGGATGAGCGCTGCAGGACGGCCGGGAAGCATGATGGGGCGCGTAATGGCCAACAGAATCAGCAGCGCGCCGAGAAGCAGGATAATCAATTCGTTGAGCAGGCGGAAAAGATTCGCCGAATTCGGCATCGATCAGTCTCGAGCGGCATTATCGCGCAGGCTTCCAGCATCCGCAATCAGACGGGGGCGCTCCCGCGCCGGAGGCCGCCTCCCGGCACCGCTGCGGCGCCCGCCGCGCGGAATGCTACAATAATTGATTTAGGCGCTGCATCGGGTGGCTGACTGTTAGCATCCCATCGTCGAGGAGATTTTGGTGCGCAAGGTGATCGTGATCGGCAGCGGATGCGCGGGATTGACCGCAGCAATCTATGCGGCCCGCGCGGATTTGCAGCCGCTGGTGCTGGATGGGTACGAGCCTGGCGGTCAGCTCGCATTGACTACGATGGTTGAAAATTTCCCCGGCTTTCCGGATGGAATTCTGGGACCGGAGCTAATCGAGAATACTCGAAAGCAAGCGCAGCGGTTTGGCGCGGAGTTTCACGCGGGCGCCGTCACCTCGGTTGATCTGAGCGTGCGGCCATTCAAGATCGTTGCAGGAAAAGAGACGCACGTTTGCGAGGCGCTGATCGTGGCTGCGGGAGCCTCGGCGCGAATGCTCGGCATCGAATCGGAGCGGCACCTGCTCGGCCACGGCGTTTCCACCTGCGCGACTTGCGACGGCTATTTTTTTCGCGATCGCGATATCATTGTGGTTGGAGGAGGCGACACGGCCATGGAGGAGGCAACGTACCTGACGAAGTTCGCCAAGCAGGTGACGCTGGTCCACCGCCGGAACGAATTCCGCGCGTCGAAGATCATGCTGGACCGCGCGCGCGCGAATGCGAAGATACGCTTCATGACGCCCTACGCGATCGAGGAAGTGCACGACATGTCAAAAAAATCCGTCGAGCTGGTGACGCTGCGAAACACGGAGACCAACGAGCGCACGAAGGTCGCTGTCGAAGGAGTTTTCGTCGCGATCGGGCACGAGCCCAACACCAAGGTATTTGTCGGGCAGCTCAAAATGGACGAAGCGGGGTACATCTTGACACACGAAGGAACCAAAACCAGCGTGGAGGGTGTGTTTGCGGCGGGCGACGTCCAGGACCACCGTTACCGCCAGGCGGTGAGCGCCGCAGGCTCTGGCTGCATGGCGGCGATCGACGCGGAAAAGCTTCTCGCCGAGCACAAGAGCTAGATTCACGGATCTGGTAACGGCATAATTTCTACCGCATGCAATTCCATTCAAGCTCCTTGCACTCAACTTCGGTTGCTTCTTTCTGATGCGCGCGCTCCTGCTTCGTCTTTCCGAGAGCAAGCGGCTGGCGCCGTTGATCCTCCACAACCCAGTTAGCCGGAGCGTGGCGCGAAGGTTTGTAGCCGGCGAAACGCTCGAGGACGCGGTGAGCGCAGCGCGCGAAGTGAATCGCACGAGGCACTCCGCGAGTCTCGACCTTCTGGGCGAAAACGTGTCGGATGAAGCGGGAGCACGTCGCGCCGCAGCAGGCTACCTCGCGATATTCGACCGCATCGCAGCGGAGAAGGTCGACGCAAACGTCTCACTCAAGCTGACGCAGCTTGGGCTCGACTTGGACCAGTCTCTGTGCCAAGAACTTCTTGAAAGAATTGTAGCGCACGCCATGGAGAACGGAAATTTCGTTCGCGTGGACATGGAGGGCTCGGCATATACGGAACGCACGGTCGAAATGGTGAAGCGGGTGCGCGCGAAATATGCAGGCATGGGCGCGGTGATGCAGTCCTATCTGTATCGCACAGAAGACGATGTTCGGAACTTGCTCGCGGCTGGATGCCGGATCCGCCTCTGCAAAGGGGCCTACAAAGAACCGCCGGAAATTGCCTTCGTGAAAAAAGAGGACGTGGATGCGAATTACGTGAAGCTGATGAAATTGCTTCTACCGAGCGGCATTTATCACGGCATCGCGACGCACGATCCCGCAATGATTCGTGCGACCAGGGATTTCGCACGCGAGAAAAATATCTCCAGAGACCAATTCGAATTTCAGATGCTTTTCGGGATTCGCACGGATTTGCAGCGGCAGTTGGTGCGCGAAGGCTACCGGCTCCGTGTGTACATTCCTTTTGGCACGGACTGGTTTCCCTATTTCATGCGGAGACTTGCCGAGCGCCCGGCGAACCTGATGTTTTTCCTGCGCAATCTGCTCCCGATGCGCACCCGGAGAGCCGGCGACTCGCAGGAAGAGCGTCCTCGTTGAGCGCTTCACTGTTGCCGGCCGAGGCGGCAGTGGCTCACTCTTCCACGAACGACTTCAGCCTGGACAGCGTCTGATCCCACTGCTCTGAGATGAGATCGAGGTATTTCTTTATCTCTACGATCGGCTCCGGATCGAATTTGAACAAACTCTCGCGGCCCGTGCGGACGCTGTGCACGATTTCTGCATCCTCGAGGACTCGAAGGTGTTTGGTGATCGCCTGCCGGGTAAGCTTGGAGCCCTCGGTTAGCTGAGAGATCGAACGTGGCTGTCCACCGCAGAGCTTCGCAACCAGCGATAGCCGCGTCTCGTCACCGAGCGCGGCAAAGAGCGGTGCATGAGCCTGCCGTCTGACGGCCAAGCTGCTACGAACTGCGCGCGACATGGCTTTCAACGTTTTTCATTTGCTCCGTCCAGCCGCCGTCATTTTTGCGGAATGCTTCGAGGCGGCGGTCGCTGGGGATTTTGTCGAAGCCGGACTCCGCGAGCAGAAGGAGTGTGCCGGCCGCGGTCTTCTCCAGCCTGAATTCGACGAGCGTGGGCGTCTCTTTCGAGTAATCAAGCTTTGGGTCGATCGCATAGGGATGCCACGTAAAGGAAAAAAGGCGTTCCGGCTCCATCTTTTGTACGACGGCCTCCCATTTCACATGCTCGTAACCGGGGTAGGTAATATGCCCGCGCGAGATCTGGCCCGGCACGAAGGGGCCGTCCAGTTTTACGCGAAACCACTCGCCAAACTCGCGGTGATCGGTCAGCGCACGCCAGACTCGCGAGACCGGCGCCTTGAGTTCGATACGTTTGTCGATTCGATTATCCATTTACGCAACCTCCAGGTTGCAGATTAGCGCAGCCTGATCGAAAAGGCAACCCTTTTGTTGCTCTTTATTGCGAAGACTGGTCCGGGCGGGGCGCGAGCGAATTTCACATTGTTCACCGAGTACGGTGAGGCGGTTGCCATCGGCTTCGGCTCAGACTAAGATAAGTTGCCTCAGCGTCCGAAGCGGCGTCTCGCGATCTTAAGTTTTGAAGGAGTGTGACCATGCGAAACCAGCAGATCATCCAATGCTTGGCGGTAGCCGCACTGCTAGCGCTGGCGGGCTGCAGCAAATCCTCAACGCCTGCTAATTCTTCGAACGCCACGCCTGATAACAGCGCGGCTGCCACGGCGCCTGAGCAGAACGCGCCACCACCCGCACCCGCGCCTCAACCCCTGGTTGTTAGGACAGGAACTGTTTTTACGGTGACGCTCGATCAGGCAGTCAGCTCGAAGACGAATAATAACGGCGACCAGTTTCAAGCATCGCTCGCCGAGCCGGTGACAGTGGGCGGGCAGACCGTGATCCCTGCGGGCGCGCGAGCGATAGGCACGGTGACAGACGCAAAATCGGCCGGCCGGTTCAAAGGTGGGGCGTCCTTGGCGCTCACGCTCGATTCAATCCGGGTGAGGGGCAAGACGTATCAGATCGAAAGCTCGAGCTATGAAGACGCCGGCAAGGGTCGCGGCAAGCGCACGGCGATTGGAGCAGGAGGCGGAGCCGGGTTGGGCGCTGTCGTCGGAGCGATCGCCGGAGGCGGAAAGGGCGCTGCCATCGGCGCTCTTGCGGGCGGCGGCGCGGGAACGGCGGGCGCCGCGTTCACGGGCAAGCGCGACATCGAGTTGCCGGCTGAAACGCGGCTGCACTTCAAGCTGGCACGATCGGTTTCGATCTTTCCGTAGTGACGCGTGCGAATTTGCGCGCAGAAGGGCTGACTGGGCATCTTGATGAGCCTCGGGCGAAACCCGAGGCTCTTTTTTTGGGCGGCCGCGTCACGCCGACGGAACGCGCGGCGCGCGCCCGCTACGCTTTACGGCAGACGGCAACACCGTCGCGGAGAGGCACGATAACGGGGAATAATTCCTTCGACGAATAAATAATCTTATTGAACTGTTGCACGCCGCGAGTATCCCGCTCTTTCGCGGCCTTCAAGACGCGGCCTGACCACAGCACGTTATCCGTGACCAGCAATCCGCCGCTTTTCAAGCGCGGAAGAGCCTTGCGAAGCGCCGCCGGATATTGATGCTTGTCCACGTCAATGAAGATGAAGTCGAAATCCCCGGTGACTTCGTCAATCAAATCAATGGCATCGCCCGTCAATATACGAATTCGATCTTCGACTCCCGCTCGCTGAAAATAGTTTCGCGCGCGTTCGGCGTTTGCCGGATCGCCGTCGGTGTAGTAAACCTCCGCGCCAGGTCCTGCCGCGCGCGCCAGCCAGATCGTTGAGTAGCCGATGGCCGAGCCCATCTCAAAGATTCGCCGCGCACCGATCGCTTGCGCCAGCAGATACATCAGACGAGAACAGGCGGGCCCGATGATTGGAACGTTATGCTGCTTGGCATACTTCTCCATTTCCGCGAGCACGGAGTCGCGCCTCGGTAGCAATCCATCCATGTATTTTTCGATTTTCGGTTCTAGAATGCGGGGCATGGTGTCCTTTCTCGGGCGCTCGTGTATTTTCCGCTGGCCGTCAGGCCCCGACGGAGCCGCTCGATTCCTGGGCTTTGGTTCCGAGCGTATCGCCAGGCTCCATCGCATGGATCTCGAGACCGGAGACGTCGTGGGTCAATTCGCGCAACTGTTCCGGGCTGCCAACGAGCGGCGGGAACGTGCCGAAGTGCATGGGTATCACGTGGCGGACCCCGAGCAGGCGGATCGCCATCGCTGCTTCGCGCGGTCCCATCGTGTAATGGCCGCCGATGGGCAGCATCGCCACATCGGGCGCATAGAGTTCACCGATGAGCTTCATATCCCCGAAGACGGCCGTGTCTCCGGCGTGATATACGGTCAAGCCACCGGGTAGGCGGACCACGTACCCGCACGCCTCGCCGCCATAAATGATCTTGCCGCCGTCCTCGATGCCGCAGGAGTGCACGGCGTCGGTCATGGTGACATCGATTTCACCCACTTTCTGAGTGCCGCCCTTGTTCATGCTGTTTGTGTTTTCGACGCCCTTGGATTCGAGCCAGGCGCATGTCTCAAAGATGGCGACGATTTGCGGCTGGAATTTTTTGGCGAGCGCCACGGCGTCGGCAATATGGTCGAAATGGCCGTGAGTGATGAGGAGAGTGTCGACTCGATCGAGCTTTTTCTGCGAATCGGGACACATCGGATTCGATTCCACCCAGGGATCGATAACGATCGCGCGGCCTTTCGGCGTGGTGATGCGAAAAGTAGCATGGCCGAGCCAGGTGAGTTGATTTCCACGGGTTTCCAGCATGATGGCTTGCCTCCAAATCGCAGAAACGCAATTCTACTTACTGGCGAGCTTGGTGGCCAGGATTACGTTGATGGCTCGCTCGAACGTGCCTCGCGATTGACCTCCAATGAAATGTCCGACGATGTTTCCGTCGCGGCCGTAGAAAATCGTTTCGGGCATCGTACCCGTCCAAGCTGGGTTCACACCGTGATAGAAAGCGTCCACGTCGATGCCCGGTTTCTGACGGTAATTGGGGAATTCGGGCTGATATTCGGCCAGGAAGCGGCGGACGACATTCAGGTCCGAATCATCGTCCAGGCTGACGCCGAAAACGGCAAGCCCCTGCGGGGCATATTGTTTGGCCAGGGCAGCGACCATCGGGAATTCGTCGCGGCAGGGCTCGCACCAGGTAGCCCAAAACGTAACGAGCACGGGTTTCCCTCGATACCTCGCGAGCACCGCTCTGTACCCAGCGACATCGATTAACGGGAGATGTTCCGCGGTATTGTGCCTGGCGGTTGTCGAATACGATTTGGCAGGCGCGCTCTGAGCGCGCGCGGGCGCCGCGATTGTAAGGAGCGCACAGGAGAGAAGCAATGAGCCGATCTGCCAGAATCCAGTACGATTATTCAAGATATTAAGCCTCGCAAACATTCTAATGGGTTTGCGCCTGCCGCAGCAACCGGCAGAAATGAGCTGGTGCATTGGATTCTCAGACACTCACCCACAGGTCTGCAGCACCTCTCTTACTGGCGGGAGGCCTCCAAAACAGAGAAGGCAGACAATCCATAAGCAGGAGAAGGCCGGGCTTACATCTTGTTGATGTCTACTTTCGCTTGTAGCTGCGTGATTTGACCTTGTACGAAGGACCTTGCGCCATTTGGCGCGCTTGCAAGCGCAAGCCTCATTTCTTTCACTGCATTGTCGAAGTCGCCTTGGGCGCTGTAGACGCGGCCCATACCGACGTGTGAAATCCAACTGTCCGGAAATTTCTTTGCGTTCGAACGGAAGACAGCAAGGGCTTCTTCTTGGCGCCCCTCGCTCTGGATTTGGAAAGCATAGCCGTACAACTGCAGAGCGTTGGCCTTGGCAAGAGCGTCGTTGCGGAACTTCGTGGCTTCGTCTTTGCGCCCGAGCGCGTCTAGAGCCTGCGACTTGGTCATCAGGTTCTCGTAGCGTTCTTCGACCTCGATGGAGCGATCGGTGTCGCGAAGCGCTTCGTCGAGGTCCACTTTGTTCGAGACCAGATAGTCAGCGGCGTCGTTCCAGCCGTCCCAGGTGTACTGCGCCAATCCCCGTAGCTGCTTCTGCAGGCTGGCTTCAACAACTTTGTTCACGTCTACCGAGACTTTGAACGGAATAGCAAGTTTTTCCCAACGCAACGTGGCGACGGCGGAATCCGGGGTCAGATCCTCGAAATCGTAGGCGAGCGCTTCATGGAAATCCGCAGGCTGAGGCTTGACGGTGACGCGCAAAGCGTCCTCGGCTTGGTTATAACTGAAGCTTCCCCACGAAGAGTTGGCATTCGAGAAGATGATCGTCCATTGGTCTTGCGTTGGAATCATGTGCAGGCCGTACGTTCCGGCGGCTAGAGGCTTTCCGTCAATTGTCACCGGGTCAGTGAAACAGATCGTGGTGTTCACGTTGGCTCCGGCGCGCCAGACTTCGCCATAGGGGACGAGGCCACCCCAGATCTTCCGGCCCTTGACGAGCGGGCGATGATAATTGATGGTGATGTCGGTGATGCCGATGCGTTGCGTCACGACCGCGTGCTGGCTCGGCATCGGCAGATTCAGTACGGTGGATTGCGCGCGGCATAACGGGGCCATCAACAGAAGACATGGAAGCACGTAGAGAAGCCGTAGTTTGTACATTGCACACCCCTTTGTTGAGTACCCCAGCGACTTTTTTTCGTGCTAGGAATCGCCGGGTTGTGAAACGCTCGTCGGTCAGGACATCGCACTTCTCTTGGTTGGCTTAGACGCACGAGGCGAGCCATGGTAAGCGTCCAAACTGGTGGGAGCTTCGCGCTTCGCGCCGGTCGCAGTCTTGGCTCACTGCTTGTACGTCGTGAAAAACGATGCTATAAAAATAGATGGCGTTGTTGTACGGAAATTTGGTGGAATCCTTCAGCGCTGAATCAAGGAGATTCTAGAAGATGGCCTATGTAATCGCCGAGCCGTGCATTGGAACCAAGGACTCTGCCTGCGTGGATGTATGTCCGGTGGACTGCATTCACCCGCGCAAGGATGAGCCTGCGTTCGAGGCTGAGAAGCAGCTCTATATCAACCCCGACGAATGCATCGATTGCGGCGCGTGCGTTCCGGTGTGCCCCGTGACGGCAATTTTTGCTTTGGAAGACCTTCCGGACAAGTGGACGAGCTTTACGCCTGTGAATGCGGATTGGTTCAAGACCAAGAAGGCGTAACGCGAACTACGTTTTTTTCGTTCGCAGCAGACAGCGTGGTGCGATTTGCAACCCCGGTTTAGCGGCGGTTCTTAGATTTCGAGGCCAAGCTGCTTTCGCGCGTCCGCGCTAATCATGCTCGGATTCCAGGCCGGTTCCCACACGACCTCAACATTCACGTCGCGGACTTCGTCAATCGCGCCTATGCGCTGTTTGACTTGCTCGGGAATGGCCTGCGCCGACGGGCAGCCTTGCATGGTGAGCGTCATCTTCACGGCGACGTTGCCGGCGTCGTCATGTTGCACTTCATAGATGAGCCCGAGATCCACGATATTCACCGGAATCTCGGGGTCGTAGCACTGCTTCAATGCGTCGTAGATGCGTTCGCTTGTGAGCTCCATAATTTCGCTCCCTGCATAGTTCGTATATTCCCGGCCAGATCGTGACACCGATGTAGCAGGGCGGCAATATTAGGGTACCGTCAGCGTTTCATAAGCTACTTCATGTGTCAATCGCTGGCAGGCAACGACATTCGCGCTAGTGGTAAAGCGATCTCGGCAAGCCTTCACCGAGCGGTTTCAAGCCAGCGTTCAGGCCAGGGGCAGCACCGCTCGAACGATAGGACGTTGTAGCATTCCATTGAATGTGTGACTGTACGAAGCGGCCATGCAAATTCGAATCGAATTGCCGGGCGTGAAGCTCGGCGTGCTGGAAGCCGACGACGTTCGCGTTGCGTCCACTGAGGGCGCTCTCGCGCAATTGCTGGGCGACACGTGCGATCGCAAGAGCCGCGAGTTTACCGTCCAAGGTCTCGCCGAAACGCCCGCCACTCGCGCGGTGCGATACATGTTCCGGCAATGGGGCGTCGACCCCTCGAAATATCGCCCCTCTTCGGAAGCGTTGCTTCGGCGAGTGGTTCAGGGGAAGGGACTGTATCGCGTTTCGAACGTCGTGGATATCGGGAATCTTGGCTCGATTGAAACCGGGTGGCCTTTTGGCTGTTACGACCGCTCGCGAATTCGCGCGCCAATTGCATTCCGCCATGGCGCGGCAGGCGAGAGTTACGAGGGCATCGGCAAGCAGACTTGGCATCTCGAAGGGCGGCCTGTGCTCGCCGATCCCGACGGCCCCTTCGGCAGCCCCATCAGCGATTCGACGAAGACCATGATTACGAACGCTGCGCGCGATATAGTTGCCGTGATCTACGCGCCTGCGAACGCGCCGGAAGCATCCATAGAAGCAGCGCTCGCGCGGCTGGCGGAGCGACTGTCGACGTTTGCGTCCGCCGCTGCCACGCGCTCCGAAACCTGCCGGTAGGAATGGCTGCTGCAGCCCGGCAACTCGGCGGCGAATTGTGCGACCGCTGCAATCGAGTTATTCTGTAATTGCCGTCCACGAGGCCCGCTTGGCGCCGAAATTCCAGCTTGTCCTTCTCATCCACGCACACCAACCCGTCGGTAATTTCGATGACGTGCTTGAGCGCGCCTATCAGCAGTCCTACTTGCCGTTTGTGCAAGCGCTCGCGCGGCATCCCTCGATTCGCATGGGCCTGCACTATACGGGATCGCTTCTGGAATGGATCGAGCGCGCGCACCCGGAGTATTTCGACCAGCTTCGCGAACTCGTGAACCGGGAGCAGGTTGAGCTTGCCGGCGGCGGTTACTACGAGCCGATCCTCATTGCGATTCCTCCCGACGATCGCCGCGAACAAATCAAACGCCTCGCCGATTACCTCGAGAGGCATTTCGCGCGGCGTCCGACTGGCGCGTGGTTGGCGGAGCGCGTTTGGGAGCCGCAGCTTCCTTCGACGCTTGGTCCAGCAGGCGTGGATTACACGCTGGTGGACGATACCCATCTCCTCGGAGCCGGATTAGAAATGGACCAGCTATACGGCTACTATTTGGCCGAGGATCAGGGCGCGATCGTTAAAATTATTCCAGGGCTCAAGGAACTTCGGTATTTGATTCCGTTCAAGGGTGCGGGCGAAATTATTCAATTCTTGCGCGGAGCGGCCAGCGCGCATCCAAACGGCTTTGCGTCCATGGGCGACGATCTCGAGAAATTCGGGGTGTGGCCGGGCACGAACGAGCACTGCTATGGTAACGGCTGGCTCGAGAAATTCTTTGTGACGCTGGAACAAAATGCCGACTGGCTGGAAACGGCCACCCCGGCCGATGCCGTGGGATCGCGCGCGCCGCTCGACCGCGCCGATCTCCCCACGGCTTCCTACCATGAAATGATGGAATGGGCTTTGCCGACCCAGGCCCGGCGGAGATACCACGCGTTGATCGAGGAATTTGCTTCGCGGCCGGATGCGCTGCCGTTTCTTCGCGGCGGCGTGTGGCGGAATTTTTTCACGAAATACTGCGAATCGAATCTGCTGCAGAAGAAAGCGCTGCACGTCTCGGCAAAAGTTCGCAACCTCAGGCAAAGCCGCCGGAAAGACAAGGCATTTCGCGAGGGCCGCGATGAAGCTGCCACCCTGATGCTTCGCGGGCAATGCAACGATCCCTACTGGCACGGAGTGTTCGGAGGGCTTTACACCCCGCACCTGCGCACGGCTTTGTGGCAATCGCTTGTGAAGGCCGAGGCGATTGCGGACGGGCTCGCCCATCGCAGCGCATGCTATGAAAGCGCAACGAAACTCGATTTCGACGCGGACGGCCACGATGAATTGTATTTCACCTCGGACCGTTACGCCGTGCTTCTAAAGCCCAGCGATGGCGCGACCATCTGCGCGCTCGATTGCCGCGGCGCCAGCACGAATCTGATCAACTCACTCATGCGGCGGCAGGAGCCATACCATGCTCGGCTGAAGGATGCCGGGAAAAAAGGCAGTGGTGTGGCGTCGATTCACGAACAGACGCGCGCGAAGGAAGAGGGTCTCGATCGTTGGCTGAACTACGACCGCTGGCCCCGGCACTGCTTCCGGCTTCTGCTGTTCGGGCGCAACAAAACCTATCAGGATTGCGCCACGGTGCGACTGGAGGCGGATGCCGCGCTCGCCGGCGGAAAATATCGAGTCGGCCAGTTTTCGCAGCATGGCGCAAGCCTCGCCTCGCAGGACAGCGTAGACTGGCCCGCCGAGAAGAATTTCATTTTCGGGGCGACGCCTTTGGGATTCGAAATTGTTTGCGATGTGGTATTGAAACGAAAGGCGCAAGGTGCGGCGTCCGTCTTCGTGGGGATAGAAACAGTGGTGAATTTTCTCGCTCCTTCAGCGCCAGACCGGTATTTCGAATCGGCGGGGAAACGTTATCCGCTGCGATGGGCTGCTTCGGTGCCTGCGTCGGAATTGCGCGTCGTGGACGAATGGCAAAAAACCAGCGTCACGTTGAGCGCGCCGAAGGCGCAGGATTATTGGATTTCGCCGATCGAAACCGTCTCGGAATCCGAAGAAGGATTCGAGAGGATTTATCAGGGATCGCAGGTTCTGGCAGTGTGGCCGGTGGAACTTGCTCCCGGCTCGGAATGGCGCGGGCAAATTAGTTTGCGCGTTGAGAACCTCCGCTGAAGCGCCGCCTGCATCGGCTAAGCTCCGGCGAAATATTGCGGCTCAAACACGGCTCTGATACAGTGCAGCACAGCAGGGGAGGAATTGAATGGCTGTTTCGCAGGAATTGCTCGACATCCTCGCATGTCCGCTGGATAAAACGCCGGTGAAGCTGACCCCGGACCAGCAAGGCTTGAAGTGTCCGAAGTGCCACCGCGTCTACCCGATTCGCGGCGATATTCCCGTCATGCTGGTGGACGAAGCTCGCATTGAAGCTGAGTGATCCTTCCAGATTGCTCCCTAGCCTTCTCGAGGGCGCGGAAATTCTGATCGTGCGTCCGAGGTCGCTGGGCGATCTGGTTCTAGAGACTCCTGCCATTGCCGCGCTGCACGCGTGGCGTCCCGATCTGCGCGTTTGCGTGCTTGTTGAACCCTGGTGCACGGCGGCGCTTGAAGGGAATCCGGGCGTCGCAGAATTAATTCCTTCGCGCGGCTTTCGACAGGATGCAACGACTCTTTGCCGGCGAAAGTTCCCCGTGGTATTCAATCAGCATGGAGGTCCGAGCAGCGCGCTTCTGACGGCAGCGCCGCGCGCGCAGGCTCGAGTGGGCTGGAAAGGTTTTCAGTTCTCGGTTCTTTACAACGTACGCGTCCCGGATTCGAAAGAGTTCTGGGGGACGTGGGAGGTGCACACGGTCGAACATCGCATTTCGCAATTTTATTGGTGCGGACTTCCTCGCGGGCCAATTCCTCGCACGCAGGTTTTTCCCCAGGCCGACGCGACGGAAAGTGTTACACGCGTTCTCTCCCAGAAGGGTATCGCGCCGGGCGATGCGTACGCCGTGATCCAACCTGGAGCGAGGCTGACGGGGATGCGCTGGCCGGCGGCTAAATTTGCCGCGATCGTGCGATGGTTGCAGGAGGCGCACGGAATCGCGAGTGTGGTGAACCTTGGTTCGAGCGACACAGAGATCGCGGCAGAAGTGCGGCGCGAAATGGGCGGTTGCGCCGCTGTGTTTGATTGCTTCAACGCACGCGAACTCATTGCGCTGATTGCGGGTGCGCGGATTTACGTCGGCAATGATTCAGGGCCGGCGCACATAGCCACGGCAGCGAACTGCCCGAGCGTGGTCCTGTTTGGCCTCACAAACCCCATACAGTGGCGTCCGTGGCAGGGCGATCACCGAGTGGTGGATACAGGCGCTAAATTCGAATGGCGGCGCGGCGACAAATGCGTCCTCGTGAGCCAGAAACGGTCGATCCGCGAGATTGGCGTCGATGAAGTGCGCGCTGCATGCGAAGAATTGCTGGCCCTGCGCTCGAAAGGCAAATCTTAGGGTTCGAAATGAGGAACTAGCGCTCGGCTCACGATATCCGCGCAGCGGTCACGAAGAGAAATAAGTCTTGAATGCGAAATTCCAAGCGTCCTTGGAACCCTCCCATTCGCTTTCATCTTTGCTGATCGTTATTATTTTTGTGTTGCGCAGATGGATGTCCGGATCAATCCGGTTTTCGTACGAGACAACGAGGTATTCGTTCGAGCCAGCCTCCGTCCACGCATCGGCCGCAGACATTAGATTTCCGAGTTGTGTCGCCTTGAAATGAAAATCAACCGTTCCGGTCGTTTCCGCGACCATGTCGAGATTATTTTGAACGTTCGAGATGACGAATATTTTGCGCTCGACGTTTCGAATCGATTGGAATTTGCTCCACAGATGATTGTATTTTTGCCGGGCGTTCTCGAACCCCTCGCTGATCGGAATTGGCGCGTGTTTTCGAGTGAAATCATGCCAGAAGTAAGTGTTGTAACGTCCCCACCAGGGCCTGCCTCCCTGGCGCGTAATCTCCTCGGGGGATTCCGGGAAAAATGCCTGATCCCGGATGAGCTTTGACGCGCCATCCGGCTGGGATATCAGCCAATCGAACGGCATGGAGGACTCGCGCAGCGATCTGTCTTGGGTCAGCTCTCTCAGCAAGCGTATGTGCTTTCGAATTTGCCACGAGGACTGGCACGCCATTCCCAGGCTTACGATGGCCACTTTCTTGCCCGCGGCGGACAACGTTCCTCCAATTCTTCGCTGATATCCGCGCGCCGATCATCTCACTCGCTTGATTAACGAGACGACGCCTCGCTCCGGTCATTGCACGGGCGTTTGCGTGGACGCCGAATTCCAGAGCGAGGACGTAAGACGCGGCCGGAAAATGCGATGCCGCAAACTCAGAAAGGCGGAAAGCTAATCGACTGGTCCTTGAATTCCACCCAGAGTTTTATCTGCTTCACCCTGTTTTGCCTCACGGCATCGCGGTCATCGGGGAAAGGCTGGTCAGGGCTCACGTCCACGACGATCACCACGGCGGTGGAATCCTTCAGACGCTCGGTATCTTCAATGTTAAAACTTTTTACGGGGCCGTAATAACCATTCGGGCCCCAGTCATCGAGAAAATCTTTGAAGGCGTAGGACTGAGATGGCTGCCAGATTTTATAAGCTTCCTGCATGTTTCCGGCGATAACGTCATTCATGAAGTGCCGAATGGTGTTCTTTTCGGCGTG
>JANWJR010000014.1 GCA_025451835.1 Candidatus Acidiferrales bacterium | reverse complement strand
CTCCTGGACAAGGAAAATCTGCGCCTCGACATGACCAAGCTCGGTTTCGAGCCGGAATCGCTGGCGAAATTCGAGCGCCAGATTTTGAAGCCGTACGGCATGGTGCTGGTCACCGGGCCGACCGGTTCGGGAAAAACCAACACGCTGTACTCTTCGGTCGCGCGCCTGAACACGCATGAAACGAACATCATGACCGCCGAAGATCCGGTGGAATTTCAGCTCGCTGGTATCAACCAGGTGCAAATGAAAGAGCAGATCGGACTGAATTTCGCATCCGCGCTGCGCGCTTTTCTGCGCCAGGACCCGAACATCATTCTGGTCGGAGAAATTCGAGACTTCGAAACCGCGGAAATTGCCGTGAAGGCCGCTCTCACGGGCCACTTGGTGCTTTCGACTCTGCACACCAACGACGCTCCTTCAACGATCAGCCGGTTGATGAACATGGGGATCGAACCGTTCCTGGTGGCGACGTCGGTGAATCTGATCTGCGCGCAGCGGTTGGTGCGCCGCATCTGCTCAAATTGCAAGGAGTCGCTGGATCTCAAGCCAGAGGCTCTTGCGGAAGCCGGGTTCACTCCGGACGAAGCCGCCAAAGTGCAGGTGATGCACGGGCACGGCTGCGCCACCTGCAACAACACCGGCTACAAGGGTCGCGTGGGCCTCTATGAAGTCATGGAGATTAATGACGATCTGCGCGAGTTGATTCTCGTCGGCGCCTCGGCGCTGGAGCTGAGAAAAAAAGCTCTCGAAATGGGAATGATCACGTTGCGGCGCAGCGGCCTGATCAAGATAAGCGCAGGGCAGACGACCATGGAAGAAGTGCTGCGCGAAACCGTTTTGTAAGGCGGAGGAAATTATGGCGGGTATCACTTTAAGTGAGCTTTTGAAGAAAATGATCGAGATGGGCGGCAGCGACCTCCATCTTTCGACCAACAGTTCTCCGCGCATCCGCGTCCATGGCAAGTTGCGCCCGCTGGACATGCCACCGCTGACAGCCGCCGATACCAAGGCGCTTGCCTATAGCGTGCTGACGGACGTGCAGAAGCACCGCCTGGAAGAAACCCTCGAACTCGACTTTTCGTTCGGACTGAAGAGCCTGGCGCGCTTTCGAGGCAACATTTTCCATCAGCGCGGCGCCGTAGCGGCCGTGTTCCGCACGATTCCTTGGGAAATTAAGACCTTCGACCAACTCGGACTTCCTCCCGTGGTGCGCGGGTTGTGCGACAAGCCTCGCGGATTGGTTCTGGTGACCGGTCCGACCGGTTCCGGCAAGTCCACCACGCTCGCGGCGATGCTCGACAAGATCAACAGCGAACGCGAAGAACACATGATCACGATCGAAGACCCGATCGAGTTCCTGCACAACCACAAGAAATGCCTGGTAAACCAGCGCGAGGTTCACTCCGACACACACTCGTTTGCAAATTCACTCCGCGCCGCTCTTCGCGAAGACCCGGACGTGGTGCTCATCGGCGAAATGCGCGACCTCGAAACCATCGAATCCGCCCTGCGCATCGCCGAAACCGGCCACTTGACCTTCGCAACCCTGCATACAAATTCGGCGGTTTCCACCATCAACCGAATCATCGACGTGTTTCCCGCACACCAGCAACCGCAGGTTCGCGCGCAACTCTCGATGGTGCTGGAAGGAATTCTTTGCCAATCGCTGCTTCCGAAGGTCGACGGCCGGGGACGAGCGATGGTAATGGAAATACTGATTCCCACTCCGGCTATACGCAACCTCATTCGCGAAGACAAGATTCACCAGATTTATTCGGCCATGCAGACCGGGACGGGCGCTTCGGGCATGCAAACGTTTAACCAGAGCCTCGCGAACGCTTATTTCCAAAAGTTGATCACGCAGGAGACCGCGCTTGTGCGGTCTTCCAACCCGGACGAATTGCAGGACTTAATTAACCGCGGGGTGACCTCGCCGGCAGCAGGCAGCAGGGTCCCCGCCCGGCGATAGAAGAAAAGAGGAGGTAAGACGCAATGCCAGTCTACACATATCGCGGAACTAACCGAGCGGGTACCGCCGTCACGGGTGAACGCACGGCGACCAGCAAGGCCGAATTGCAGAACGTGCTGCGTCGCGAGCAGATCAACGCGAGCAAGGTCTCCGAAAAAGGGAAGGAGTTTGCTATCCCCACGTTCGGGACCGGTGTGAAGGCCAAAGAGCTGGCCATTTTTACCCGCCAGTTCTCGGTGATGATCGACGCCGGCCTGCCGCTCGTGCAATGTCTCGAGATTCTCGCGGGGCAGCAGGAAAACAAAACATTTCAGAAAATGTTGAATGGCGTGCGCGGGTCCGTCGAGGGCGGCACCACCTTGTCCGCCGCGATGAAACAATACGATAAGGTATTTGATCCGCTCTACTACAACATGGTGGAAGCGGGCGAAACCGGCGGTATTCTTGACACCATTTTGCAGCGCCTTTCGACTTACATCGAGAAAAACGTCAAGCTGAAACGCGCCGTGCAGTCCGCGATGATCTATCCTGCGGCAGTTTTTGGAATCGCGGGGCTGGTCATCATCCTGCTTCTGTGGAAGGTCGTGCCGATCTTCGTCACGCTGTTCAACGGCCTCGGCGCCGAACTTCCGCTCCCCACGCGCATCGTGATCGGCTTAAGCCGGTTCGTCGGCAGCATCTATGGATTGTTTATCGTCGTTTTCCTTATCGGTTGTGGCGTGGCGCTGAAACTATGGTACGGCACCCCGCAGGGCCGGATGGTGATCGACACGATCATCCTGAAGATCCCGCTGATCGGCATGCTTCTTCGTAAAATCGGCGTGGCGCGCTTCACGCGCACCCTGGGCACATTGATTTCTAGCGGCGTTCCCATTCTCGAGGGTCTCGACATTACCGCGCGAACTTCGGGCAATGCGGTAATCGAACGGGCGATCAATCAAACGCGAAAAGCCGTGGAAGCCGGGCGGTCGCTCGTCGATCCGCTGAAGGAAACGGACGTCTTCCCTGGCATGGTGACGCAGATGATCGGCGTGGGCGAGCAGACAGGTGCGATGGACGCGATGCTGCAGAAAATTGCCGATTTCTACGAAGACGAAGTCGACGCCGCAGTGAAGGACCTGCTGACTGCGTTGGAACCACTAATGATCGTCTTCCTTGGCATCGTCGTTGGCGGCATCGTCATTTCCATGTACCTGCCGCTGTTCTCGCTGATCGGCCAACTCGCCGGCGGTGGTCACTAGGATCGAAGCAGCGTAATCAAATAAAGCCCCTAGTCGTCGCAGCGAGGAATACTCGGCGGCCAGGGCTCGGATTCGCGCCTTTCTTCGAAGCGCCGTGGATCACTGGCGCTCGTTGAACGCCCGTCTGGATCACTGACTCGCCGCAGCTACGGCAAGGGGATTATTCGGGGACGCTCCCTGACCAAGATGGAACCCACGCCGAGTATCAACGAATGGCTGCCCTGGCTGGGCCGCGTTCGCTTCCTGATTATTACGTTTCTTGTCGTCACCGTGCTCGCCATCCGCGAGTTGACGACGATGACGGTCCCGGTTCGCTCGTTCGTTCCTTTGATCGTCTTGTGGTACACGCTGGCAATCCTCTATGTAATGTTGCAACACTGGGTTCCCCGTGCCACGTGGCACGCCGTGCTGCAGATGGTGTGCGATTTGCTGCTCATCACGGGCGTTGTGTACTCCACGGGAGAACACGAAAGTTACTTCGCCTCTCTCTATTTGCTCGCGATTCTGATGGCCAGCATTCTTTTTTCCCGGCGCGGAGTTTTTATCGTAGCCGGCGCGAGCTTCGCTCTGCTCGGCAGCATCACCGAACTCGCGTACTACGGCCTCATCCCAAGAACGGCCGCTGTGATGCCGAGCGAACGCACCCTTGAATTCTGGCTCGCGATCAATTTCTTCGCCTTCTTCGCCGTCGCTTATCTCGGAAGCTTGCTCTCGCAAACTCTGCGCAACAAGGGAGTCGAGCTCGAGGAAAAAAGGGAGGAGCTGAAGGACCTGCGGGCTTTTAATCAGGACATCATCGAATCGATGCGCGGCGGGCTGCTCACGGTCGACATGGACGGGCGCATTTTGCTCTTGAATCACGCGGGCGCGGAAATCACCGGTCGCGGGTTTGGCGTGCTGCGGGATGATAACGTTCGCGACGTTTTCCCGGGGTTCTGGCCGGTCGAGTTGGACGACCGCGGCAATCCTCTCGCCAGCCGCAAGGAAGTCGAGTTTCGCACAGCCACCGGAAGCGTTCGCTTTCTCGGGATTTCCATCTCGCCGTTGCGCAGCGCGCAGAATGAAGCGAGCGGCTACGTCTTCAATTTTCAGGATCTCACGGAACTGAAGCGCCTCGAGCGGGAGATCGTCACGAAAGAGCGCATGGCAGCCCTGGGCCGTCTTTCCGCCGCCATCGCTCATGAGATTCGCCAGCCGTTGACCGCCATGACCGGCGCATTGAAGGAACTCGCGCGCCTCGCTCCTTTGGAAGATGACGACAAGAAGCTCGTCCATATCGTCAGCCGCGAATCCCAGAGGCTGAATCAGATCATCACCGATTTTCTCGACTATTCGCGCGAGAAGACCTACGCATTTGCCGAGCTGGACGTTGCAGCCGTGATGGAGGAAACGCTGTTGTTGCTCGAGCGCGACGCATCAGCCCACGGACAATATCGATTCGAGCGCCACTTCACCGGCCGGGAAGCCCGCGCCGTAGCAGATCGAGACCGCATGAAACAGGTTTTCTGGAACCTCTGCAACAACGCGCTGCGAGCCATGCCCGAGGGCGGCGTCCTTTCGGTCAAGATTGAGGCGGAAGCCGCATGGGTCCGGGTCTCGATATCCGACACGGGAATAGGCATCAATCCGAAAGAGGCAACCCGAATTTTTGAGCCGTTTCAATCTGGCTTCAGCGGCGGAACAGGGCTGGGACTCGCAATCGTTTATCAGATCGTTCAGGCGCATCGCGGGCGGGTCCGCGTGGAGGCGGAGCCCGGGCGGCAAGGCGCGGAATTTGTGGTCGAGCTTCCCCGGGCGGCGCGCGCGCGAGCGCCGCGCAGAGAATCGCACGCGGCGGCCGAAACCCTCCGTCCCGTGGGGAAGGAGTAGCCCGCCATGGCCCATCTCCTGATCGTGGACGACGAACGTTCAATTTGCGAGCTGCTCGAAATCAGCTTTCGTAAGGAAGGCCACAAAGTGGAAACGGCGAATTGCGGAGAAGCAGCAAAACGCCGTCTTGCCTCGCAGGTGTTCGACATCGTGATCTCCGATATACGCATGCCCGATATGCATGGGGTTGACCTGCTGCGCTATGCCAAGGAAGTGTCACCGTTGACCGTCGTCATTCTCATTACCGGCGTGCCGACCATCGGAACGGCGATCGATGCGGTCAATTTCGGCGCCGATCGCTACGTCATCAAGGGAGATCGCCTGCTCGATGAGCTTCGTCCTGCCGTGCAGCAAGTTACTGAAAACCTGGCGTTGAGAAAAGAAGCCACATACCTCCGCCGCGAAATCCGCCGCCTCACGGGCCTCGACCACATTATTGGAACAAGCCCGAAGATGCGCGCGATTTTTGAGTTGATCGAAAATATTGCGCCGCAGGCCAGCCGTGTCTTAATAACCGGCGAAAGCGGAACCGGTAAGGAACTCGTGGCACGGGCGATTCATGAGAACAGCGCTCGCTCGAAAAATCCGTTTATCACCATCAATTGCGGCGCGTTTCCGGAAACCCTCCTCGAATCGGAGCTGTTCGGGTACATGAAGGGCGCGTTCACGGGCGCGAACGAGAATCGCCGCGGCCTTTTTCAGGCGGCGCACGGCGGCACTCTTTTCATGGACGAAATCGGAAACATGAGCGTCACCATGCAGGTGAAGCTCTACCGTGTCCTCCAGGAAGGCAAAGTCCGCCCGCTCGGCAGCACGGAAGAATCCGACGTCGACGTCCGCGTCATCGCGGCGACGAACAAGGATCTCGAAAAGGAAATCGCCGAAGGCCGGTTCCGGGAAGACCTTTATTACCGCCTGAGTGTGATCCCGCTGCATCTTCCCGCCCTCCGCGAGCGTCGCGACGATATTCCGCTTCTCGTTCGCTCCTTCCTGGAACGCTATACGAAATCGATGTCGAAGAAAATCGACGGGATCGAACCTGAGGCGGTGCGGCGTCTGGAAGTCTACGACTGGCCCGGAAATGTTCGCGAGCTTGAGAATACCATCGAGCGCGCCGTGGCGCTTGAGACCGGCAACCGTATCACTGTAGATGGCCTGCCGGACCGCATACGAAATCATTTTCAGGAAACCGTGGCCAATGCTTCTGGCAATGGCCATGGTCCTGTTTTGCCCGCCGATGGCATCGACCTGGTGAGGCATATCGAGGCCGTAGAGCGCTCCTATCTCCTTGCGGCTCTCGAACGCGCGGGGGGAGTTCGGACGCGCGCTGCCGATATTCTCAGCATGTCGTATCGCTCTTTCCGCCACTACGCCAAAAAGTACGGAGTCTAAACCCCCGCTCGCCGCTTCTGCCTTAGCAACTCCACTTAATTTCGCCCGGTAATTTGTCGTCCGTGAAATAAATTCAATAACCCCGGTCTTGTGACTTTTTGTAGGGGCGCAGTTTGCTGCGCCCTGCTTCATGGGGTTTGCTTCTATCTCGGCGCTAGAACGCCCACAATTCGCGGGCTGCGAGAAACTCATCATTGGACCGTTTTTTCCTCGGCGTGCTGAAACACTATCGCGGACGGTGGACGCGAGCCGCACCGATGCTCCGTTACATCGGCGTACCGCGCGCAACTCTAAAACTTGCCGCTGTTCCAGTTCGGGCCAGTTGTTTCAAATCAGAATTCCAATCTGCGCTTGATCGGTCGGGCGCTAATGTTCACTTCTTCCTGCCCCACTCGCATCCATATGCGTTCGCAGGAGTTGCCGCAAGTTCACTCGACCGCTGAGGCGTTTCATGGATGGCTGTAGCCGTGCTCCTCAGTGCTTGTACTCCGCCAGGAAAGTACACGAGTTTCTGATTTCAAGGAGAAAGACAACAATGATTAAGAAACAGAAGGGTTTTTCACTAATCGAATTGCTGATCGTCGTGGCGATCATTTTGATCATCGCGGCCATCGCAATTCCGAACTTGCTGCGTTCGCGCATGGCAGCCAATGAAGCGTCGGCAGTCGGCACGATCCGCACCATTAATACGGCGGCCGTAACGTGGTCGTCTGAATACAATGCTGGCTTTCCGGCGACGCTCGCGGCGCTGGGCGGACCGGTTGGTGGCGCGGCAACCTGCACCACCGCTGAATTGATCGACCCAGTGATAGCCGCTGGCTCGAAAAGCGGTTACACAATCGCCCTCACCAACACAGGCGGCACGGCGGTTACGGTTGGCGGCTGCACGGGCAACACCGTTTACCAGCTCACAGCGGTTCCGACCACTGTTGGTCAGACCGGTCAACGCGGGTTCTTCACCGATCAGTCCGGTGTGATCCGCTTCTCAACGGACGGCACTGCTCCGACGACTGCCAGTCCGGCACTTCAGTAGCAACGAAGGACAGACGGGAATTGGGGAGGCGCAACTTGCCTCCCCAATTGGTTTTTGACCGCCGCCGGGGTTCTTCACCGATCAGTCCGGTGTGATCCGCTTTACGACGAACGGAACCGCCCCGACGATTGCTAGCGCGCCTCTACAGTAACTTATTGAAGGGCTTTTCTTTTGCTGAGATCTCTGAGAAAGAACCAACGGATCGAACAATGTCCCCATCAGCACAATTGCAAACGCGGCCCAGCGGCAAACAATGGCGTGGATTTTCGCTGATTGAGCTACTGATCGTCGTCGCCATCATCCTGATTATTGCGGCGATCGCTATACCGAATCTGCTAAGAGCCCGTATCGCCGCCGACCAGGCCGCCGCCGTGGAGAATTGCCGGACGATCACCAGCGCTCAAGTGATTTATTACACCACGTACGCCGTTGGCTTTGCGCCAT
>JANWJR010000013.1 GCA_025451835.1 Candidatus Acidiferrales bacterium | reverse complement strand
GGAAACCAGGAACTCTGCACCTGCACCATGATCCGGTGTCCGCGCCGGAACGTGTGATTGATGTCCGGCATGGTGAAATCAATTTCTGCCACTTTGCCGGGTGTAAACGCCTCCGGCTTCTCAAAGCTCTTGCGGAATTTCCCGCGCAGCGGTTCGCCTCGAATAAGCTGCTGGTATCCTCCCATCGCGACGTGTGGCGGTGGAACATCATTCTCGCGGTCTTCGTTCGCCGTATTGTCGGGATAATCCGGCGGATAGACGTCGATCAGCTTCACTACGAAGTCGGAATCCGTTCCGGTGGTGGAAACAAATAATCGGGGCGAAACCGGGCCGGCGAGCGTAACGTCTTCCTTCAAAGGCTCCGTTTGATACACGAGAACGTCCGGGCGCGCCGCTGCAAACCGCTGGTCAGCCACCATGTATTCCTGCGGCACATCCGTAGCCGTATAGCCGATGAAGGGCACCGGCCGGTTCGGGTCGCTCACGTATTCGTCGGACCTTTGCGAATTCCCAGCCGGCGCGCCGAACGATAGCCCTCCGTTTTCCTCGAAATAAAGCGTCTTCTTCTCAATATTCTTCGGCGGCCACGCTGGATACTCGCGCCACTGGTTCGTCCCCGTCTCGAAAACATAGGCTTCCGGCAGCTTCGCGTCGGCGCCATCTTTCAGGTACTGCTCGAAAAACGGGAATAGAATATGGCTGCGGAAGAATTGAGCGGTGTTGGCGGCAAAATTCACGCTTCCGAGATGGTTTCCGTCGAAATGCGCCCAGCCGCCGTGGACCCAGGGGCCAACGACGAGGCCGTTGTAGATCCCCGGATCGTTGCGCTTGATCGAGTCGTAGACTTTGAATGGCCCCGCAAGATCTTCAGCGTCGAACCATCCCCCAACCGTTAGAACCGCGCAGTGAATATTTCTAAGATGCGGCGCGAGATTGCGCGCTTTCCAGTACTCGTCGTAGGTGTCGTGAGCCACCTGATCGTTCCACAGCCAATTGGGATTCTTGAAATATTGAGATGTCAAGTTCGCCAGCGTGCCTGCCTTGAGGAAAAATTCGTATCCATCGTCGGTGCCGTAATCGAAACGCGTGAATCCAGACGGCAGAGTCGTCGGAACATCCTGCGGCCGGAAGAAAGTATAGAATCCGAAATTCGCATCCAGCATGAACGCCCCGCCGTGGTAGGCGTCATCGCCCATGAAAAGATCCGTCATGGGCGCTTCGGGCGAGGCGGCTTTGATCGCGGGATGCGAATCGACGATGCTCGCCGAAGTATAAAAGCCGGGATACGAAATTCCCCAGATCCCCACTTTGCCGTTGTTGTTCGGCACATGTTTCAGCAGCCATTCGATCGTGTCGTATGTGTCCGAGCTGTCGTCCACGTCGGAGTTCGATTTCTTTGCGTCAATGTGCGGGCGCATCTCGATGAAATCGCCTTCGGACATGTAGCGCCCCCGCACATCTTGGTAAACGATAATGTACCCGGCTTTTTCGAATTCCTCCGAGGGCCCGATCGCTCGCTTGTACTGATCCACACCGTACGGTGCGACGCTATACGGCGTGCGATCCATCAGAAACGGATAGGTGCGCGAGGTATCCTTGGGAACGTAAACCGACGTGAATAACCGCTTTCCATCGCGCATCGGAATCCGAAACTCATACTTCGTGTAATGCTCCTTGACGTTGAATTCCTGCGCGTTGGGATCCGCATGCGTCCAGACACAAGGAACCAGAATGCAGCTGAGAAGTGCGATGAACCAGGAAGCGTGTCGCGTCATGGGGATGAAAATCTCCTGTGGTTCGCAAGCGGGCGAACTCGCAGAAGCTACCTTCCTGTCCGGCAACCGTCAAGAGGATTCGCAAATGTCTGAGGTCACTCGCATCGGCGACGCTGGGAAGGGTCCAGTGGTCAATCCTGCAGCACCGAGTAGAGTGAATCGCGGACTTCAAGGTCGCCGTTGTAGCGAATGAGCCCGGCCTTCCTGAATTGGTTCATGAAGTAATTCACGCGCGAGCGCGTGGTTCCCACCATTTCCGCCAGCGTGTCCTGGCTGATTCGCGGAAGCACCGATTTGCCGGCGCCACCCTTCCCATATTGCGCGAGCCTCAGAAGTATACGGGCCAGCCGCTTCTCGCTCGAGTGAAAGAAATGGCCGACTAGATTCTCTTCGATGCGATGGTTGTGGATCAGAAGGTAGTGAATCAGTTCTCTTGCCACCGCCGGCTGCTGATCGAGCGCCCGCAACATGCCCCGCCGCGACATCTTCACAAGCGTGCATTCCACGATCGCAACAGCCGAGGTCAGGTACAGAGCTTCGCCCGAAATGCAGCGTTCGCCAAACAAATCGCCCTGTCCCAAGATTCCCAGCACCGCGCTTTTCCCTCTGGGCGACACCAGGGTAAGCTTTACTAGGCCATCCTCGATGTAGTGAACGTCCTCGCAATCGTCTCCTTGCGAAAAAATCGTCTGATCCGTGCGGTATCGCATGGTCTTCCCCGCAGTGAGCAGCCACGAAAACGCGGGGCGCGATTTTGCTGTTGAATTCCGTTGCGGCTTTCCCAAGTGGCCTGTCTGGCGAATCAACGCGGCCCCCTTCGACTTACGAGGTTTGTGTGGACGCCGCCTTTCTATCCGAAGTCTCATTTCGAGGCAGTTCAAAATTGAACATCCAGGATACGACCGCGACGTATAGTCTCTCCGTCGCATCGTTCCTGCAAGACCATTCGTGCGGAGTGAGAGATGGAACTCGGCTACGATATTTTCAGAAAACTGGACGACGGAAGCCCCATCTGGGCCTGTGACGCTCCTACCCTCGACGCAGCGAAGAAAAAGGTCGAGACTCTGATTCGAGAGAAGCCGGCCGACTATTTAATTCGCGACGCCAGTTCCGGCGAGGTGGTCGCTCGGATAACTCCTGGGGAAGCTTGCTGACCCGAAATACGGTGAGGCCGGCCTAACGGGCGAGTTCGGCTAACCAGGAATCGAGAGTCTCCAGCTGCTCGGCAGGAATATCAGCGAAGGCCACGCCCATTCCCATTCCTTCCTGCACGTAAATGATGGTCGCTGTGGTCGTGAAGACACCGCAGTCCCGGGAGATATCGATGCGGATTCGAGTCCCTACCGGAAGCGTATTCAGAACGTCGACATAACAGCCTTTGCGGCTGATTTCGGAAATGCGTCCGGGGATCCGCGTGTCGCTTACCGGCTCGATCAGCGTCATCGTCGCGATAAAGCCGAACCGCGGAACCGCTCGCTTTTCGCGGTATTGCGAGCTTGAATCGGAAGGTGCCTGGTTGAACTCGCCCATTCGTTAACCTTGTTCCTTCGATGAGGTTGGCATATCCGGTGCGCCAGAGCCAGCATTTGTCGCAATCGCTGACGCGAAAAGCAAAATCCCCCTTCCGGTGAACGGCCGGACAACGATTCGCCCCGCATTCGCTGTTTACGACATGGAACACAGTGCCCAACATGCGTCTAGCGCCGGCGAGCGATTCGCGATAAATCTGAAATGGTAATTTTTCGACGCATCCATGCCTAACCTCCCTAATAGCGAGACCAGCGCGCCTGCCGATATCCAACCCACGGCGATTCGCGCCCATCTGAACAAGCTCGACCGCCGGCAATGGAGCCTGTGGTCTGCCGCACTGATGGTGATTCTTTTGCTCACCGTCGGCGTAGCATCGTTTGCCTTTCCGGGCATTCTCACTCGGGAACAAGAAACGTACTCCTTCTATCTGAACCAGGCCGTCCGCGGATTGGTCGGGCTTGTCCTCTTGTTTATCGTATATCTCGTCTATCAGCAGGTGCTGATCGCGCGATTGCATGGGCAACTTGCGCGGCAAATCGAATCCCTTGCGAAGGTCGAGAACCTGGCCACGGAAGTGTACAAACTCGCCGCGCTCGACCAATTGACCGGACTCTACAATCGCCGCTCGGGCGAACAGCGTCTATCGCAAGAGATTAACCGCGCCCAGCGCTACGGCCGCCCTCTCACCGTGCTGCTGCTCGATCTGGACGGCTTGAAGCAAGTGAACGACAAGTATGGGCACGCCGCCGGTGACGCCATGTTGAAGAAATTTGCCGAGCGCGTGCAGCGCGCGATTCGTGGCTCGGACCTTGCCGTACGCTTGGGTGGCGATGAATTCATGGCCGTCCTGCCGGAATGCCGCCTCGAGGAAGTGCATCACGTGCTCGACCGCATTGATGGCGTGGTTATCGAAGTGAATGCTGAACAGATTCCATGCCGCTTCTCCTGTGGATGGACGGATTACAACCCCGGCGAAACCGCTCATGAGTTGGTCAAACGCGCGGATGATCTTCTCTACGCAAATAAGCGTGCTGGGAAAGACCCTGCCCCCGTAATGCCACCGGATGTCGTTCCCCAAACTGCCCCGTAGGTTGCATTGAACCCCAACTCCACAGTTGGACTGTTTTGCATCGGATCAGGTACCGCCTTCCGACTGTAACTGCCTTGATGCTGCGGCTGGCGTATGCAGAGTGTTCCTGTCAGGAACATCCCCCAAAAAACCTGTTGCGTCCTGTGGGAGTGCCTCGTAAGATACGGCCTAGTTAGAGGAAAGGTACTATGCCCAAAGAGAAGCCGAACGTGAATATCGGTGCAGTGATCCGATCCTATCGCAACGATCGTGGCCTGTCGCAAGGAGACATCGAGCGGCGGACGGGCTTGCTGCGCTGCTACCTCTCGCGCGTCGAAAATGGACATACCGTCCCGTCCCTCGAAACGCTGGCCAAAATCGCCGAAGCCATGGAGATCAGCCTGGCCGATTTTTTCCCCGGCAGTGATACGCCTCAGGATCGCGAGACGCAAAAGATCCTCGGCGAGCTTTCCGACGACGAAATCCGCTTCCTTGCCGACATAAAAAAGTATTCCACCACGCTCTCCGAGGATGACAAGAAACTCGTTCTCGCCATGATTCGCAAGATGGCCACCATTGTGCCTCCTCCGGGACGCGCCGCTAAATCAAACGGCATGGCTCGCCGCCCGGAATTCTAGCAAGATACTGAAATTGTCCTTTTTGCAGTCATTTTGAGCGGAAGCGAAGCGCGCTTTTCGCGCCCCGCGATTTCTGCCGGCAATCTCTCTCCGTGGTTTCCGCTCTTGAGGGGGCGTTCCTGGATGCTACTGCGAGCACGCCTCAACCCGCTAACCTATCCTCGGCGAAATTCGTTACAATAGAAGCGATATGACACAGAAGCGCCAAAAGACCGTCGGCGTGCGCGTCGGCAGCATAATGGTCGGCGGCGGCGCGCCTGTGGTTGTGCAATCGATGACCAACACCGACACGGCAGACCCCGCGTCCACCGCCCAGCAGTGTCTCGAACTCGCTCAAGCCGGCTCGGAACTCGTTCGCATCACCGTGAATATGCCGGAAGCAGCCGCGGAGGTCGCGGAAATCAAGAAGCGTCTGCTCGATGCCGGTTGCAATGTGCCCGTGATCGGTGACTTCCATTACAACGGCCACGTACTCCTCACGAAATATCCCGATTGTGCGCGAGCGCTCGACAAATATCGCATCAACCCCGGCAACGTCGGCCACGGCCAGCGCCGCGACGAGCAGTTTGCCACCATCTGCAAAATCGCTCGCGACAACGCCAAACCGGTCCGCATCGGCGTGAATGGCGGCTCCCTCAATCAGGAACTGGTCATGCGCAAGATGCAGGAGAATACCGACCAGGACCTCGGCAAGACTTCCGAAGACATCATCAACGAGTGCATGGTGCTGTCCGCTCTTGACTCCACCGAGCTCGCGCTTGAAACCGGCCTGCGTAAAGATCAAATCATCATTTCCTGCAAGGTTTCTCGCCCGCACGATCTGATTCAAATCTATCGCGATCTGGCAAGCAAAACGGATCAGCCTCTGCACCTCGGCTTGACCGAAGCAGGCATGGGCGCAAAAGGACTCGT
>JANWJR010000012.1 GCA_025451835.1 Candidatus Acidiferrales bacterium | reverse complement strand
CGGCCATGGATTTCAGCCCATCCTTCGGTGGGGCGAGTGATGCGCGCGAGAAGTTTCAACAGGGTGCTCTTGCCGGCGCCGTTGCGGCCGATGAGCCCGACCACTTCGCCCTGTTGCACGTCGAACGTGACGTCGCGCACGGCCCAGAGATAGTCGACGGGATCGCGCGGCGTGCGCTTGAATGCTGACGTCAACGCGCGGGCGATGACGTCGCGCAGCGCAACGTAACTTTCGCGCTCGCCAACGCGATAGCGCTTGCCAATCTTGTCGACGCGGATGGCCAGTTCGCTCATTGGAGGACACACCAGAAGGGATTGCGCCAAGCGGGGTTACGCTGCATCGGATTACACGACACTGGATTACACGACATCGGCCACCGTGGTTTCCATCTTCTGAAAATATCCCAGGCCAGTCAGTAGAACCGCAACCACAACGCCGATGGAAATTAACATTAGATGTCCCGGAGGCGTGCCCTTGCCCGTCAGAGACCAGCGAAAACCGTCAATCACGCCGGCCATCGGGTTGAGCCCGTAGAGCCAGCGCCATTTTGCCGGAACCATCGACGTGGGGTACGCGATGGGCGAAGCGAACAGCCAGAACTGTATGAGGAACGGCATGACGTAACGTATGTCGCGATAGATCGCGTTCAGCGCCGAAAGCCACAGGCCCACGCCGAGCGCCGTGAGCAGAGCGAGTAGCAGGAAAAACGGAAACCACAGGAACGCGTGCGTGGGACGAATGCCGTAATAGACCATGAAAGCGATAAACATCAAAAACGAGATGCCGAAATCCAGGAGGCCGGAAAGTACGGCGGAAATCGGCAAATCCAGCCGCGGAAAATAGACTTTGGTGATCACACGCTGATTTTCGACGATGATGCTCGTGGCGTTCTGCAAGGAAAATGCGAAATACGTCCATGGAAAAAGAGCGGCGTAGTAAAAAACCGGATAGGGCAAGCCGTCGGAGGGGATGTGCGCAAGCTTGCCGAAAAAAAGCGTGAACACCAGCATCGTAAGAAACGGCTGCAGGACGGCCCACGCTGCGCCGATGGCCGTCTGCTTGTAGCGGACTTTGATGTCGCGCCACACGAAAAAATAAACCAGCTCGCGCGAATCCCAGATTTCGCGGAAGGGCACCGCCCACCACCGCGTCGGCGGAGCGATGCGCAGCACGGGTGGCTGGGCGATTGCATTGCTTGGGGCGGCAGCGCTCATGAAGCTATTGCTTGTTCTCCGGCGATTGGGATTTGAGCTGGCGAACGTCTTCTTGCTCGATGTGTCCCATCATTTGCTTTCGTCGCGTGAAATAGGACTCGAGCGTGCGGGTGGCTTCCTCCGGCACAACCGCTACTTGATTATAAGCGGCATCGCGCCAGGAAATCGGCCCGCGCGCGGGAATCAAGTGCGTGCCCCATTGGAATATGAGACCCATGTTCCAGACGATGAATACGGCAGTGATCGCCGTGGCCAGAGTGGTGGCTCGGCGCTCGTTCCAAACGCGCGCCATCCAATCGAAAAACGCAGCCAGGCCCACCACGAATAGCGCGGTCAGCGAAACAAAAAAACGGCTGCCAAAAGATGAAAGCCCATCCCAATCCTGGTAGCACCCGATCGTGAAGAGGTACACTGCAAAAACCGCCAGGAGCGACAGGCTCAAAGTGTGGTCGCGGCGCCACAGCGCAAAGAGGCCCGCAACGGCGAGTATCAGCAGCGGAGTCCAGCTAAAAAGCCCGTGATCGGAGGAGAAGGCCACGCTCCCGAGAGCGGGGGAGTTCCAGTACCAATGGACCCGATACCCGAAATCGAAATATGCGCCGTAAATAATTTTCTTGGTAACCAGCGTCGGCAAGAAGCTTGCTGCAGTTGCTGCAATAAACGCCAGACCCCCCGCCACTCCTCCCAGCCGCGATCGCGCGCCTGAACCCCGGCTCGCGATGGCGTACAACCCTAGCGTTTCGAAGGCCGGCAGCAGGAACAGGATCGCGGTCACGTAATACACATCCATCATCAGCCCCCCGACCGCGCCGAGGATTGCCCATTGCTTTAGGGTCCTCGTCTTGCGCGTTTTGTCCCAGTACCAGACGAAAAGCGCGACGGTAAACGCCGACTGCGCGTGAGACCACGACGGATTGAAATACATATAAACCGGGAGGGAACTGGCAAACCAGATGCCGATGGTTGCAAGAAATGCCGAGCGCTCGGGGAAGTACCTGCGGGCTACGTGAAAAGATATCCAGAGCGCAAGAAAGCCGTAAAGAGCCGTCGCGAATGCCATCGCGATCGTGTATGGCCGCGAAAAGCCGTCGGCAGGAACGTTGGCACCCATGCGATCGGCCGTCAGGACACCGATGTGCGCAGCGATCAGGAATGGCGACCACAGGATCGCCGGCCCGACGGAGAAGTGGTTATCGAGGTGACCGGTCCGGGTGTATTCGCCGGCGAGGATATGGCCTTTACTATCAATTCGGCCCATGCGAAACGAAAGGTTTCCGTTCATCCAATCTTTTTTGAAGTTCAAATCGTGCTCGATCAGCAAAGAGCGCGCGAAGGCGTAGTATCCAACGCCATCGCCGCGTACCCAGGGATTGACGAGGGGTAACGTCAAGACGAATAGCGCCACGAGAATTTTTCCGTACTTCGAAAGAATCGGCAAACGGATGGGCTTCCCTGCTTTATCGCTCAGAGCCAGTTGATCCGCGACTTTCGTGCCGCCATTCACGACGTTGCGTTTGCGCCAAACGGAAGCATCCCTGGATCAGGGCTCTCGCCGGCGCGAGATGCCTCCTTACGCAGGATGGCGATGATCGAAAGCGGCGGCAAAGGAATCCACTTATCGACCAGGCGGAAGACCGGCGTCAGCACATTCAGCACGCGAATCTGCGCGAGGCCGAAAGTTCGCCGCCGCAAGACGCGCCCGTTCAGCCACCACGCCACTACGCCGGGCCTGTTGAACTTGAGCATCTGCTCGATCTCGAAGCCGGCTTTTCGCGCGACGTCCGCGAGTTGATCCTCGGTGTACCGGCGACAGTGACCCAGCACTTCATCCAAAGTTCCAAATAAATTCGGCCCGTGCGGAACCAGGATGATCGCTCGACCGCCATGCTCCAGCGAATTCAAGACATTGCGCAACGCCGCGCAATCGTCCTGGAGGTGCTCCACAACGTTCAGGCAGACGATCGTGTCAAATTTTTGGTCCACGGGGAACGATTCTGCCTTCATTCCGTCCGTGTAACCTACTTGCATGTACGGGCGAGTGGAGCGAAGCGTTTGCAGATATTTCAAATAGTGAGGATTGACGTCTGAAGCCCAATAGAGCGAACGCGGCATCAGATGCTGCGACATATTCCCGATCCCGGCTCCGACTTCGAGAACGCGATCGCCGATATACGGCCGGATGACATCGGCCATCCACCGGGTGAAGCGGGGAGCGCGATTCAACCGATCGAGGATTTCTCCGCCGTGAGCGTCGTCCACATAAATCTTGCCCGAAGCGCCGTAGCGGAGAATCGCCCAGAACGCTTTGACGCCGTCTTTCCAGCCGATCTTTTTGCCTTCCCGGTAGGTCCTGCCCGAATAACTGATCGGCACCTCGAAAATCCGGCTGCCGCGTTTGGCGAGCTTAATGGCGAGTTCGGGCTCCACGTCAAACGACGAGCTTTCGAGCGGAATGCTCTTGAGCAATTCGGTTCTTACCATCTTGTAGCAGGTTTCGATGTCGGATAGGTTCAAATCGCAAACCAAATCGCACAGAAATGTCAGCAGCTTGTTACCGAGCGCGTGCCGGAAAAAGAGAGCACGTTTGTAGCCCCCGGACATAAACCGGGACCCGAACACGGCATCGGCGTCCTCGTACAAGAACAATTCAACCATTTGCAGCAGATCGCGGGGATGGTATTCAAGATCGGAATCGTGGATGACTACCAGCTCGGTGTCCACATAGCTAAGAGCAGTGCGAATCGCGGCTCCCTTGCCTTGATTTTGTTCATGCCGCGCCCACACCCACTCAATTTTCGGATAGCCGCCGCGCGATTCGAGAGCCGCGCGAAATTCTTCGATAGCATTCTGGGTAGCGTCGGTGGAAGCGTCGTCAACGACGATAACCTTCACAAGATCGAGTAGCGGTGATTCGCCGAGGATTTCGAGTCTACTTAGGCTCGTGGCAACGAGATACTGTTCGTTATAAGCGGGCACGATCACCGACAGAGTTGTGGTCACACGGTTTGCCTGCAATTCCTTCGGCAAAGCCTGCGAAGGTCGTGCGCCCCGCGGCAAACGGCCATTGTCCTCGAGACGCTCGATCATCTCGCGATTCTTCGCCGACACCGGACTCATCGCCTTTCTATGCATACTTCGCAACTCGCGCAAAATCTCTCTGCGTTGCTCGCTACCTTGATGCACGTTTTGATGCGGAGATGGTTCACGCGTTCTTCGTGAGAGCAACCGGCTTGGCTGAGTTCTCGATCGCCTCAGGAAGGTCCAGCGGCCTCGGATATTATCGGGAAAGCTCCGATTCCGCTTTAATCAGACGCCGCGGGCGCCGCCATTCTTTCCGCAGTCGCCGCCGCCGCAGTCCTCTTGCCTCGGAGATGGTCGACGACCCGGTCGACAATCTCGGGCAGGGGCACGGACGGCCGGAAGCCAGTCAATTTTTCGAGTTTATCGACGCAAGGCACACGGCGCAACATATCCTCGAAACCCGGCTCGTACGCCTTTTCGTAGGGAATGTACGCGATGGGAGAGTTGCTGCCGGTGCGCTGCTTCACCACGTGAGCCAGACCTTCGATTGAAATTTCCTGAGTACTTCCGATGTTGACGACCTCTCCGATTGCTTTACCTGTAGAGAGCAAACGGAGAATCGACTCGACCGTGTCACGCACATCGCAGAAACACCTGGATTGCTGTCCTGTGCCGAAGACCGTGATCGGCGCTGCGTCCAGAGCCTGGCGCGCGAAATTCGGAAGGACCATGCCGTAACGTCCTGTTTGCCGCGGTCCGACTGTATTGAAAAGGCGGACAACGATGACGGGCAGCTTGCGCTCCTTCCAGTACGAAAGGGCAAGGAATTCATCGACGGCTTTCGAAGCGGCATAGCTCCAGCGGGCTGTAGTAGTGGGACCTAGAACCAAGTCCGCATCTTCGCGGAAGGGAACTTTATCGCTTTTGCCGTAAACCTCGGAGGTGGACGCGGTGACTACGAGCTTCTTTTTCTTCGACGCGGCATCCAGCACAAGCTGAGTTCCGAATACGTTTGTTTCGAGAGTCCGCACGGGACTCTCGACAATCAACCGGACGCCCACGGCGGCCGCCAGATGGAACACCACGTCCGATTCATCGACAAGCTCGGCCAGCAGATGGCGATTGGTGATCGAGTCGAAAATGTAATGGAAACGGTCGCGTGCTTTTAGATGCCGGATGTTCTCGACGCTGCCGGTCGAGAGATCGTCGAGAATGAAAACTTCATCGCCGCGGCTCAGCAGAGCCTCCGCAAGGTGCGAACCGATGAATCCCGCCCCGCCCGTTATGAGATGACGCAAACTGCCTCCTAGCTGGAAGATTCGCCAGACTCGCCCGATCCGGAAGGGAATCGGGCCGTTTTTCCAATATCTTCGCCATATCCGTAGCCGTAGGCATACGGGTAGTAGCGGTACGAGTAGTAGTAATCCGGCGCATTCGAATCCACGGCGTTTAACACGACCCCAAGCAGACGGCTCTTCACGGCGGCGAGCAAATCGCGGGATCGCGTGAACGCTTCCTTGGGAGTCTCGCCGCTTCGAACCACGAGAAGCACGCCATCGGTCTGCGCGGATAAGATTACGGCATCAGTCGCCGCCATAATGGGCGGGGAGTCGATGACAATGAATTTGAAGCGCCGGCGCAATTCGCTAATCGCTTCGCTCATCCGATGCGAGGAAAGCAAGTCCGCCGGGCTTGGAGGGACCGGGCCGGTGGTGAGGGCAACAAGATTGTTGATCGCCGGATGTGGAACGCAAACATCATCGAGGTTCGAAACTCCCGCGAGGTACGAGCTCAAGCCAACGTCCTTCCCCACGTTGAGATTCAAGGCGCGGCGAACACCCGGTTTTCGCAGGTCGGCATCCATCAAAAGTGTGCGATCGCCCAGTTGGGCGAACGTGACGGCCAGGTTCACCGCTGCCGTTGTCTTGCCTTCGCGCGGAAGAGCGCTGGTCACCAGAATCACCTGGGGAGGATGATCGGCCTGCGAAAGCAGAAGCGAGGTTCGGAGAGCCCGGAAGGCCTCCGAAATCTGCGATTTCGGCTGAGCGTAGGACAACAATTCCACTCGCGAATTCGAGTTCTGTTGCGGCGCTCCGTCATTTGCCTCGCTTGACAGCCGGTTTTGATGGCCGGTGAGCTTGGGCATCGACGGAACAACGGCCAGGGAGGGCAGCCCGGTGAGGGTTTCGATATCGTCCGGCGACTTCACCGTGTTGTCGAGATACTCCCGAAAAAACGCCAAGCCGATGCCTCCGACCAATCCGACTAGAATCGCCAGTAAGATGTTGCGCGATTTTTGCGGGCGGGAAGGGCTTGCAGGCACGAGTGCGGGATCGACAATGCGAATATTGCTGGAGCGCAGTCCCGCGGTGATGGTGGCCTCTTTCAGCTTCTGCAGCAGCCCGTCGTAAAGCTGTTTGTTCGATTCGGCATCGTGCTGAAGGATGTGGTACTGCACCAATTTTTCCGCCTGGTCGTTGGCTTCCGTCTTCTGCTGGTCGAGCGCCTGCTGCAGCAGTTGTTCGCGGTTCCGCGCCGTTTCGTAATCCTGATCGACGCTCTCGACCACTGTTTTTTGCGCGTTGCTCAAGTCACTGGCGATTTCCTTTTGCTGCATGGCCAGGCGCTGGACCTTGGGGAAGTTTGGCCCATACTGATTCAGCGCCTCCGCATATTTTTCGTCCAGGTCCGTCTTGCGTCGCAGCAAATCCTGGATCACGGTGTTGCTTCGCGCCGCCGGCAAGGCATCGACGTTGCCGGATTCCGCCATGCGATAGAGCGCTTCCTTTTCCGCCAGATCGGTCTGAGCTTCGGTGACGGTCTTGCTTAAATCGGCGAGCTTCGAAGTGCTGATATCCTGCTTCTCGTCAATCTGCCAGATGTGGTTGTCGCGCTCATAGGCAAGCCGCGCATCTTCGGACTTTTCGACTTTAATGCGAAGCTCTTCGAGTTCGGCGGAGAGCCAGTTCGAAGCCTGAGTAGTGGCGTCGTACTTGCTGCGGAAATTTTGTTCGATGTAGTTCTGGAGGTGGGCATTCACGATCTGCGCCGCGAGCTGGGGATCCTCGGCCGAGAATGAGACCTCGATTAAACGGCTGTTTGGCACGCGCCGCACACCCAACCTACCCAGAAATGCCCCCAAAATCGCGGGCCGCCGCTGAGTTCCGCTGCTCTGCGTCCAGTCCATGGAATTCGGCGAGCCGCCAAATTCCGGGTAACGCCCCAGGTCGAGAGACTTGATCGTCTGCAGCGCGAGCGTCTCGCTCTCGAGTATCTTGGTCTGCGTTTCGATGTAATTCTCCATGTCGACGTACTCGTCGTAGGCATTGGCATCCTGAAACGGCAGCATGTTCTGGGACTCTTTGTCCACTTCCACGCGCGCGGCCGCCTCGTACACCGGCTTCATCTTGAAAGAAGCGATCGTCACCACAGTCACGACGGTCAGAAGGAACGTCAAAATCAGCCATTGATGCTTGCGGAGGATGATGACGTAGTCGAGCAGGTGCGGCTCACGAGGAGCCTGCTCCCAGGAAAGCGCCGGCGGCGAAATCACGGTGAGCGATTCGCCCGCTTTGCGATCTCGAATCGAAAGTCTCGATGCTTCTTCCACGGATCCTTTTAATCTCTACTTTTTTAATCTCTACTTTCGAATACTTGTTTCCGCTTTCTGCATCTGGGTTCGGAGTTCAGAGAGTCCCGTTGCCGGCGCGATAAATCACAAGTTGCGATGTAATCCCGAGCGCCGCTTCCGCGCTTTTCGCCAGGATTTTCTTACCCGTGCTATCCGGAACGTACAAAATGTCGTTGGCTCTCAGCGGCATATCTTCGGCCCGGTTCTTCTCGATTTTTTTGATGTGGACCGGAATCTCCTCGCGTTGTCCGGTGTCCGGATTGTCCCGCATGATGACGGCATCATCGGCTTTCGCAAAGCCACTTAACCCATGCGCCAGGGCGACCGCTTTCAGAACCGTCACTTGGGCGCCATGGTTCTGCAGGACGTAGCCGCCCGGATTTTGCACACCTGCTCCCGCGACGTAAATGATTCCCGCGACCGGGACGCTTACGATGTCTCCGCCGTACACTTGAATGTTGTAAGACGGGTCGCCCGATTCGAGAAGGTCCTTCAGGCGGATGGTGAATTGCTGTGATTGTTGCGTGCCGGGCGCCGCCGGGGAAGCCGCCGCTCCTGCTTCCGCGCCGGCCGTGGGGAGCGGGACGGGCCGCAGCACGGTAACCGTGCTGCCGGCGCTGTCCGCGATTCCGCCAGCAGCGGCTAGAACCTCGAGCAACGTCGTTGGGCGGGAAACTTGATAAACTCTGGGGCTTCTTACAGCGCCCATAACGGACACCGGCTGGCTCGTCTCTTCCTTGACAAAAACCGAAACCTGAGGATGCGAGACGAGTCCGTTTTCGATCAGAAGCTGTTCCATCTTTTGCTCGAACTGAAGCGGCGTGAGTCCAGCAACGTGAATTCGTCCTGGGATTAGCGGATAGCCCACGTCCCCTGCGCCATCAACCCGAACGTCGCGCGAAAGTTCTGGAACCTCGAACACATCCACGTGGATGGTATCGCCTGCGCCAATCTGCGTTTCGGCAGGGTGGTTGTGCGCGTCGAGGGCTAGCTGCTCGATCTTGTCGTTTGTTTGGCGAGCGGTTTCGAGTTTTTGCTGCGGATAGGACGCGCTCGCGCAGAAAAGTACCGCTGCGCCCAGCATTAAGACAGGCTTCGCCCGTAGCCAGTCCAAGATTCGGCGGACTGAGGAAAACATGAGAGAGATAACCCCGCCCAAAACTATGCGTAGAAACCGAGCGAATGTCAACCAACAGATATCTGTATAATTGCGGGGAGGGTCCCCGATATATTAGAAAACACTAATCTTTACGCGATTCCGATGCGGGTGGTCCGATGGCCCGCCGCGCTGTAATCAAGCTTCCGCAGGCAGCTGCAATCTTCGATCCCGAGCGGCAACTCGGCCAGCAACCTTCCAATTTGCCTTACAATGTTTCGGGCGGCAATGACTCCTATGAAAGCTCTGGTTACTGGCTCGGGCGGCTTGATTGGCTCGGAATGCGTGCGCATGCTTTCGGAGCAGGACTGGGAGGTCGTCGGGATAGACAACAACATGCGCCAGGCATTTTTCGGAGAAGGTGGCTCGACGCTGGCGAACACGGAATCGCTGAAGGCCGCGCTTCCTCGCTTTCGCCACTACACGACGGATATTCGGGACCGGGGGGCGGTGCGGGACCTGATCGAGAAAGAGCGGCCGCAATTCATTATCCACACGGCTGCACAGCCGTCGCACGATCGAGCCGCCGCGATTCCGCACGAGGATTTCGACGTCAACGCGGCCGGCACGATGAACGTTCTGGTCGCCGCGCGCGATTTCTGTCCCGAGTCGCCGCTCTGCTTCACCAGCACGAACAAGGTTTACGGCGACCGTCCCAACGAGTTGGCGCTGGTGGAAAAGGAAGAGCGTTACGATTTCGCCGATGGCCGGGACGGAATCGACGAAAACATGTCCATCGACCAGTGCATGCACTCGCTTTTTGGCGCGTCAAAAGTCGCGGCGGATGTGATGTGCCAGGAATTTGGGCGGTACTTTCGCATGCCGGTGGGGATATTTCGGGGCGGGTGCCTCACGGGACCGCAACATGCGGCGGTCGAACTGCACGGGTATCTAGCTTATATCGTGCTGTGCGCTCTGAAGCGCAAGGCGTACACCATCTACGGATACAAAGGTAAGCAGGTGCGCGATCAAATCCATTGCCGCGATGTCGCGGCGCTCTTTCTTGAGTTTTACGGAAATCCTCGTTGCGGCGAAGTGTATAACCTGGGAGGCGGCCGGCAGAATAGCCTATCGGTGCTTGAGACAATCCGCATTCTCGAGGGAATGGGTTACAAGCTGGACTACAAATACGATCCGAAGAATCGAATCGGCGACCACATCTGCTACATCTCCGATCTCGCGAAGATTCGCAGCCACTTTCCGAATTGGAGGCTCACGTACGACCTGCCGCGGATTCTCGACGAAATGATCGCGCGTTACGCCCGCTAGAATTCCATTTGCTATCGGGCAAGAACCGCAGCTAGGCTGCAGCGGCGCGCGAAGCCTCCGGCCGGTCGCTGGATTCCGGTGAGTGGTTTCCTGCGGGAATGGGAAGCGACGTGGCCAGGCGGGCTTGCAGCAAAAACAGAATCGCGTTCGACGGTATGTGCAGATTGAAATCGACGAAGCTATGAAGCAGCAAGCCGCAAACAGCGACAATGGCGCCCGCGTGGATCGCGCGCGACAAATGGCTCTGCTCCGCAAGGAAGATTCGGCGCGCGCCACGAAATAGAATCCACAAAAACGCCAGGCCGCACAGACCGCCCAGGATTCCGGCGTCCGCAAGCAATTCGAGATAGTCGTTGTGAACGTGATCGACAAGCTTTCCGTCGTACGCCGTCTCATAGAGTGGGTAGGTGGCTACCAGCGTGCCGACACCGGTTCCAGCGAGAGGATGATGCATGAAAATCTGAATTGCGCCGCGTGACATCGAGATACGCCGTCCGGCGGAGACGTCGCTCGAACTCAAGCCCGAAAACCGATCGATGGCCCTGTTTGGGCCAAGCCACACAATCAGGGCCAGCGCCGCCAGAGCGATGACTGCGACTGCCACCATGCGAGGCGCATCCTTGCCGCGCCGGCGTCGCAATCGCGTCAGCAGAAAGAGAATCACGATCTCGAAGGCAAAGCTGACGATGCCACCGCGCGAACCGGAAAGTATGAGCGCACCCACCGGAACGATCGTCAGCAATCCCGTCAGAGGAACCAGATCGCGGCGCACGCCGCGAAAAACCAGCAACGCCATTCCCACCGGTGCGACGAGCTCGATGAATCCCGCGAAGTGGTTCCGGTTGACGTAAGGTCCGAAGACGTCGCCGCCGCTCAGCGGCCGCCGGAACCAGAAAATTTCTCCCTGCGAGGTAAAGTGCTGGATGATGGCGAGCAACGCAACCGCAAAACCGAGCAAAACCAGAAAGCCAGCCACCTGCGTCAAATCAGCGCGGTCGCGGAAAGCCTGCGTGAAAAGAAAAAACAAAATGAAATACACGATGAGCTTCAACAATTCCGTGCGAGTGAGGTAGGGATAGGCGCTTGCGCGAAAGATGATTTGGAACGCTCCGATGGCGATCAAGCCCAGCAGCGGCCACGCCAGCGGAGACCAGTGAATTCGCGGCTTGCGGCCGCGGAACAGCAGGCCCGCCCAGATGAGCAGCAAGACCGCTGTTCCGATTTCCAGGATGGACTCCGACCAGACTTCGACGACGCCCGACGCGGCCACCGTGAAAGCGAAGAGCGCGAAAAGCCCCACTCGAAGCGCTTTCATCTGGATTTCCGCCCCGCGTCCGGTCGGGCAGCCGTCTGGGTGGGAACCAGCGAAACGTCCGCAATCCAGGCGGTTCCTCCGAGCTTGTTGTCGAATAGCCGGCTGGGAGTTCTCTGAACGCCAATCGCCAGAAAAGTCGTCTGCGGCCCGGTGGTCAGGTCAATATCCGCGGCGGTCCAAGGGTGCGTTCCGGTCAAGTTGTCGGTCGACAAAGACAAATCATTCGGGTGCAAGAAGTCCAGCACGTGGAAGCGGATGCCGCTTTCCGTGGTGATGGCCTCAGTGCGGATGTACGCGTGAAAATGGTAGTTCGTCGCAGCGTTCACCGGGACGTACTGCAAAGGCTGACTGAGATCGAGATTAGTTCCGCCTCCGAAATCGAGCCTCACCGATCGGGCGCCATGTCCACCCGGCGCCGGATTAAAGTCCACGGACGCTCCAGGCATTGCGTGCCAGCGCCAACCCAGACCGCCGTTTGCGAAATCCTGCGCGAAATCACCATCCCATACGGCCGAATGATTTGCCGGCTCGTCATGAGCGCGCCCGGCAGCGGCCAGCGCCTGCAACCAAACGCGGCGCGCGTCCGCCGCACGACCTTCGCGAATTAAGTCCTCAAGAAATGGAAAGGAGCGCGAGAGTTCGAATCGCTGTCCGAGGCGCATCAACTTTTCCCAGACTTGCAAAGCGGCATCAGCCTGCTGGATCGACGAAAAGAAGTCGAGCGCCTGAAAATAGGCGTTGGCATCCGGCGGGAGGGCTTGATTCAGCAGTTGCTGAACGTCGTGGCTTGCCCGCCACGCGCGTGAAATCCCGATGGTAAGAAGCTTGGGGTCCGCCTGGACGGACTTGCGAATCTCGGCGTACGCCTCGGGAAGGCTGCCCTGCCGCAGCAAGAAATTTCCGTAGTTCCAATCCACTTCTGCGGACGACGGATACGCAGCTTGTGCTTGCTTCCATGCTTGCTGCGCTCGTCCGAGATCGCCAGCGGCTTCATAAGCACTCGCCAGGTCCATCAGAAAATTCGCGGAGCGGGGATCGTCCGTAAAAGCGCGGTTATAGTAGGAGATCGCAAGCGCGGGATTCGGGTTCGTGAAGTTCCATTCATAATAATGGCCCAACCGGTCCCACGCGTCGCCATTCCCGGGTTCCAGCGCAGCGCCTCGCGCAATCGTTGAGGGATTCTCCGAATGGACTAGCGCGTCGGCTCGCCAGATTCTTGCCGCTTGATAGCAAAGAAATGCGGCGATCGCCAGCGACGCCGCGACAACGATCAGCCGCAACCGCGAATCCTCGATTGGTATTGGGCGCTCCACGCTGGTGTAATCTGCTACGTCCCGCAGGTGTCTGCAAGCGAAATTGCGGCGTCGCCGCCAGCGGGAAAGAAGGGGTGTCACGTCTGGCCGGCAGAACGCCTTATTTTTTGCTGAAGTGATAGATTATGGTGAAGCGATATTTGTAGTTGCTGTACGACGTCCCGCCGCTGTTGAAGAATTTACTTCCTTCGTAATCCGCTTCGACCAGCCGGATCGTCCAGCGGCTGTTTCGCGCGTATTCCAAACCACCCCCGGCCTCGTACGTGCGGGAATCGCTTCCAGTCGTCGTGATCGGGAATCCGCCGGACGCAGGAAGGCGATATCGGGCATAGCCGCCGCCCACGAGAACGTGCCCGAATAGCGTGAACTTGCGATGTCCGAGAGGGTAGATTTGCGGCCCGATCATCGCGGTATAGATGCTGTACCGCCCATTCAGCCCTGTGTCGGCATAGGCGCCGTCGAAATCAACAGCGGCCGAAAGCCAGCGCTTGATGCCATACTCAGCCGTGCCATTCCACCCGTTCATAAACAGCCTTTGGGCGGTGAAGGGAGACGTGTACACGCGCAACGTGTAGCCTCCTCCAACCTCGAGTCCGGGCGTGGGGCTCTGCGCCATTGCTGGAACGCCGGATAATGCGACTAACGCCAGAATTCCCCAAAACTTCTTCATCGGTTCACTTCCTCCTGAAAAAATTGCGGCAACTGTGCCTGCCTTTCCGGCGCAACCTCGTCACGTCCCGTTTCCGCTTCATGCCCTTTGGTAGCCGTCAAGAGTAGATGGATATGGATGCCAAATGGAAGCTTAGTGTGGAAAAAATTGTGAAGAGGGCTGGTCAAGGCAGGCAGCAACCCCCCCGCGGGCTATGTCTGAAGGCTTTGGAAGTCCTTTCGAACCGCGTCGCAAGCCTCGAGGCATCGTGCGGAATCTTGATGAGCGATCAATTTGCGAACAGGCACCTTTGCCAGCAGCCTGCCCAGCACCTCGAACTCCCGAGCGCGCATTTTGATATCCAGCAAGTTCGTCGCGTAGGTGTTTGCTACAAGTGAAGGCAGGGCCTTTGCCGACGGAACAGGTTCAAAGCGTGGGACTGCATCCAGAGACCACTCACCAAGAAGATAAATTGCACGGAGCGGAAGCGCCCGATCCGCGAACCGGGACTTATGATCTTTAAGAGAGAAGCACCGCTTTTCGTAATTGTGACTGAAGACAGGTAGCGCATCGGCCGAGCCGAAGAGGGCCTTCGTGGAATCCTCCCAAAGCGAAAGGTAGGGATACGCGGGCTGTACCAGGAAGCCGCCGGCTGATTCTGAAAGCGCGACGATATCGTCCGAAAGCGCTGCGTAGCCCTCTCGCGCGAAGGCTGCCGCGAGAGTTGATTTTCCGGCGCCTTCCGGGCCGACGAAAGCGACAGCTGAATCTCCGAGAGCGACAGCGCTCGCGTGAAGGCACGTCACCCCCCGCAACCGCAGCAGCAGCCCCAGAACCGGGCCCAGAAAATAGGCTGCAGCATCTTCCTTCGACGACGTAGCCGGCCACACTATCCACATGCGCTGAAAGTCGCGGGTGAACCAAAACTTCACACCGTCGCAATAGGCAACCTGCATGAGCGCGTCGTCAGCCACGCGCCAGATATGCAGTGCGGGCTCACCGGACTCGCCGGTATAGACGCTTGTATAAACCAGTTCCCGGTTTCCGCCGGTTTGGTATCCATCCTCGTCCGGACAGCGATCCCACAATACCTCGAGAGCTGGCGACACGAATTCGGTTGCGGACGCAATTAGGCCAGGTATCAATAGGTTGGAGCGAACGATCAAGCCGAAAATAGAGTAAGTCGCGTTCACACTGCAAGGCTACAGGAGGTGTTGCGCAAATATTCGACAATCTTCGAAAGGCTACGCTTCTTTTTAACAGTCGATAAAAGATGAGGTTTTCGAGGCTGAATGTGGACTTGATTCTGGGGTTCGATTCGCTCACGCGCCCGTGTGCCTATGGCCTCGCATGGTGCCCCCATCTCGTTTAGCAAAGGCACTGACCGTTCGCGTGAGGTCGCGAACAGTTCCGTAAACTGTCAGCACCGGGGATGAATACAGCTTCTTCGGCGCCTTCCCTAGCCTACCCATTCCAAGTCTCCACCTTCAAGTTATACCGGACTCGCCGAGACGACTGCAACCAAAAGTTCAGACACAGCGGCCGGACGGCTTCATCTTCTTGATCCGTCGTGGCTTGTCCGCGGATCAAGGGCAAAGCAGAGCGGTTAACGTAGCGGTCCATATCCCCGATCCATTCAACACGGTTCCGCCACCAGGCTTGTTCGTCATTTAGATGCACCGCAAGCGGGTCGGACACTAGCGGAGTCTTCCGACGAACGCGAACGTTCTCAGGGAGCCGACCGGACATTGCTTCGCGAAGAATTCGCTTATCGAATGCCCACGGGAACGGCGGCAAAGCGAGCAGGAAGTTGACAACTCGCAAGTCCAGGAACGGATGGCGAACCTCGATCGTGCAACCCGCAGCGAGCGCATCCTCCTGTTCGAATAGATGCGCCCAAAGAGGAGTCGAAAGCGACGCATGAGCCGTTGGAAGAACCGGATGCGGCGGCGAAACATGCCAGCGCCCCCATTCCTTCCACCGCTCCGCCAAATTCAGGCGAACTTCCAGTTCGGGCGCGATCCAACTGGGATAGGGATGCTTTGCTGCATTGCGGCTGAATACTCCCCGCACGCGGCGCCGTACACCCGGCCACAGGGATGGACGCGCTCGCAGATAGCGAGGCACATCCACAAAGAATTGCCACCACTCTCCGTGCCGGAGGAGATCGCGCAAGTGGGGCAACAGCTCAAAGTACATCAGGTTGTCGCTGCCCTCGCCTTCGAGCACGACCCTGCAATCACGAGCGATGATCGCAAAATCCTCATCAAGGGCCGTACAAAAGGGATTCTCGACCGGCTCAGGAAAGTTAAGTCCGGGGTCATCCCAACCATCGAACGGCCGAAGATGATCTATTGCGATCGCCCGAGACGGAATCCCGAGGAAATCGGCGGTTGCGCGCGCGCAGACGCCTTCAGGATCAGGATTCAGCGATTCGTAAACGATCGTGTACGCCCGGAGATCTAACCCAGAGCCAGTCGTTTTCGAAATCTCCCGCGCCGTAGCCGCGAGAGAACCTGAATCGAGTCCGCCGCTCAGAAGAATTCCCACCCGGCCGGTATGCACGCGGTCGGCCACCGCGACTTTTAGCAGCTCCCGGAAATTTTCGACGTAATCGATCGGATTGCGGTAGCGAATGCGTCCGTCGACAGGCGGAGTCCAATAGCGGCGCACGCGAAGGCCATCCGCGGAAACCGTCAGGACGTGTGCCGGCGGCAGCCTGCGAATATCGCGGAATGTGGTGGTAGCGAGGTCGCCATTCAGGCCGAACAGCAGGAAATCGGCGATGGCGGCGTCATTAAGTTCATCGGACACACCGGGATGGGCTCGCAAGCAATTGAGCGTATTGCTGAACAGAAAACAATCCGCGAAGTCCGCATAGTAGAATGGCTTGATTCCGAAATGGTCGCGCGCGCAAAAAAGCTTTTGGTTGCGCCGGTCCCAAATCGCAAAAGAAAAATCGCCGCGCAGGTGCTGGACGCATTCCTCGCCCCAGGCCGCGTAGGACCGCAGAATCAGTTCGCAGGCCGGGGCATTGCGGTGTAATTTCTCGGCGGCCGAAGGGAGCTTCGCTGCAAGGTCGTCGCGGCAATCGATCCGCGCATCCGCTGTGATCCATAGCTCGCCATCGAGATTTGCCGGCTGCCGCTCACTCTCAGATTCGAAGGTGGTGCGGAGCAGCGCGTGGCCAAAACCAACCGAGCCTTCGCTCCAGACTTCGCAGCCGTCGGGCCCGCGATACGCGAGGAATTGCGCGAGCGCCTGCAGAAGAGCGCGATCGACCGGCGCTGCGTTGCGCCCGAAAATGCCAACGGTGCCGCTCAATGCGATTCCACCTCGATCGAGCCGGCCGTGGCATCAAAAGGCGCAAAGTGATGATGCTCGCCCGCGGCGTTGTCAAAAATCGCACCGGGGACTTCCACCCAGGCGTGCGCCTCAAAGCGCCCCGCTTCCTTGCGCCCGCCGATGCGCAGTTCCGCCTCGATGCCTCGTCGTCGCAAGAGCCACCAGAGCGCCAGCGATTGTTCGAGGCAATTCGGCGTGAAGAAAAGATAGCGGGCCGCGGACGATTCCATTTGCGCAATCATTCGGGCCATCGCCAGAAGGTCTGCCTGGAATGTAGAAGAAGGCGAATCGGTCCGCGGTACGAACAGGCCGAGAACAGATTTCCAGCCGCGAAAGCTTGACAGCCGCAGCCCGGCCCAAGTGGCTATGAGCGCAGCAGCGGCTTCGAGAACGATCCCTCGCCGAGCCGGATCCAGCCGCCAGAACCGGTGCCAGCTATTTATTGCAGCTTTCAACCCGCACCTCATAGGAAGTCGCGCACGCAAATGGATTCGAGAAGGCCGCCGTGGCACCGGCGCGTCAAACGAACGCAACCCTAAATGGGTTCGGCGGCCGGCGCGCTGCGGACGTCAATCAATCCTTCGGCGCGCATTTTCTCGAGGAGTTCGAGCAAGTCGGCTTCGCAGCGGTGCGGCTCCACGTCGTACTCGTCGATCACGGCGTCGCGCAGTTGGCCGATCGACCGCGGCTGCTGAAGAAGCTTCCAAACCCGCGCTCCCACGGGATCAAGCCCGTAATAGACGCTGTTCTTCAGATTGAGGATCGCCGATTCTTCGCCGAGCGGACAGGAAACTTGCTCGGTTGCCGCCACAACAATCGAATGCACGGAGAGAGGGGCCATAGTCATCTGGGCTTCTCGAAGCCTTCGCGCCGGTAACCCGCTTTCCGCTATTTTACTGGCATGGCAGCACAAACAGCAACGACGGAACTGGATTCCGCGCGGCCAATTCGGTTATAAGGGCGAATGATGCCGGAGTACGCCATAGTCGTCGAGGCAGTTGAAAAATATTTCCCTCCGGCGCTGTCGGGATGGCGCGCTCTATGGCAGCCGTTTGCCTCGCCCACCGAGCCCGCACTGGCGGGGGTTTCTTTCTGTGTCGAACGAGGAGAAGCCGTCGCATTGATCGGCGCGAATGGCGCGGGAAAATCCACATTGCTGCGGATACTCGCCACCCTGATCATTCCGACCCGCGGACGCGCCACGATCGGCGGTTTCGACGTCGAGCGGGAAGCCGCGCTCAGCAGGCGGCAGTTCGGCTACCACACGGGAGGCGACGAAGGATTCTACGTGCGGCTCAGCGCGAGGGAAAATCTGACGTTCTTCGCCGCTATGAACAACATCACAGGCCCGGCTGCGAAAAAAAGCATCGCGCGCGCGGTGGAGTGGATGGGAATCGGGGGCGAATTGGACCGCCAGGTTCGAACTTTTTCGACCGGTATGACCCACCGGCTTGGGCTGGCTCGCGCGTTGCTGCACGATCCCGCCGTTCTGCTGCTCGATGAACCCACGCGAAGCCTCGATCCCGTTCGCGCGGCGGATTTTCGGCGCCTGCTGAAAGAAGAAATCATTCGCTGGCGCGGCACGACGCTTCTTTTTGCATCGCACTCTCTTCATGAAGTCGAGCAGATTGCAGATCGCGTTATTCTGATGGACGAAGGCCGCCTGGTTGCGTGCGACACGCCCCGGGGCCTCTGCGACAAAACCCGCTGCCCAAGCCTGGAAGCAGCCGTGCAGCAACTCGCGCGCCGCAACGCAAGGACGGATCATCCGTGATGGACGTCCCGCGCACTCTTCGAAAGATTGCGGCGTTTTTCTGGCGCGACTTCGCCATCGCGCGAGGATATCGCGGCGCGTTGGTTCTGGAAACGCTCGAAGCGCTCTTCGGCGTCGCCACTTTTTATTATCTTTCGCGATTCGTCCAAAATCCCGACCTGGCCAGCCACTTGCCGCGCGGGAGCAACTATTTTGCGTTTGCGCTGGTGGGCTTCGCGTTTTTCGACTACCTCAGCGTTTCGCTGAGCGCCTTTGATGCGAGCCTTGAGGAAGCCAGGCAGAATCGCACGCTCGAGGCGCTGCTGGTCACGCAGACTCACCTCTCGGTGATCCTCTCGGGTTCGGCCGCGTACCCGTTCGTGGCTCTGGCGCTGCGGACGTGCGTTTATCTGGCGTGGGGCTGGCTGCTCTTCGGTTTCTCACCGCAATCCGCGAACTGGCCTGGGGCGATTCTGATCTTGCTTGCTTCGATACTCGCTTTCGCCGGACTCGGAGTTCTTTCGGCGAGCTATTCGATTCTCTTTAAGCGCGGAAATCCCGCAAAGTGGGTGGTGCTGGGACTTTCTGGATTGGTCGGCGGAATGATGTACCCCGTGTCTGTTCTGCCGGCGCCGTTGCAATGGGTCGCGCGATTGATTCCAGTCACTTATTCCCTCGAAGGAATGCGAGCGGCGCTGCTCGAGGGAGCGGGATGGAGCGCGCTGTGGCCTTCGTTTGTTGCGCTTCTGATTTTCGCCGCCATTCTGCTGCCGCTTTCTTTCGTGGTTTTTGCCTGGGCGCTCCGCCGCACCAAAATCACGGGTACGCTTACGCACATCTGATTGCAGCGGCTCACATCTGCTTGCTGAATGAGAAGCCTTCTTGAGGAAGCCTGCGAATACAGGCAGAGCTTAAGCCTTCGGTGTTGATTCGTTCCGAGGTGACGGCGGTTCGCTGCCTTCCAGGTTCCCAGGCGGGGCGAATCCGGCGACTCCGGCTGCCGCGGTCATTCGATCGCGCACCGTCTCCGCCAATCCTTCAAATACTTTCGAGAATGACTCTCGCAGCGATTGATCCGCCGATCGAATCAGCGACTCGATCGTATCCTGGCCGTGTTCATTGAGGCGGCGCACGGACGAGATGACCCACGAATCTCCGCTGGTGTGCAGCCGGTCCTGATAAGTCACGGAAGCATCGGCGGCCAGGAGTTCCAGGCTCTCGGCCCATTCCTTCTGGTGCGCGGAGCGCTCCACGCGGTAGTTTTCCAGCGCCGACGCAAACTCCGAAGCCAACTCTCCTCTGCCGTTCGCGATGCTCTTTTCGAGTTGCGAAGCCATTTGCACGTGGAAACCTTCGAGCGACGCCGCGGCACTTGTTTCGAGCGTGCCGAGCAGTTGCTGCGCCGACTTGGCCATCTCCTCGGAACGTTCCTGCAAAACGATGCCGCTCGAATCGCGGAACTCCCCGGTTTGCTTGCCGGAAATCACTCGCAGTACTTCGCCAAACGACGCCGCGGCCGCGTCGGCGGCCTGGCCGATTTGCGTGCGCGATAAGTCAACCAGTTCGCCGCACGCGTTCTCGAGACGCTGATGCAGCCGCTCGAATTCCGTGGAGGATTTTGCTTCGAGCTTGCCTCCGAAATTTTCCATTGCTTCGGAACTCTTGCCATCAAAGGATTTTTCAGCGCTCGCCATGGTCTGTTCCACGAGCACTTGCAGGCGCGCTCGAGCCTCCTGCTGAAACCATTCCGAGGCGCGGCTGATGGCTTCCGCCGCGCTGTGGGACGCCCGCACGCCGCCAGCTTCCAATTCCTCCGTCCATTTCGCCAGAGCGTCTTTGCGCGCGGCCTCGAAATCGTTGCGTAGACCCGCAAGGGTCGCGGCCATTTGTGACGCAACTTCGCGCTGGTTGTGGTCCGAAGCCTGCCGGAGCCGCTCGCGATGCAATCCCAGACTGTTTTCCGCGTGCTCCTCGCGGACGGATAGCTCGCGCAGCAATTCGGGAATTCGCTGAACGTGCGGCGCCAGCCGCGTTTCGATCTCCGCGGCCATCCGCGAAAGAGTTTGCTCACCCAATGCTTCCAGAGCAGGCGCCATGCGCTGCGCAAGGCTTGCAGCCAGACTCTCGGCCCGGCGATTCATCTCGGCCGTTTGCATTTCCAGCACAGCTTCGAGCCGCCTGTGAAGCTGATTGATCGTGTCCTGGCTCGCGGCCTCGAACTGTGCCGAGGACTCCTTCATTCGCGAGGCCGAATTCTCGATTTCGGCCAGCGAAGCCCTGGCGTGCGACGCTTCGCGTTCGAACGCGGACTTCATGCCGGAAAGCGAGTCCCGTGCATCGGAAACCGTTTGCGCAACCGGATGCTGGATTTCCGCGAATCGCTCCTCCAGCCGCCTTTCCGAGCTTCGCAGTATCTCCTGCGATCGCTCGGAGAGTTGCTCGATGAGGCGCTGCGTGGTGCCATCGAGCGATGATTGCAGCAGTTCATTCCATTGCGATTCAGCAACTCGCATCTCCGATGCCAGGCGCTGCCGCCACTGAGTCACGGCGTCTTCGTCGCGTGCCGAAGTGTCCCGGTCCGGTTGGCTGGCCTGGTGAGTCTTATGGGCGGCTTCGGCTGCTTCGATTTGCAAGCGAGCTTGCGCCAGGCGGCTGGCGGTCTCCTGAGCGCCTTCTCGCTCATCGCGCAGTTGCTGGGTGCGAGCTTCGATCTCCGCCATCAGGCTGCCAGCTCGCTCTGAATAATTCTGCAATTCCGCGTGCCACCCGGTAAGAAATTCCTGCTGGCGCGCCGTCAGTTGCGCGCTGAACTCCGTTTGTACGCCGGCCTGCGCGCGTTCAAATTCTTCTTTCCAGTGCGCGAAGAAGTCCTGGCTCGTTGTGGTCTGCCTTTGTTCGTGCTCGTTCGCGATCCGGCGAATTTGCTCGCATGCCTCGGCGGCGGCTGTGTCAATCGCCGTTGCCGCTTCGCGTCCGAATCTTGATTCCAGCCCACGAAGAAGCGGACTATCGCGCTCCGATGCTGCTTCCGTCGAATCAGAATCTGTGGGCTCTGAATCGGTTTCCGCGTAAGAACTCGTCGCCGGGATTGCCGCGCTTTCCACGAATGTCGCAAGTATCGGGGGCATCATGCCGGCGTCCGGGCGTTCGGCCGATCGGGAACTATTGAGCGCGGCAGCGCCCGCGCCGGACTTAAAAGCGGCGTCGGGCTTCGCCCAGTCAGCCGGCGGTGCGCCGATACCCCAAATGTTCACCGGGCTCTCCAATTCGACCGCGATCTGGAAGAAATCGCGGATCGAATGAGGCCGCTGCACCCATGCGACGCGGGCCCGCACGTTGCGCCGTTCGGAATTTTCTGGAACCTCGAGCGTGACCCATGTATTTCGGGGCAAGTGGTGTTTCGATGTGTAGCGGCAGCCGTGAAGATTGAAAGATACCGTTGTGGTGCGCTCGTCGAACGGCTGCCCGAGCAAATCCGTTCCGTGGACGATCAGAGGTAAAGAATCGGAGACTCGCTGGCTGCGCCGCCGCTGGATGTTGGGCTGGTTTGAATCCACTTCTGACACCGGCCGCCTCAAGAGGAACAGCGAGAGAATAGCACTATCGTGCGCAACGGTCGAGGGTGGAAAAGACTTCCAGCCTGTGGATAACGGCAAATCCGCGAAGAATTCCGCCGGCGGGAAGCCGGGCGAACGACGTGCGCCCGGCAGCAAAGGACCGGCTAATGCTTCTTCCGCTTGGAAACGCTTAGATCTTCGCCTTGCGAGTATTGGGCAAGCGCGTCCAACATGGCTTTGGAGTCGGCCGCATGAGGTCCCGCCGGCGCCAGTTCCAGATACTTCTTGTAAGCGTCGGCCGTGCCGGGCGGCACGATGTAGACCATCTTGTCGCCCTCGGTCTTGGTGTCAATGGTTCCCGAGAGAGCGCCTCCCAGCAAAAACCATGCATCGGGGTCCTTCGGGTCAACCTGCGTCGCTTTCTGCAGCGGCGCAACGGCATCCTTCATCCGGCCCTTATTAGTGAGAATGATTCCGAGGTTCTTATAACAACGGTCGTTCGGCGGCCCTGGAGTCGCCGCTGGGAGTGCTGCGGACTTATCGCAAGCCGCCGATGCTGCCGCAATTTTGGCGTCCGCATCTTTTGGATCTGTTGATGCAACAGCCGCCCCGGCGAGGCTTGTCGCCATGTGCTCGTAGAAAGGCGGCTGGGGCTGCAAGTCGATGGCTTTCTGGAAGGCATTTGCCGCGTCGTCGTATTTGCCGGCAAATTCGTAGGCCTGTCCGAGATTGCCCCAAATCAGTGCATGGTTTTTTACGTCTTTCGGATTGGCGGCCGCGCCTTGCTCCGCCTGTTGAAATTCGGTGATAGCGGTCTGATAGTCGGTGGTCAGCTTGTCCTTGATTCCGCCTTGGTCCGCCCCGGCTGTTTTCAGTTGCTGCCGGAGCGTTGCGGAATCATTCAACGCGGCGATGCCTGCGTCGAAATGCTGCTTCATCATGTTGAATTTATTTTCGGCTTCTTCTTTCTTTTTCAGTTCCTCGGGGCTGGGACCTGATTTAGCCAGTATTTCCTTGAGGTTGATATTCAAGGTGTTTTCTTGCGTTTCGTCCACGCGCGTCTTGGTCG
>JANWJR010000011.1 GCA_025451835.1 Candidatus Acidiferrales bacterium | reverse complement strand
GCGCGGGCCAACCTGCGCGGCGGCGGCGAGTTCGGCGAAGCCTGGCACCACGCCGGAATGATGGGAAACAAACAGAATGTCTTCGACGATTTCGTCGCGGCGGCGGAATGGCTGATCGCCAATGGTTATACGAATTCAAAAAAACTGGCGATTACCGGCGCGAGTAACGGAGGCTTGCTGGTGGGGGCGGCGCTCACGCAGCGGCCCGATTTATACCAGGCGGTCATCTGTTCTTATCCGCTGCTGGATATGCTTCGCTACCAGAAATTTGAAGACGGGCCGTACTGGGTACCAGAATATGGCTCGGCGGACGACCCCGCGCAATTCAAATATCTTCTTGCGTACTCGCCCTATCAGAATGTGAAGCCGGGCGTGAAGTATCCGGCGGTGCTTTTCGTCACTGGCGACGGAGACACCCGCGTTGCACCGTTGCATGCGAGAAAAATGGCGGCGCGGCTTCAGGCCGCCACGGCGTCGGACCGGCCGATCCTACTGCTCTATGACACGAAATCGGGGCATTCCGGCGGACGTCCGCTGGGGAAGCAAATCGAAGAGTATACGGACGCGCTCAGTTTCCTTTTCTGGCAGTTGGATGTGACAGGGAATTGAACTGGAATTGCCATACTTTGTACGGGCACTCATTCGGAGGAAGCAAATGACCGGATTCATGCGCAGAGGTTTGTCGGTTTTTCTCATACTGATGGGTAGTACGATTTTCATGGCTTCGAGGATAACGGCGCAAACGCCGCTGGGGCCGATACACTTGGCAGTGGACGCGACGCAAGCGCCAAATAAAATCCTTCACATTCACGAACGGATACCCGTGCAAGCGGGTCCGCTCACGCTCTATTACCCGGAATGGATTCCCGGCGAACACATGCCGGACGGCCCGATCATCGAGATGGCCGGGCTGAAATTTACAGGCGGCGGAAACACGATTCCCTGGCGGCGCGATCTGATTGAAATGTATTCGCTGCATCTCGATATTCCCCAGGGCGTGAGTTCTCTCGATGTGGATTTCGATTTCCTGTTGTCCGCACCGGCAGCTGGATTCTCCGGAGGCGCTTCGGCGACTGCCTCGCTCGACGTGCTGAGTTGGAACCAGGTTCTGCTCTATCCGAAAGGCTGGACGGCGCGCGAACTGACATTCGTGCCGAGCCTGAAGCTGCCGGACGGATGGAAGTATGGAACCGCGCTTCCCGGCGCAAGGCAATCGGGCGACACGCTTGAATTTGCTCCTGTGAAATTGAACACCCTCGTGGATTCTCCCGTGATCGCCGGACGCTTCTTTCGCAAGATCGATCTCACGCCGGGACAAAATCCCTCGCATGAAGTGGATATTGCGGCCGATAGCGTCGCTGCCCTGGAAATGACGCCCGCCACGGAGATGCATTTGCATCAACTGGTGGAGGAAGCGGGCGCGCTATTCGGCTCGAGGCATTATCGCGACTATCATTTTCTGCTGACGCTGAGCGACGACGTGGCGCACTTCGGACTGGAACATCATGAATCGAGTGACGACCGGACCGATGAGCGCAGCCTGATCGATCCGCAATTGCTTGTCTCGTTCGCGGGATTGCTTCCGCATGAATACACCCATTCATGGAACGGGAAATTCCGCCGGCCTGCGGGGCTGGCTACGTCAGATTACCAGCAGCCCATGAAAGATGATCTTCTGTGGGTGTATGAAGGATTGACGGAATACATGGGGAGTTTTGTGCTGACGGCGCGCAGCGGCTTGCTGACCGAAGACCAGACGCGCGAGGGACTGGCGTATCTTGCAGCGACCTACGAACAGCGGCCCGGCCGGGATTGGCGCCCTTTGCAAGATACCGCCGATGAGGCGCCGATACTTTACGACGCAACATCGGACTGGTCGAACTGGCGACGCGGCACCGATTTTTACGACGAGGGTGAATTGCTGTGGCTTGACGTGGATGCGACGCTGCGGCGGCTGTCGAATGACAAAAAATCGATGAACGACTTCTGCCGTGTTTTCCACGGCGGATCAGGAGGCGAACCGACGCTGAAGACCTACACGTTTGATGACGTCGTGGCAGCGCTGAATAGCCTGGCGCCGTACGATTGGGCTGGATTTCTTCGGGCGAGACTCGATGGAACGTCAACACGAACTCCGATCGAATCCGTTGAGAATAGCGGATGGAAAATCGTTTACGATGAGACGCCGAATGAGATGGAAGCAAATGAGGATACCGCGGCGCGCCAAATCGATTTGTCGCTCTCGGCGGGGATGATTGTCACGGAGGACGGCGTGGTTCGCGACGCAATCCACGGCAGCCCGGCGTACGCGGCCGGCCTCGGGCCGGGGATGAAAATTGCCGCGGTGAATGGCGGGGAATTTTCGCTGGATGCGTTGCGCGAAGCCGTGGCGGCGAAATCAGCGACAACGCCGATTGAGTTGCTCGTCGCGAACGGCGCGCAATATCATGAATTCGCGGTGAATTATCATGGAGGGCTCCGTTATCCGCACCTGGCGCGCGAGGCGAGCAAACCCGATTATCTGGGCGAAATCCTTCATCCGCTCGCGCCCCTAGCGGGAGCGCAATAAGCGTGAAGTCAAAAGCGATCACGATCGTCGGGGTGCTGTTCGTCCTGCTGGGCCTCGTTGCGCTCGTGCACCCCACGATCAAGATGCCGGCAAAGCAGACCGAAGTGCAGATTGGCTCCGTGAAGACGCCGATGGAGACCCGGCGTGTATTTGACGTGCCGCCGATCACCAGCGTGATCTTCGTGCTCTGCGGCGGTTTCTTGATCTATCTGGGCCCGCGACACACTTGAAAGTGACGGCGGGCGCGAGTTCGCGCCGCTCGCCCCGGCAATGGGCTTTCTCCCTGCGCCGGATGTGGCGAAGATTTGCCGGTCGTCTGAAGCATTGGAGGCTCCATGAAACTATGTTTGCGCGCGACTGGAATCCTGCTGGCGATTACGTTCATCACCCTCACGGCCGGCGCACAAGACGCGCAGCGGCGCGCGATCACGTTTCAGGACCTCATCTCGATGCATCGGTTGAGCGGCCCGCAGATTTCTCCGGACGGCAAATCGGTCGCCTATGAAGTTGCAACGGCGGATTTAGCGGCGAATCGCATGGTGCGAGACATCTGGATCGTGCCGACCGATGGCGGCGAAGCAAGACAACTGACGCGCGGCGGGAGCGATGTGCGGCCACGCTGGTCTCCCGACGGCGCAAAACTGGCGTTTCTCTCTTCGCGGGACGGCGCGCAGCAGGTTTATACGATGGCAGTTGAGGGAGGCGAGGCCAGCAAAGTTACCGCGCTCTCGACGGGCGCAGACAACGAACTGTGGTCGCCCGACGGAAAATGGATTGCGTTCGTTTCAAGCGTCTATCCCGATTGCAAGGACGATGCGTGCAACAAGCAGCGGGACGAGGACAAGGAAAAGAGCAAGGTAAAGGCGCGGATTTACGAAAAGTTGTTGTACCGGCACTGGACGCAATGGTGGGACGGAAAGCGCAGCCATCTTTTTGTAATGGCCATTGACGGCGGCACGCCGCGCGACCTGACTCCAGGCGCCGATTATGACGTTCCGCCATTCAATCTTGGCGATCCGGAAGCGATCGCGTTTTCTCCCGACAGTTCGGAGATCTGTTTTACGGCCAACACGGACAAGGACGAAGCTCTCAGCACGAATGCCGATCTTTTTACCGTCCCGGTCACAGGCGCGAGCGCACCGAAACGCATCACCACGAATCCAGCTGCCGATTGGGGTCCGCAGTATTCTCCGGACGGTCGATGGATCGCCTACCGCGCGCAAGCTCAGCCAGGCTACGAAAGCGATCGATGGCGGCTGATGATCTACAACCGGCAGAGCGGTAAATCGCTCGATTTGACCGGGCGGTTCGACCAGACGATTGAATCCTACGCATGGTCCGCGGACAGCAGCACGGTTTATTTTCAGGCTCACGAAAGAGCCGAGTTGTCGATTTACTCGGTTGCCGCGCCTTTGGGGAGCACTCCGAAGGCCGTGCTCGGCAAGAGCTACAACGCCGACTTCGATGTAAGCCGCGACGGCAATATGCTGGCGTTCACTCGCACGACCCTGACGATGCCGGCGGAAATATTCATCGCGAATTCCGATGGCAGCGGCGTTCGGCAACTTACGCATCAGAATGCCGATTTGCTCGGGCAACTCGATTTGCCCGCGGCTGAACCTTTCTGGTTCGAAGGCGCCGTAAAAACGCAAGTCGAAGGGTTAATGATCCGGCCGCCGCATTTCGACGCAACCAAAAAATATCCCATGCTGCTGTTGATCCATGGCGGTCCGCAAGGAGATTGGGGCGACGAGTGGGGTTATCGGTGGAATCAGCAGGTGATGGCTGCGCCGGGGTACGTCGTGGTGATGATCAACCCGCGCGGATCGGTGGGATATGGCCACAAATTTACGGAAGAAATCAGCCGCGATTGGGGCGGCAAGGTTTATATCGATCTAATGCGCGGCGTGGATGCGGCGATTGCCAAGTATCCCTTCATCGATTCTTCGCGGCTGGCTGCGGCGGGCGGATCGTACGGCGGATACATGATCGATTGGATCGCCATGCACACCGGACGATTCAAGTGCCTGATCAGCCACGCGGGTCCGTATGACGCGGTCAGTATGTATGGCGGCACGGAAGAGCTCTGGTTTGAAGAATGGGAGCAGGGCGGAACGCCATGGTCGAAACCAGCGCTCTACGCAAAATGGTCGCCAAGCACGTACGCGGACCAACTCGGCAAATTCAAGACTCCTACATTGGTGATCGACGGCGAACTCGATTTCCGCGTGCCATACACGCAGGATCTAGAATTTTTCGCGGCTCTGCAGCGGCAGGGAGTTCCCTCGAAGCTAATGCTCTTCCCGGATGAAGGCCACTGGGTTTTGAAGCCGCAGAATAGCCAGCTCTGGTACAAGACGTTTCTCGACTGGCTCGCGAAGTATATTTGATAGCGAACCTCGTTTCGATCGCCCTTTGCCGGATGATTGCGCTCTAGGCAATCGGTTTGTGCCGCTGGAAAAAACCGGCGTTAAGCGAAGCCGCGTGCCGGACGAGTAAGCCTTGAAACCCGTGAGCTTATTTTCTCCGTGCCCAGAAGACCCTGCAGGAAATCCACACGTCGAGTAGTGGTTCTACCGG
>JANWJR010000010.1 GCA_025451835.1 Candidatus Acidiferrales bacterium | reverse complement strand
GCGATGGCTGCGATGTACGGCGTTCCGGCGACTTTTGCCGACTACGAATTAAAATCGCAGTTAATGGCCTACGAAGGCGAACGCGCCATGTTTGAGGCGTATTCGCGCAATAAATATACGACGACGGGCGTCATTCAATGGATGCTCAACAATGCGTGGCCTTCGCTGATCTGGCATTTGTATGACTATTACCTGCAACCGGCGGGAGGATACTTTGGCGCGAAAAAAGCGCTCGAGCCACTTCACGTCCTTTATTCCTACACGGACCGGGCGGTCGACGTCGTAAACAGCGAGTACACAAAGGTCTCCGGGCTCACGGTAAGCGCGCGCTTGTTCGACGCTGGCTTGCACGAGCGCTTCAATCGGCAGGTTCAGACTGACGTCAATTCCGATGGCGTGCAGCAGGCTCTTACGATTCCAGCCGAGGCATTCGAGCCCGCGTCGCCGGTATATTTTGTGAAATTGACGCTCACCGATAGCGCGAATAATGTCGTGAGCCAGAACTTCTATTGGCTTTCCGCGAAGAAGACGGCGTACAACTGGGGCAAGACAGATTACAAATATACGCCCGTCTCTTCGTATGAGGATTTCACCGCTCTGCAGAATCTGGCGAAGGTGACGTTGAAGGTTTCCGGAGATATCGCGCAGGGCGCAGAAGGCGCCATGGTTCGCGCGAAGATTGAGAACCCGAGCGATCACCTTGCCTTCCAGATACATTTGGGCGTCCAAAAGAACGGCGCCCAAGACGAAATTCTTCCTGTGTTCTGGAACGACAACTACGTTGAGCTTCTGCCGGGCGAATCGCGCGAGTTCACGGCAAAATATGTCTCGCCGGACGCGTTGAACGGCGGCGCCGATCTGGTTGTTGACGGCTGGAACATCGAAGCCACGACGCTGCACTTGACCGGCGCAAAATCGGCGGGCCTGGAATCCAGCGTGAGATCGAACCAAAACGGAAGCAAATGAGCGCTGACCCGCACAGGTTTCCTCACGCCATGCTGCGGGAGATTTACGAACAGCCGTCCGCCATTTGCGAAACCATCCGTCAAAATATTGATGCCGACGAATTGTTTCCCTCCGCCTTCCAGCCGATCGAGAGCGCTCTCTTCGCATTCAAAAAGGTGATCGTAGCCGCCAGCGGATCAAGCCGCCACGCGGGACTTGCGGGCGAAATCATGATCGAGGATATCGCGGGGGTTCCGGTGGACGTGGAGTATTCAAGCGAATATTGCTACCGCTCGACGCACGCCGGCACGGATCCCATCGTCGTGGTGATTACGCAGTCGGGCGAAACCGCGGATACGATTGCCGCGCAGCGCGAAGCACGCAGCCGAGGCGCCCAGACGGTGGCAATTTCGAACGTTGCCGACTCCACGATTTCGCGCGAATCGAGCGTCGCCCTTCACACGCGCGCCGGCATCGAAAAGGCGATTCCGGCGACGAAGAGTTTCACGGCGCAGTTGACGCTGCTCTACCTGTTCGCGCTTTTTCTGGCTCGCAAGCGCGGCCGGATGACGTCCGAAGTGATCCGCGCGCACCTCAATGCGCTTGCCGCCGTGCCACCGGGAATCGAAAAATCACTCGCGACCTGGGACCGGCAGGCTGCCGAATTCGCGCGCCACGTTCAGCAGGCACGAGCTTTTCTATACCTGGGACGCGGCGTTCATTACGCCATCGCCCGCGAAGGCGCTCTGAAACTGAAGGAAATCTCCTACGTGCAGGCGGAAGGCGTTCCGGCAGGTGAGTTGCGCCACGGGCCGAACGCGCTCGTTGACGATAAGCTTCCGATCGTCGTTCTCGCCACGCGGGATGGCGCCGATCCGGATTCTCAGCTTCGATACCAAAAGACCCTCGGCGTCCTCGAATACATCAAGAGCCGCGGCGGAAAGGCGATTGCGATTGCCACCGAAGGAGATCGCGAAGTCGCCAGCATTACCGAGCGCGCGATTTTTGTGCCGCCGATGCCGGAACTTCTTTCCCCGATACTTGAAGTGGTCCCGCTGCAATTGTTCGCCTACCATTTCGCGGTCCTCAATGGCGCCGATGTAGACAATCCTAGAAATCTCGTGAAGGCTGTCGTAACCGAATGATTTTCCACCGGAATGCAAGCCTTGACATCCCGGCCGGCACGCCATCCGGCACCCGAGCCGCAAAACCCAGGAGAGATTCTTCGGGCCACAAATCGGCCTTCCCTTCGCCAAGGGCTCTCAGGGCGGGCAGAATGACGCGGTCTTTTTGTGCGACCGGGAAGGTTCGTACGCCGCAACGGAAGAGCCCCCGCGTCTCGCGGAAGGCTTGCGCTCACATCTTTCGGCACGTTTGTTCCTGCGTTGTGGGTGGCATTCGAGGAAGAAACCGTGGCTAACGATCCGATTCAGACCGCGCCATCCCCAGCACACCTGCGGCGAGTGCTGGGCCTGTGGGACCTGATCATCATCGGGATCGTCATCATCCAACCGATCGCGCCGATGGGAATTTACGGCGTGATCAGCAACGAAGCTCGCGGCCACGTGGTCACGACAATTCTGATCGCCATGGTGGCCATGCTTTTCACGGCGATCAGCTACGGCCAGATGGCGCGCGCGTATCCCAGCGCAGGTTCTGCGTACACCTACGTTGGGAAGGAGATCAATGTGGGGCTCGGCTATATCACCGGCTGGGCGATCGTGATGGATTACATCCTGAACCCACTGATCTGCACGGTGATTTGCGCCAAACTTACGCAGAACATTCTGCCCGGCGTGCCGTACTGGCTGCTCGCTATCGGGTTCGCGACTGCTTTCACGTTGCTGAACATTCGCGGCGTGAAAGCGTCCGCGCGAATCAATGACGTGCTTGCGGCCGGAATGTCGATCGTGGTGGTGATTTTTTTCGTATTCGTGGTGCGGTTCGTGTGGGGACTGCACCACTACGGCGTCGGGTTCTTTAGCCAGCCGTTTTACAATCCCGCGACGTTCAGCTTTAGCGGGGTTTTTCGCGGGACTTCGATCGCGGTGATCACGTACATCGGCTTCGATGCGATCTCCACATTTTCGGAAGAAGTAGAGAATCCACGCCGCAACATCATGCTGGCCACGGTTTTGGTGTGTGTGGTTACAGGCGTCTTGTCGTCGCTGGAGGTCTACGCGGCACAGTTGGTATGGGGTTCGAAACCGTTTCCGGCCCAGATGGTGGAATCCGCATTTCCGCTGGTAGCGCAGCGCGTCGGCGGATTCTTCCTGTTCCATCTGCTGAATTTCACGATTCTAATCGCGAACATCGGATCCGGCATGGGGTCGCAGCTCGGCGCCGCGCGCTTGCTCTATGGCATGGGGCGCAGCAACGGCATCCCCAAGAAATTCTTTGGTGCCATCGAACCGAAGCATCGGATTCCGCGCAACAACGTGATCTTTGTCGGCGCAATCGCGCTGATTGGCGCGTTCTTTATCAGCTACCAGCGAGGCGCGGAATTGCTGAACTTCGGCGCTTTGATCGCGTTCATGGGAGTCAACGCGGCTGCGTTCATTCGGTACTTCTGGCGGGCCCCGGTAAAGCGATGGACGAATTTCGTGTCGCCGCTTCTGGGATTTGTTATTTGCTTCTTCATTTGGCGGAATCTGAGCCACTATGCATTGCTTCTTGGGGCGGTTTGGATGGCTATAGGAATCACCTACGGCGCGATTCGGACGCGTGGCTTCAAAGGCGAACTCGTCAATTTTGACGTTCCTGCGGACGACACGGTCTGACCATTTCCCGCACTGCCAGTTTTTCGGCCGAGTTCTGAAATCTCGCCACCATCCCAGGTATTCGAGCATCGGATTAACAGGAGTCGTGCGCGCGTTAGCTAGCGCGAAAGCGTCAGGCGGTTAGATATGGAACAACCACATCGAGTCGTTATTCTCGGCGGAGGATTCGGAGGGCTGAGCGCTGCGCGAGAACTCAAGTCCGCCCCAGTGAAGGTCACGCTCATCGACCGCCGCAACTACCATCTCTTTCAGCCGTTGCTCTATCAAGTGGCGACCGGTTCGCTTTCGCCCGCGAACATTGCTTCTCCTTTGCGCAATATTCTGAAGCGCCAACGAAACACAAGTGTGCTTTTGGCGGAAGCGGTCGGCATTGATGTGAAGAATCGCCGAGTCATCTTGAGCGACGGCGCGGTGGACTACGACACACTGGTGGTTGCCACGGGTTCGAGTCACCAATATTTCGGGCATGACAGTTGGGAAAAATTCGCGCCCGGACTAAAGACCATCGAGGACGCAACAGCCATGCGGCGGCGCGTTCTTCTGGCATTTGAAGCGGCGGAACGCGAGGGCGACAAGGAGCGTCTGCGCGCCTGGATGACGTTTGTGATCGTCGGCGGCGGCCCTACTGGCGCCGAACTGGCTGGGGCGCTGGCGGAAATTGCCAACGACACGCTGAAGCACGATTTCCGCACCATCGATCCAGCCGAGGCGCGCATCATTCTCGTCGAAGCGGGAGACCGCATCCTCCCGAGCTATCCCGCAAAGCTCTCCGAAGCGGCGCGGAAAATGCTCGCCGGGCTTGGGGTCACGGTGCGTACGGGCGTTCCGGTGACGGATATCCGGGAAGGCGTCGTCACGATTCGCGTTGGCGACCAGGATGAAACGATTTCAACGCGTACGATTCTCTGGGCTGCGGGAGTCCTGGCTTCACCGTTGGGCAAGATGCTTTGCGACGAAGCCGAGGCAAAGGTTGACCGCTCGGGACGCGTGATCGTCGAGCCGGATCTCAGCATTCCTGGCCATCCCGAAATTTTCGTGATTGGCGACCTTGCCAACTTCACCCACCAGACCGGAAAGCCGCTCCCCGGCGTCGCGCAGCCCGCGATTCAAGAAGGGCATTACGTCGGAAAAACGATTAAACGGCGATTGCGAGGCGGAAAACTCAAGGCCTTTCATTACTTCGACAAGGGAAATCTCGCGACGATTGGACGGGGAGCGGCGGTGGCCGATTTGAACTGGCTGCAGCTATCGGGATTTCCGGCGTGGCTCATCTGGATTTTCGTACATCTTTTTTACATCCTGCAATTTCAAAATCGCGTGCTGGTGTTCATGCAATGGGCGTGGCTCTATATCACGTTCGACCGTTCCGCGCGATTGATCACCGGGAAGAATCCGCTGCCGCTGGACTTGTAAGTTACGCGGCTCGTTCCGAGCGCGTCTGAACGCGGCCGGCACGGGCGGCTTTGAGAAGCAGAGCGTAATCGCGCTCGGTCTGGTCCGCATATGCGATGGCGAAATCTTCGATCGCTCTGTCAAACGTGCCGCTTTTGCCCAGATAGCCGGCAATGCGCGCTGGATCGCCCGTCCGCGCATGCGCCCGCGCCAGCGTCCACCCGCAGATAGCGGCGTACTCCATCCAGTCCTGCCGCGAGAGTTGCGCGAGGTCGATGGTCATTTTCATGTCACGAAGCTGGCGGAAGTAGTAGTCGCGGCCGGAATCGTCCCGCGTCCAACCGAGAAACACGTCACTGGCAGCCTGGAGCATCCGCTGTCCCGTGACGACGCGCTGGCCGTGATTCTCATAGCGCCCTTTGCCCGCGTACCGCTCAAGCACCGAGGCTCGCGCCTCCTTGAACTGAAGGAAGAGCGGATCATCCTCCGCGGCCATTAGAAGCGCGACGGCGCAGCGCGTTCCGACGCTGCCCACTCCCACCACCTTTCGCGCGATATCCACCATGTGGTATCGGTCTAAGACCACGCGCCGCTCCTCGGGAAGCGACTGGCGGTACCGATGGAAGATGTCGCGAATGTCCTTCTCGAACTTTTCCGTGTGCCGGGGATGGTAGACGAGCGGCGGACGATCCACGATTCTCCGCTGCCCGTTGACTACGTCCGTAATCCTCGGAAAGACATGCGCGGCGGTCTGCAAGCGTGCATCATCCTCGGCCGCCTGCCACTTTTTCTTGCTAGCCTCGGTCGCCGCATCGTCGATTAGAACCGAAGCGTCGAGATGCGAGTACCATACCTCGATCGCGCGCATCGTTGCGTAATCGCGCATGTGCTCGCGGTACGATCGAACCGCGGCACACGCGGCATCGCCGCAATGGCTTTCTCGCAAACCGCGCTCGCGGGTGACGAGGACGATGCTCGCTGCCAGACGCTTGAGATCCCATTCCCACGGCGCTGGAAGCGTTTCGTCGAAATCGTTGATGTCAAAAAGCAGGCGGCGCTCGGGCGATCCGAATCCGCCGAAATTCGAAATGTGGCAGTCGCCGCAGGCTTGCACTCGGAGACCCGTATTGGGCGTTCGCGCTAGATCCCAGGACATCAGAACCGCAGCGCCCCGGAAAAACGCGAACGGCGATTGGCACATACGGCCGTAGCGGATTGGAAGAAGGTCGGGAAGGCGCCCGCGATCCGAGGCTTTCAACGCTTCAATGGGATCCGGCCGGTTTTTGTGTGGCGCCCATTTTGCATGAGAAGTTCGCGGAACAGTCTCGCGAAGCGCTTTGCCCGCGTTGATGCGCTCCTTCATCGTCGGCCCGAAGGCATGCGGCTGCGTTTTCAAATTCCCTTCGATCTTGTGCTGCTGTTTCTTCACGCCAGCCGTTCCTTTCATTTGCAGAATGCACGCATTTCGATTCGCCACGCGGCGCGAACGAAGCAAAACGATTCTCCAATTACAAAAGTGGTCTCGTCAAGGCGCGGTTGAGGCTGGGAAGCTCCATGCTGTTACATAGTGCAACGGGACGCCGGTTTTTCCGCACGGGCGCACGGGCTCATACTACAATCGGTCTTCAGTTAGAAATCCATGAAAAGCTATAACAAGGCGATCCTTGGCTGCCTGGTTGCGCTGCTTTTGCTTACCGGCGCGGCTTTGATTTACACCCGGGATTGGGCGAACTACCGGGAGCGCGTCCAAACGCTTTGGAAGGCCTCGAAACTTTCCTCCACGCTGGTTGATACCAAGCCGCTCGATACAGCTGAACGACTTGCGCCACTGGCTGTTTCCAAGCTCGAGAAGAACTACGCCGAGCAAGCCTTGCGCGTCGGTGATAATTCGGTAGACCTGGCGTTTTCCGCGGCATTGGAAAACGCCGCGGAAAATCCCGCTCCGCTTACGGAAGAAACGCGCGGACTAGCCGTCAGAATCAAGCAGGCTCAGGATCGCGTGACGGCGGATCAAGCACAACTGGCGGCGCTTACGAGTCAATTGGCCAAGGCTCGCGCGGCCGCCAAAGACGACCTCAAAGAAGAGATTGTGCTTGCACAAGCGCAGGCATCGCTCGATCAAGATGAGCTGGATGATGCGCATCAGGATTTTATTCGCGCGGGTGGCGACAAGAGGGCCACGGTCCAACAACAACTCGATCAGCACGAAGCCTCGGAAGTCCACAAAACCGGCGCGCAGATTGCGACGGCCGCCGCTTCGCCCGAAACGACGCAGTCTGCAAATGTGATGGCACAGATGGAAGCCTGGAGTTCACTCCGGGCGAAGGAAAGGCTGCTTCGCGCCGCGCAGCACGACGCGCAATCGCGCGCGGCAACTCTGTCTGCCTCTCACGACGCGCTCGAAAAGGAGCTAAAGGAGGAAAAAGCACAGCGAAAGATTCTTCACAAGCCCGCTGCATCAGAGCAAGAAACTGCCCAGCCGCAGACCGCCGCGGCTACATCCGCGCCGCCGTCGGCTTTGGATTTCGTCAAGCATCTTACGCAAGAGCAGAAAAACCTCGCCGGCTACGACAAGAGAATCGAGGACGAACAGAGTCTCGCCTCCACCTATCGCGATTGGCTCACGCTCGTCACCGCGCGAAAACAATCTTTCGAGTATGACCTGTTGAAGTCGCTCTTATGGATACTTCTCATCGCCCTGTGCGTCTTCGCCGCGAACGAATGGGTACAGAGGTTTTTCGCGGACCTCTCCGGCGACCGGCGCCAACTGCACACCATGCGGGCTCTGGCGATGTTCGGGTTGCAGGGAGCGGGCATCGTTCTGATCCTGCTGGTAATCTTCGGAGTCCCAAACAATTTTGCAGCCGTAGCCGCGCTTACCGGCGCAGGCCTGACCGTCGCCCTCAAGGATTTCATCGTCGGGTTCTTCGGCTGGTTCGTTCTTATGGGGAAGGACGGCATTCGCCCCGGGGACTGGGTGGAGATCAACGGCGTCGGTGGGGAAGTCCTCGAAGTTGGCGTGTTCCGTACGGTGCTTTTGGAAACGGGAAGCTGGGCCGATGCCGGACATCCCACGGGCCGGAAGGTCACGTTCGTCAATAGCTTCGCAATCGAGGGCCACTACTTCAATTTTTCGACAACCGGCCAGTGGCTGTGGGACGAATTGGAGGTGCAGGTGCCGGGAGACGCCGACCCATACGTAACGGCCGAGGCGATACAGAAAACAGTCAGCGAGGAGACCGCGGCGAACGCGCATCTGGCAGAGCAAGAGTGGGCGCGTGTCACGCCTGTTTATGCCAAGCGCTCGTTTTCGGCGGCGCCATCGATGAGCGTCCGGCCAAGCGGTTCGGGCATAAACGTGTTCATCCGCTATATCACGCGAGCGAACGAGCGCCACGAGGTCCGGTCACGCCTGTATCGCGCCGCCGTGGATTTATTGCGGGGAAGCAAGAATCCGCAGCCCGGGGCCCCCAAGGAACCGGCTCCGGTGCCAGCGGAGTACAAGTAAGCACGCTTCGCTGGCGTCCCTATCAGGCCTCAAAGCCGAGGAACTGCCGTTGCAGGCAGGCGCTCGAATGCATTCATTGTGAATTGGCATCGCCGATCGCGATTGGTGCGATGCCCGCAGTCTTGAGCTTCTGATTCAGGGCGGGCACGTCTTGCCGCTTCAGCGTTTCCCAGTCTGCCAGTTTTTCGTCAAGCAGCTTCTTGAATTCCGCGAATGCGGCTAACGATTGAGCCGTTGGCGCGCTGTCTGCCGTCCCGGCGGAAGCCG
>JANWJR010000009.1 GCA_025451835.1 Candidatus Acidiferrales bacterium | reverse complement strand
CGTCGCCGTGCTGACGCTTGCGCTCGGCATCGGCGCCAACACCGCTATTTTCTCGGTGATCAATTCTGTCTTGCTTCGTCCGCTACCCTTCAAGGATCCCGGCCGGCTGGTCCAGCTCTGGGAAACTGAGAGCGCGCCTGGCAACTATCCCCTCACCGGCCCCGACTATCTCGCGTGGCAATCCCAAAATCGCACCTTCGACGCCACGAGCCTGTACGCCTGGGGTCGCGACTACAACGCAAGCAGCGCGGGTGAAACCGAGCCTGCAGCGGTCACCGGCACGCAAGGCAATTTTTTCTCCGTTCTTGGAGTTCAGCCGAAACTTGGCCGCGATTTTTCGGCCGGTGAAGACCAGGCCGGAAGAAATCACGTCGCGATCTTAAGTTACTCCTTCTGGCAGCGGCACTTCGGCGGCCGGCCCGATGCGATTGGGAAATCGATCGAATTGAATGATGAAGCCTACACCCTCATCGGCGTCATGCCATCCTGGTTCAATTTCCCGTCCTCCGCGGTTGCCCACACCGATATCTGGATGCCCATGGACATGTCGCAAAAGACGCTCACTAAGCGCGGCTGGCATTCCTATCGCGCGATTGGGCGTATGAAGAGCGGAGTAACTGTCGCTCAAGCGCGGTCGGATTTGGCAACTGTGGCCGCTGGCCTTGCAAAATTGTATCCGGACAATAACGCTAAAGTAGCCGCCATCGTCATTCCCCTCAAAGAGGGGCTAACGGGGGATTCCAGGCCGGCGCTTTTGATTCTCCTCGGTGCAGTCGCCCTCGTGCTGCTCGTTGCTTGCGCCAATATCGCCAACCTTCTGCTCGCTCGCGCCGCAAGCCGCCAGCGCGAAATCGCTTTGCGGGCCGTGCTTGGCGCGAGCCGCTGGCGTGTCGTGCGCCAGTTGCTTACCGAAAGCATTTTGCTGGCGTTGGTAGGAGCGGCCGTCGGCCTTGCGGGCGCGTGGTGGTGCGTCGACCTTCTTCAATCAGTGAAAACGCTGCCGATTCCGGCGGCCGCTCCCGTGCAAATTGATATCACGGTCCTGCTGTTCACTGTTGTCGTGAGCGTGCTGGTCGGCGTGCTTTTCGGGCTTGCTCCAGCGCTTCACGCGTCGCAATTAAATCTGAGCGAAGAACTGAAGTCGAGCGCTCAGGCGCTTGTAAGCCCGTCGGGCTGGCGGCGCGCGCTTCGCGATGCGCTGGTCGTCGGCGAGATCGCAGTGTCTCTTGCCCTGCTCGTAGGCGCTGGCCTGTTGCTGCGCAGTTTCGCGCGAATGCGCGGCGCTGATATCGGTGTCCAGGCAAAGAACGTCGTCACGATGGGAGTCATTCTGCCGGATACCAAATACACAACGCTGGCAGCGCGGCGCGAATTTTACGACCGGCTCCTCGATCGCATCGATCATACGCCGGGAGTGCAGGCTGCTTCCGTCTCGACGGAGATTCCCCTTGATGGCGGTACGAACGGATACGTCACCGTGGATGGTGATAAAGATCCGTCGCATGCCAACCAACTCGTCGAATGGAATTACGTCACCCCGGATTATTTCCGCACATTTGGAATTCCGCTGCTTCAGGGCGCCAATTTCACGCCGGAAGACGTGCAACACACCGCCGACGTGAATCTGAAAATCGATGATCTTTATAAGCAGAATCCGAATCTCAAGTCTGTGCCATCGGATCTTACTTTCGTCGCGGTGATCAATCGCGCTATGGCGCAAACCTATTGGCCTAACCGGGATGCCGTCGGCAAAGTCTTCAATGAGAATGGAATAAAGGTGACGGTGATCGGCGTCGTTGGCGACACCAAGGAATGGGATAACATTCGCGATCGCATCATTCCGGAGGCTTACTACCCTCTGACTCTCACTCTCGGTAGTCCAGGCTTTGGCGTTGACCTGGCTGTTCGGACGAGCGTTGCCCCAATGAGTGTTCTCAGCGGGATTCGAAGCGATGTCCGCGAGCTCGACAGCAGCCTTGCCTTGTTTCGCCCGCAAACGATGGATCAGATTGTCGCGCAGTCCATGCAAGACGCCACCGTCGAAACGTATCTGCTCGGCATATTCGCTGCGTTGGCTGTGTTGCTCGCGGCTGTCGGTCTCTATAGTGTGATGGCCTATCTCGTGACGCAGCGAACGCACGAAATCGGCGTACGCATGGCTCTCGGTGCCCAGCAAAGCGACGTGCTCCGCCTGGTCGTCGGCCACGGATCAAAGCTCGCCGGAATCGGCATTGCCGTCGGCGTGATTGCGGCGCTGTCTCTTACTCGGCTGATGGCCAGCCTACTCTACGGAGTTAGCGCCACCGATCCGCTCACTTTTGCCGGCGTCGCGATCCTTCTCGCTGCGATCGCGCTCGCCGCCTGCATCGTTCCGGTGCTCCGCGCCACCCGCATTGAACCGATGGATGCCTTGCGTTACGAATGACGAATTCCATGGCCTGAGGTTGATCTGCATCAGACGTGCGTCAGGCGTTTCCTTTGCAGCTCGGTTAGTCTAAGTGGCTTGGTTGACGTACTCATCATTCCCGATGTTATACTGCCAACATAATAGAGTTTCATAGGGTGCTCCATTTTTATCCGCCACCTTGTAAGTATTCATAGAAGCCGCGAACAGAATGCGCGGCGTTTAGAAAATCATAACGGTTGAATCGATCATAACTTTCATAAGGTGAACTCCATGCAAAGGAACCCTGGTTCTTCCCTTCATTCATCGCCCCTCGCTCCTTCCGATCCTTCTTCCACCAGGCGTGTGGCTCTTGCCCGGACCTCTCACGATCAAGTCGGCACTTTTTGGGATATGCTTGCTATCCGCTTGATCTTCACCGCTGTTTGCGTTGCTGCCGGATTCCATTTCCGGCCATTCAGTATTTCGAAGGAAGCGGGGTCGATTGCAGGCCTGGCCTTTGCGATCGCGGTGATCCTGTTTGAGATCAGGTTGCGCCGCGCGAGCCTCAGGCGCCTGATTGGCGCAGCCACCGGCTCGATCCTCGGCATTCTGGGCGCTTACCTCACATCGCTGATTCTGATGCACACCACGATGCCAGAAAGTACGCGATCGTTCTTCAGTCTGGGCATTTTCTTGGTCATGACCTACATCGGACTCATCGTGGGCGCGAACAAGGGTGACATGCTGAATCTGCAAGCGCTCGGGGGGCTTTTCGGAACGGAGCGCAGCACTCGGCACTCCCTGAAGCTGCTCGATACCAGCGTTATCATCGACGGGCGCATCGCGGATATCGCCGATGCCCTGTTTCTCGACGGGACGATCATCATTCCGCAGTTCGTCTTGCACGAATTGCAGCTTGTTGCCGATTCGGCCGACCCCCTAAAGCGCCAGCGCGGCCGCCGAGGCCTCGAAGTGCTGCAGCGCATCCAGAAGATGACGCACCTCGAAGTTCAAATTGCGGAAGACGATTTTATGCAGATTGCCGACGTCGATTTGAAATTGATCGAGCTGGCCAAACGTTACAACGCAAAAATCGTCACCAATGACTTCAACCTCAATAAGATCGCCACTCTGCAGGGCCTCGAGATCATGAACGTGAATCAGCTCGCGAACGCTTTGAAACCGGTCGTCCTGCCGGGAGAAGCCATGCGCGTTTTCATCCTGCGCGAAGGCAAAGAGTTCAACCAGGGCGTTGCTTATTTGGATGACGGAACCATGGTCGTCGTCGATGGCGCGCGCAAAATGATCAACAAAACTATCGATATCAACGTGACGTCGGTTCACCAGACTACCGCCGGAAAGATGATCTTCGGACGCTACGACGAGCGCGGTGAACAATCGCAGCGGCAAACATCGAGCTCGCCCGGCGAATCGCCAAGCGGCTCCCGGACTGCGGAAGGGGGAGGCGAACGTCCCCCACGCCCGCTGTATCCGGAATCCGGCCGCTCCTGAAACACGAGCTTCCATTTTCTCGCTTGCGCTCGCGCCCGACCGCACTATTGCGATAGACTGTTGCCCCTCACATGAGCCGCATCGCCGCAATCATTCCTGCCGCCGGACTCGGTACCCGCATGGGTGCCGACAAGCCGAAACAATTCCTCGAGCTCGGCGGCATGCCACTTATTGTTTTTGCTCTGCGACGCCTGGCAGCTTGCTCGGCGATCACGGATTTCTTCATCGCCACGCGAGCGGACGACGTTGTTTCCCTCGAGGACAGACTCGCAAAAGCCGCTCTGGGCCGGCCCGCCCGCGTGGTTCATGGCGGCGACACGCGCCAGCAATCGGTAGCCAACGCTCTCGCTCAGGTGGACCCATCCACTGAAATCGTTCTGGTTCACGACGCGGTTCGTCCGTTTGTCACGCCCGGACAGCTCGACCGCGTGATCGCCGAAGCCCGCCTGCGCGGCGCAGCCATCCTCGGCATCCCGGCCATCGATACCGTGAAGGAAGTGAAGCGCGCAAGCCTGCCGGAGGATGTCGCGCTGATCACGGCTACCATCCCCCGCGAACGCATCGTGCTCGCGCAGACGCCGCAGGCCTTCGCGTACCCCTTATTGCGCGATGCTTTTCGCAAGGCCCGGCAGGACGGGGCCTCGGCATCCGACGAAGCCGCTCTGGTTGAGCGCTTCGGCCATGACGTATTCGTTGTGCTCGGCTCCGAGCGCAATTTCAAAATCACCCGCCCATCAGACATGGACCTCGCCCGCTTCTACCTCGATCAGGAGCGCCAAAAGGCATAAGCATGTTTGAACGCTTTGACGCAAAGGCGCGACGTACGATCTTCTGGGCACGCAACGCCGCTTCGCTGGACCGATCGCAGGAAATATCCGTGCTCCATCTTCTTGCTGGAATTCGCAAGGAAATGCCTGAATTGTTTTCAAACCTCAAAATGCGAGAGTCTGGTCTCGATGTGCGTGAAGCTTCCGAGCTTTCGATGGAACCAGTCGTGCCAGGCGAAAAAGGCGCACCATCGAAGGAAATCCCACTGGACCAGGCCGCCAAGGACGCGATGACTTCGGCCGCCGGACTGGCGACCAAGTTCGCATCCAAAGACATCGAGCCCGTGCATCTTCTGCTCGGAATTCTTCGTGGAAATGCGCAATTGCAGAAGCGTCTTACGAGGGCTGGGCTATCCGAGGCGGACATTCATTCCTTTATTGCGCGCCATCTGTCCTCAGCCATTGCGACACACTCGGACACCGTTTCTTCGCAGCGGCGAATCGTGTGCTGCGGAATCGGCTACGACCTGCACCGCTTGGCTGAAGGGCGGAAGTTGATTATCGGTGGTATCGAAGTTCCCTTCGACAAGGGCCCAGTAGGCCATTCCGATGGTGATGTCTTGAGCCATGCTCTGTGCGATGCGCTGCTCGGCGCGGCCGGGCTTGGCGACATCGGTACGCATTTCCCGGACACCGACCCCAAATGGAAAGGGGCGTCGAGTTTGCTTTTCCTCGAGCACACAGGGAAATTGCTCGATGAGCGGCGCCTGCGCATCAGCCATCTCGATGCCGTCGTGATCCTTGAACGCCCCAAGCTAGGCCCGCATTTTCCCGCCATGCGGGAGGCGCTTGCGAAATCGCTCGGCATCGCACCCGAACAGATCAATCTGAAGGCGAAGACGAACGAAGGCACCGGTGAAATCGGCCGGGGCGAAGCCATCGCAGCCCACACGATCGCCACGCTCGAAGGTTGAGCGGGCTGATGGCTGCCCGGTGCTTCCTTTTCGCGCACTTCATGAGATACGGAACTGTTAAGAGATGAACTGGCTTACGGGCTTCCATGCGGTCGAAGAGGCGCTAACGGCAGGCCGCGCTCTCGATCGAATCGTAATCGCGCGCGGCCGCCACGGAGACCGCGTGGAAGCAATCGTACGTCTTGCAAAATCGCGCAGCGTACCGGTGCGATTTGAAGACCGCCAGCAAATCGATCGCGTGGCCGGGACACGCGAGCATCAAGGCGTCGCCGCGCTAGCCGCTGCCAAGCCCGCCGTCGAACTCGAAGACATACTTCGCGCTGGCCCAAAGAATGCTGCGGAAAATGGCTTGCTCGTCATTCTCGATGGAGTCGAGGATCCGCACAACCTCGGTGCGATTGTCCGCACGGCACTCGCCGCGGGTGCAAACGCCGTGATCATTCCAGAGCGCCGCGCCGCTGGATTAACCGACACCGTTGAACGCGCGTCGGCTGGCGCGCTGGCACATCTGCCCGTTGCTCGCGTGAAGAATCTGGTTCGCGCCATGGAAGAAATGAAGGAAGCTGGATATTGGCTCGTGGGCTTGGACGAGCGGGCGGAGAAGCGCTACACCGAGGTCGATCTGAAAGGACCTGTCGGAATCGTCCTTGGAGGCGAAGGCGAGGGGCTGCATGAACTGACGCGCAAGCGCTGCGATTTCCTCGTTTCGGTTCCTACGGCTGGGCCGGTTCGCTCGCTCAACGTTTCTGTCGCCGCCGGCGTCATGCTCTTCGAAGTCATCCGCCAGCGGCAACACCGGCCGTCGTAAAAATCCACCCCACCTTATTTGTCGTATTTCAATAATGAAAACACATCCACACCTGGAAGCTTCGTGCGGCCGTTCAGAAACCTCAGCTCAACCGCGAAAGCCGCGCCTGCGATTTCGCCTCCGAGCCGGCGCACCAGATCGATCGCTGCCGCCGCCGTGCCACCGGTGGCCAGCAGATCGTCGCAAAGCAGAACGCGCTGCCCTCGCCGGATGGCATCTTCGTGAATTTCCAACTGGTCGCTACCGTACTCGAGCTGGTACGTCACCGATGCCGTCTTCCACGGAAGTTTTTTCGGCTTGCGCACCGGAATGAATCCCGCGCCCAGGCGGTATGCCAGCGCCGGCGCGAAAATGAATCCACGCGCTTCGATTCCAACCACGAGATCAACCTTCTTGCCGTCGCTGTAGTGTTCGCAGAGCCGGTCCACGAGTAAGTGGAATCCCCGCGGGTCCATGAGCAGCGTCGTGAGGTCGTAAAACAGGATTCCCGGTTTTGGATAGTCGGGAATCTCGCGAATCAGAGTTTTTAGGTCGTCCATGATCTCCTCTTTCACCGGGCGTCGCGCTCGACCACAAACCCTTCCGCATATCCCGCTTCGATCTGCGCGTCTTGCTCCGCGACACTCGAAACCGAGGCAGAATGAGGTCCCCGTTCGAGTTCGGCTCGAAGCGCCATCAGCAGAGCCGGCGGACCTACGGCGTAGACTTCGACGCGGCCATCTCGCAAATTCTTCGCGTATCCCGCCAAACCAAGCCGCTGCGCCGCTCGCCGCGCGAAATAGCGATACCCCACCCCCTGCACCATACCGGTGACATAGTAGCGACGCGCCTGGTTTGGGTCATGCACTGCTAGTCGGCACCCTGCGCCGGAAATTCCAGATCTTATCAGACCGCCCGCACTTCGAAACCCGAGAAATATCGCCAGCATGGCTGGAGTTTCCAAGAACGTGGCAGAATTGGTGGCAGGCTGCGGGTACGAGCCGTGAATTTTGGACCGGGGGATACGACGCCCGGGTTACTGGTTGCATCTAACACCCTGTTGCAAGATTCGCTGCGATCGTCATTCTGAGTGAAGCGAAGAATCTCTCGTGCAAGAATGCCGACGAGAAGAGAGATTCTTCGGGCCACAAGGCGGCTCTCAGAATGACGCCCGAATTTTTTTAACAAGTTGCTAGACGTACTGAAAAAGAACCCCAAGATGCGTCGGATATTCCCCACGTTCTTTCTGGCTTTCGCGGTTCTTGCAACCGCGCCGCATGCGCGGGCGCAGGACAATGGCCCGATGACCCCTCCGCCAAAGTTTCAGGTACATCGCATCTCGAATATCCCGCATCCCGGCCCTCCGCCCATTCCGGCCGATCAAATCATCCAGAAATTCACAGCGAACGAAGATGTGATGAAAAAGGAATATCAGCTTTACGATTTCAGCGATGCGGTCCGAATCGAAGAGTCCGGCAATCCGCCCAGTAAGTTTACAGCCGCTGGCGAGGTGTACAACAAACCGGATGGGCAGCGTTATTTTCGCGTCACAAAACCTCCCGAAGGCACTCTAAAGAGCATCCAGTTCTCGCTGGAAGACGTTCACACAATCATGAGCGTGCCGCTGTTCGTCCTTACCACGGACGAGGTCACAAACTACGATATTCAATACGTGGGAGACGAAAAGCTCGACGAGTTGCATACCTACGTGTTCCGCGCCAAGCCAAAGCAATTAAGCCGTAAGCGCCGGTTTTTCGACGGCCTGGTCTGGGTGGACGATCATGATTTCGCGATCGTCAAGAGCTACGGGAAATTCGTGAGTGAAATTGAATCCGAGGGAACGAAGCTTCCCTTTACAATGTTTGAAACGTTCCGCGAAAATTTTCAGGACAAGTACTGGCTGCCAACCTACACCCGATCGGACGATTACATCGATGGAGCGCAGGGCGATGAAGTGCATCTGCACCTGGTCATCCACGCCACCGATTTCAGGCTCAGCTCAGCCGATGCCGCTGCTCCGCCTCCGAAAGGCAGCTCTGCGCCAGGCGCAGAAGCCCCCGCAAAGACCCCCCACCCCAACCGCCTTCGCCAACGGTGAATCCCCACCGCCAAATCAACCGTGACTCACGCGAAGATGGTCGAGTCAGTCGTTGCACACACGTATCGAGGCAACTCGCGAATTGAACGCAGAAGCGCCTCAGGCCGTGATGCTCGAAGGCGTTCTGCGGTTGGGAAAGGTCCTAGCACGCCGATGGCGCGCACTCCGGCGCGACGGGCCATTTGAACGTCTTCGGCCGTATCGCCGACGTAGATGCATTCATCCGGTCGCGCGTGGAGATTCGCGAGCGCCGCCCGCAGCGGAGCCGGATGCGGCTTGCGTTTCGCAGCATCCTCGCTGCAGATGCGCGCGGAAAAATGCCTGTCGAGATCGAATTCGCGGAGCTGGCGACGAACCCGTGCGCGATTCCCGCTCGTGACGATCCTCAAAATATAGCTTCTCTTGAGAACCGTCAGTACTTGTCTCGCTCCCGGCAGCAGTCCCGGCTTCTCATTTCTGTACGCGCGCCCCCAAAGCGCGTCAGCCTTGCTCCAATGTGCGCGAGCCAACCGTGCAGCCGTATACACACGGTACCAATTGGGGGAGTAATGCCGTGCGAATTCTTTCGGCCCCCACTCAATCCCGAATGCCCGAAACATGGTGATATAGGCGCGGACATCGGCGTCGTACGAATTGAGCAGCGTGCCGTCCCAGTCGAAAAGGATGAACCGTGCAGAAAAACGCGTGCGTTTCACGATGCGAGGATCGTATCAGAGAAATGCGCCTGTGGAGTCGCGCTAGCGACCCGGCAGGCCGTCGTCGCGCCGCAGGGCGAAATCATCGAAGCTTGCGGCGTAGCCCCGCCAGCCCGGAACCTCGACGTCCTCGGAGCGAACGATGTGAGCCGCCGTATACATCTGGACTCGGCCCATGCCCAGCGGCCTGTCCACCAGCGCCACTTCCAGCTCAATCGCGGTACCCGGCTTGAAGTCGCGCGGAGCCAGGAAAAATATGCCGCTCGAACTGATGTTACGCGTAACGAGCGTCACCGGGTACGCTTCCGGCACGTCTTCCACGCGAATCAAACGCAGCGGCAGTGAAAGTTTAGCGCGCGGGTTGCATCTGCGCTCTTGCGCCACGCCGACCGCGTACGTGGGAACTCGCGCAAAGCGTCTCGGTCCCGGCTTGCGCGCTGTTGCTATGGAGATTGTTTGAAGCCCTTCAAAATCACGCTGCGGCGATGCTGCCGCCTGCTGGATTGCACGATTCGGAGCAGCCCCCATTTTCATATCCCCCAAGCACTTGCTGTGAATGGACCCCCATTCAGTTGTGCCAATATGCGCGTAACGTCGAGGGGCGTCAACGAAAGTCAAGCGAAAGTTGACGTATATGTAACATTCCGGCACACCCTCCTCTAGCGCCCGTTTTGACGGATCCCAGCAGAATTGACCGGTTACCCTTCAATGGTTTTCGGTCCGCGTCATGGCGCGGCTTTTTTTCTACCTTGCCGCGTTGCCGGGGAGCAGTTGTGCCGTAAGAGCTTGTGTTTGAAGGCATTCCGTTTGTCTTCTGCGAAAAAGAGTTTGGTCGCAAGATTCGGATAGCACTGCTTTGCGCACTCTGTTAATTTCGGTTCGTTCGGTGGAAGAGTCGAGCCATTCACATGAGAACAAGCCCAATCCGGACGCGCAACGCAGAACTTCGTGGGAGCGCGCCTCCGTTCCGTCAGGGCGAAGCATGCTGGCAGGCCGTTCAGCATCGGGACCGCGGGGCTGACGGTGCATTCGTTTATGCCGTGCGTTCCACCGGCATTTACTGTCGCCCATCTTGTCCTTCGCGTAAGCCGCGGCGAGAGCAAGTGGTGTTTTTCCCGCTTCCCGAAGCCGCGGAACAAGGAGGATTTCGTGCCTGCCTTCGATGCCGCCCACAGAGAGTCCATCTACGTGATCCGAAGACGGAAATCGCCGCGCGCATTTGCAAGGAAATCGAAACGAAACTGGAAGCAAGGGGCGACGCGCCCCCCGGCTCGGCCGAAGCAAGTTTGACGCTCGGCGCTCTCAGCGCGTCGATGCAAATAAGCCCGTATCAACTCGAACGCGCCTTTCGCAGCGTGATGGGCATCACTCCGCGGCAGTACGCGGATGCCCGGCGGATGCGCCGGCTAAAATCGCGATTGAGAAAAGGAGACGACGTGACCACGGCACTCTACGACGCAGGTTTCGGCTCCAGCAGCCGGCTTTACGAACGCGCGCCTTCGCATCTGGGCATGACGCCGGCAACGTATCGCCGCGGCGGCGCAGGGATGAAAATTCGGTACACCATTGTCAGCTCGTCACTCGGCCGACTCCTCGTCGCGGCGACGGATCGGGGCATCAGCGCGCTATATCTCGGGGAATCCGACCCGCAACTGGAAGCCTCACTCCGAAAAGAATATCCGCGGGCGGAAGTCCGGCGGGATCGGAGCGGCCTCGAAACATGGGTCGAAACAATACTTGCACACTTGAAAGGGCATGAGCCGCACCTCGATCTGCCGACCGACGTACAGGCAACCGCGTTTCAGCGGCGCGTCTGGGAAGAATTGCGGCGAATCCCCTACGGCGCGACGAAAACCTATAGCGAAGTGGCGCGAGCCATCGGCAAACCCAGCGCCATTCGCGCCGTCGCTCGCGCCTGCGCCACCAATCCAGTATCGGTCGTTGTCCCGTGCCACCGCGTCGTTCGCCAGGACGGCAATTTGGCCGGCTATCGCTGGGGCCTGGACCGCAAGCGCGCCCTCCTCGCGCATGAAGCTCTGAACGCGGGCGTCGGGAAGCAAGGAACAGCAAAGCCGGAACATAATCGCAAAGCGAACTAGAATTGTGATGTTTGAACTGAACTATCGAGGTTGCGCCGAGCAGACTATTGCTGCGGTTTGATCTTTTCGGTGCCCTTCGGCCAGCGGGATTTGAACTCCGAATCTTTGATCGGCGGGTTCTTCACTATGTTCGAGTAGTGGACCAAGGAATAATCCTCCGACCCCGCTTCGAAAAATTTCTGCTGCACGGGAAGCCACGTTGATTCGTTGAACCATATCTGAATCTTCGAAATCTGCTCGAGCACTTTGCCCGATTTCGGCGTCAGCTCGAGCTCAACGGTCTTCGCGTCGCCTACTGTGGGTTCGCCCCGTATGGCGATTCGGTACGATTTCGCAAGTTGCCGCCCGGATGTGCCCAATCCCAGCAGCAAAAACTGGTCCACAAGCGAGCGGTTCTTGCCGAGGTTGTATTCTTCCACCCTCTTCAGCCCCGGTGTGTAAATGTAAAGATTATCGCCCGTTCGCAGAATCGTGCGGGGATCGGGAGCCTTCATCTCGAGCAGCATTTTGTCTCCGCGCACAAGCAAGCTGCCGCTCTCGGTGGACTTATCGTCAACGACCACCGTCACCTTCGTACGCTCCACATCTGCCGACAAGCTGCGGAAATCGGCGGCCGCCCCATCCAGTTGTCTCAGCACAAAATCAATCGTCAGCGGTCCGTGATTTTGGCTGGCCCAGGCCCATCCGCACGCCGAAAGCGCCATAAAAATGGCAAAAGTAGCGAATATTACTTTCAATTTTCTTCCAATTGATAATTCTCCCGGCAGGCACGGCTAAGAACCGGGCAGGCAATTCATCATAGCACAGCGATTGGACGCACGAGTTCGAGTGCGGTTTCTGGCAATCGAAGCCTGGGGTATGCGTGATACGAAGAGTGGCAGTTCGCCCTCAGCGGTGCACGGTCACCTCGTAGTAAAGTACGGAGCCATCGCCCGCGCGAACGGGATCAATCTGAATCACCTGAAACGTTTGGCCCCTTAGCTCGTCGACCGAACGCTCCAGGGCGTCATGGGCATCCCGTTCCAGTTCCGGCGTGACGCGTGACGAGAGTTTCTCTGGGGGGAATAGCGCGGCGTCCAACCGATACCTGCTTGTCCGCGTTGCAGGTGTCTGAGGGGCGGAGGCGTGTGACTGCGGTTGATCGTGAAACCATGCGCGTGGAGTCGCGAGCACGAAGATCACGATGGCGATCACCATCACGTCATAGGGCCAGCTACCGCGTTCGTAGGACCAGAAGATGATTCGCACGAGTCCGCGCCACAGCGTCCTCATCTTAGTGAACGTTCGCGCCGTCAACGACAAGGCCGTCGCGCATGTGCAGGACGCGGTTGCCGTACGCCGCCGCGTCCGGATTGTGCGTGATCATCACGATGGTCTGCCCAAGATCCTTGTTGAGCTGCCGCAGGATACCCAGAACGTTGTCCGAGCTCTTCGTATCCAGGTTCCCGGTTGGCTCGTCCGCCAGCACGATCTTCGGTTCGCTGATGATGGCCCGCGCGATAGCGACGCGCTGCTGCTCTCCGCCCGAAAGCTCGGACGGCTTGTGCTTCAGCCGGGTGCCCAGGCCCAGAAGATTCGCGACCACGTCGAACCGGTGTGGATCGAAACCGTTCTCATGAAGGTGCTGCGCGAGCGCGATATTGTGATAGGCGTCAAGCGTGGGCAGCAGGTTGAATTTCTGAAATACGAATCCCACCTTGTGCCGCCGCAGCAGCGTTCTTTCCGAATCGCTCATGGCGGCCAAATCGTTGCCGTCGAGAAACACCCGCCCCTTCGTTGGCCGCGCCAGCCCGCCGATCACGTGCAGCATGGTCGATTTGCCGCAGCCCGAAGGCCCCATGATGGACACGAATTCACCCGGAAATATCTCGATGCTGACGCCGCGCAACGCGGGCACGTCCACTTGCCCCGTCCGATAGACTTTCCAAAGGTTTTCGGTCTTGAGAATCGGCTCCAACACCGGCTCCGCCGCGAATGAAAGCGTTTCTGTGGATGGAAATATATTAATCGTGTTTGCCATTTCTGCCTAGGGCATGCATGTCCGCGGCCGATGAATGCGCCGAAAGGATACCGCATTCCTCGTCAAATCAAGCAGTCTGCAATGAGGGAAGTGTTTCGCGATCGCGATGTCTGCGACGAATTGAAGATTCGCAGAACCGCATCGCGAAGCCCGCCGCATCCAGACCAAGAAGAACCGCTATTCGTAGGCCAGTGCTTCAACAGGGTCGCGGCGGCTGGCAAGCCACGCAGGATAGGCCGCGCCAAGCAATCCGCCCACAATCGCGATCCCCGCCGCTCGAAGGATCCAGCCGGCCGTAATCAAAATGGTCAGCGTGGGAAATAAATCGAGAAAAATCGTACGGCAAAGAAAACTCAGACCCACGCCGCCCACAATGCCCGCCAGACACAATAAGGTGGTTTCGCTCAGGATGATCCTCACGATATACGGCTTCGACGCGCCCAAGGATTTGAGTATCCCGATTTCTCGCGTGCGCTCGATGATCGTGGTGTACATCGAAAGGAAAATCACCAGGAACCCAATCGCCACGGCAATGCCGATCATCGAATTGATAAAGGCTCCCAACCCCGGCAGATTCGACGACGTCATCAGCGAGATGAAATCCTTCAGCGGCCGGATTTCGTAGCGCGGAAGAAGCTGGCGGATTTCGTCCATGACCGCGGGGGTGCGGTCCGGCCTGTCGCACTTGATAAAAAACACCGACGCCTTGTCGCTCGCCCCGGCCATGGCCTGCAATGTCGCCAATTCCACGAACAACCGCGCTCCCTTGCCGTGCTCGACGATGCCTACAACGTGAAAATCGTGCTCGAGGATGCGCAGTGTTTGCCCGACTTTCACCTTCTTCGACTTCGCGTATATGTCATCCACCAGCATGTCGTCGGGCTTCTTCAGGCCGTGCCCCTCGTGGAAGACAAATCCGCCTGAAACCGACCGGAAGCTCGCCGAATCGATTCCGTAAATGATATCGAGGCCATTCACCGAATTGAACTGCAGCAGCACCGGCGCGACATCCTGCACGTAATCCAGCTCTTTCAATTTATCGCCCAGACGAATCGGCATCGGAGCTCCGCTGAATGCCATGAAAACAGACGCCGACGGTGGCTGGACCATAATGTCCGCACCCACTCCCTCGATCCGCTTTGCCGACTCACTCAGCAGGCCGCTGGTCAGCCCTACAACGATGATCACCAGTGTCACTTCCACGGCCACGGCAATAATGGTAATGAGCGTCCGCACCGGCCGGTGCATCACATTGTGGCCGATCATGTAGCCGATCAATGCTGCGACCCCGCACTCGCATCTTGTCCCACTCGAACCAGTTCCGTTCCCGGCGGCTGCTTCAATACGAATCGATCGCGCGCGATGGGCTCGTTCACCGAGAGCTTCGCAATGTTAATTTTAAGCTGGTAGTCATCGGTCGGCCGCGACACATTGATCTGTCGCGCGTAGATCGAGTCGCCCGCCGGCTGCCAATCGTTATACCGAGTATCTGAGCTCACTTTTCCCCCGGACTCATACGTCTCTACTCGCGCAACGTTTAAGTCAACCCGGCTGAACCACACTTTCCGGGCAATTTCCCAATCGGATTGCGCCCCCGCGACGCCGGCATTCGCAGTGCGCGACTCGGCGCTTTCGCTTGCCCGTCGCACGACCGTAAGCACGTAAAAGCTCGACGAACTTTCCGTGGCTTCCTCAAATAATACCGGCGCGTCGCTCGCGATGACTGGCCAAAACAGCGCGTCCATCAAATGCTGCGGCCGCAGGTTCTCGATCGGCTTCGCTGCGGGCCTCTCGATATTCGCCGGACCCTCGAGAAACTTATTTTTCGACGGGATGAATATATGGAACGTCGTTCCGTCGCTCACCATGTCAAAAATGTCTTTTCCCACCACCGGCACTTGCCCGATCACGCGAATATCTTTGGGCCGCTCCGCCAGAATGAATCCGTTTATTTCGTGATACTGCTCGATCACTCCCGAATATGCCGATCCCGCGGTCAGCTTCATCGTCACCGTCGCATTCAGTGACGTGATCGCCTTGGCCACGCCGTTATATCGTCCGACGAGCTGCTCTTTCGTCGCCGCCTGCAGCGTTAAGGGGACCTGTGCTGGCTGGACCCGTGTCTTCTTGACCGCGCATCCGGATGCAAGAACTACCGTCGCGGCCATCCACGCCATGCAAATCGTGCGGCTCCGGCTCAAATTTCGCTGTGCAACCACAATCAATGCAATCTAACAGCCGCGTCCAGGGGTGTCAACGAAACCACAAGAAAGACTGCCCTCGAGAGTTCCTAATGCCCACCGCCGGCGATTCGCAATGCGCGCCCGCAAATGGAGCAGATTGGCAAGAAAAGAGTATGCGAAATCTACCGCGCAGGCCGGGTCGCGT
>JANWJR010000008.1 GCA_025451835.1 Candidatus Acidiferrales bacterium | reverse complement strand
GCACGACGATGCCTCTCGATCCCCTTCGCGGAAAGGTCACGGTCTTGAGTTTCTGGGCCACATGGTGCGGGCCTTGCCGCCAAGCCGAGCCGATCGTGAGTGAAGTGGCGAAGGACTACGCCGGGAACCAAGATGTGGCGGTCCTGGCGGTGGATACGGATGAAGACGAGACTCTTGTAGCGTCTTTTGTGGCCCGCGAGAAATGGCGCATGCCGGCAGTTTTCGCCGACGGTCTTGACGACTTCCTCAACGTCGCCACACTGCCCACCGTGATTGTCTTCGATCGCAGCGGCAAAGTTTCGTTCCGCGTCGAAGGCATCGATTCTGAAACCTTCTCGGCTTCGCTGATCTCCGCGGTTCAGAGCGCGCTGGCCGGATCTCGCTGAGATTCTGTACAGCGCCCAGGCAACAATCGCACAGTCTTTCAACGCGTACCAGCGGATCGACCTGAGACGCCCAGCGAGCCTTGCTGCGCCACATCGCGAGCGGCGAGAATCGTATTCACGTGAATACGCACCGTGTCTTTCACGTCTCGCGCATATCCTCCCGCGAGCGCAATGGCAACCGGCACGCCATTCCGCCGCGCGTAATCAAGCACCAGAGCGTCGCGCCGCGCCAGCCCTGCAATCGTCAGCGCCAGCCCGCCCAGTTGGTCTTCCCGGTAAGGATCGGCGCCGGCAACGTAAAACAACATTTGGGGTGCAAATCCATGAAACGCTCGATTGAGATGCTTCTCGAGGGTTCCGAGATATTCTTCGTCTCCCACCCCATCGGCCAAATTGATATCGATCGTGGATGGCGGCTTCGGCTGCGGGTAATTATTTTCTTGATGGATGGAGAGCGTGAATACGTCCGGATCTTCTCGAAAGATGGCAGCCGTGCCGTTCCCTTGATGCACGTCCGTGTCAACCACCATGGCGCGCTCGATGGCGCGATCGAACTGCAGCCGCCGAATGGCGATGGCAACGTCGTGCAGCACACAAAACCCTTCGCCATGATCTGGATACGCGTGATGAAACCCGCCGCCGATATTCGCCGAGAATCCCTCGATCAGCGCCCGCTGCCCGGCAAGAATCGACCCTCCCGCGGCGAGCCAGCATGCGTGCATTAACTGCTTCGAGTACGGGACTTCGAGCCGCATGATTTCCGTGTAAGAAAGTGAACCTGTCTTCAACTTGCGAACGTATTCCGATGAATGAACGCGAAGAACGTCGGCATCCGTTGCCGGCTCCGGCGAGAGAAAATCCGCCTGGGAGGCAAGCCCTTCAGCGAGCAACCGTTCCTGCACCAGCCTGTACTTTTGCGACGGAAAAACGTGGGCGCCGAGATTCAGATCGTATCGGTCATCGTAAATGAGCTTGAATGGAAGTGCCATTCATCGAGACTATCGCGAACATTTTCCCAGTGCAAATCCGGTCGCGCCGCATAGACTCCGTGAAATGTGGTAGCCTTTCTTCGATGCGTCACGCTCAGGCAATTCTCGTGATGATGGCCTTGCTGGCAGGTCCGCTGGCGCTGCTGGCGCGCACGTCTTCTGCTGGCATGCCCGCGTGCAATGGCATGTGCTGCCTCCCGCACGCCGGGCACTCGGTGCCGGCTCGCCATCCAATGAATAAAAGTTCACGGGAAGGGATGCTCTGCCATCGCGTCGCCGCGCACCACGCGGTTCAATGCGCCTGCATGATTCCGGGCCATGTGCCGTTGGATTATGGCTTGTTCGCTCCGATGGCTCCGACGACGCCCTCCCAGCACGCTCGTATTGCCGGCCCACCAGCATCTCGCCAAGGCATCTCGATTCAGACGCCAGACTTCTTGTCCGCATCCCTGCCGGTTCCGCTTCAGCCACCCCGAAGCTAACAGCGCTTCCCTGTTTCAGCAATCCGGATGCAAGGGAGGGTGTGTATGCGGAAGGGCCATTTTTTCCCGGCGGTGGCGTTGGTTCTTATGGCAACGTTCGCGCACGCGAGCGTATTTGGAAGTATTCGAGGAATCGTACATGATCCTCAGCACCGGCCTATTGCCGGAGCGCAAGTAACGATCAAGTCCGCAACGTCCGATTGGTCGCAGACTACGCAGAGCGATCAGAACGGCGAATTCACGTTCACGGCGGTGCCTGTCGGCGATTACATCGTCACTGTAAGCCATCCGGGGTTTGACTCTCTGGAGCAGACCGTCACCGTGGTTTCCGGTTCGTCGCCTGTTCTCCATTTTCCGCTGGCCATTGCGTCCGTAAACCAAACCGCCACCGTTACCGCGCAGGCGGAAGTCGCGACCGTGGATTCGGTAACTCCCACGACTCTTGTGGATCGAGCGGACATCGCTCACACGCCCGGTGCCGACCGCACCAACAGCCTTCAGATGATCACCGACTACGTGCCCGGCTCTTACGTGACGCACGATCAATTGCACGTCCGCGGAGGGCATCAGGTAAGCTGGCTGATCGACGGCGTGGAGATTCCCAACACAGGTATCGCGAGCAATCTGGGCCCGCAAATCGATCCCAAGGACATCGATTACCTGGAAGTCCAGCGAGGCAGCTACGACGCCGGGTACGGCGACCGCACTTACGGAGTTTTCGACGTGGTCCCGCGAACCGGGTTCGCTCGGAACAACGAAGCGGAGTTGGTCACCAGCTTTGGAAATTTCTACCAGACGAACGACCAGATCAACTTCGGAAGCCACACCGGCCGTTTTGCATATTTCGCGAGCGTGAACGGCAATCGCAGCAACCTTGGGCTGGAGACCCCCATCGGCCAAGTCTTCCATGACGCCGAAAATGGCTACGGAGGGTTTGGTTCGTTTATTTACAACGCCGATTCGAAGGACCAGCTTCGGCTGGTGACCTCGCTCCGCCAGGACTACTATCAGATCCCCTACGACCCGAACGATTCCCTGAGCGCGGGCCTTCGCGACGGTGAGCGCGAAACCGATGGCTACACCATATTTTCCTGGGTGCGTACGATCAATGCGAATATGCTGCTGACCGTCTCGCCCTTCTATCACTACAACAGCACAAACTACAGCGGCGCGAAGAATGATTTGCCGGTCAGCACCGCCGACGACCTCGCCTCGAACTACGCGGGCCTGCAGGCGTCTTTCAACGCAAATATCGCGCGCAACGACATCCAGGTGGGCGTCTACGGATTCGGACAACAGGATAATCAACTTTTCGGCGCTGTCTTCAACGACGGCAGCAATCCTAATTTCCGCACGCGCGTAATCGCGGCCGGAGGCGTCGTCGAGACATTCGTCGACGATAAATTCAAAGCCGCGTCTTGGCTCACGCTGATGGCCGGCGTGCGACAAACCCATTTCACCGCGGATATTACGGAAAACGCCACCAGCCCGCGATTCGGTGTGGCGCTTCTCATTCCGCATTTGAAGTGGGTGTTTCGAGCGTTTTACGGGCGCTATTATCAAGCGCCTCCGCTTCTGACCGCTTCCGGGCCGCTGCTGGAGTTCGCGAACGCCTCCAACACCGGCTTCGTCCCCCTGCATGGCGAACGCGATGAAGAGCATCAGTTCGGCGTGACGATTCCGATTCGCGGATGGTCCCTGGACGCGGACACCTTCCAGACTCGAGCGAATAATTTCTTCGACCACAACAACGTCGGTGAATCGAACATCTTCTTTCCCGTTACGATCAACGGCGCTCTGATTGAAGCCTGGGAACTGACTCTTCGCTCGCCGCGCATCTGGCATCACGGGCAAGTGCACCTCGCCTATTCGAATCAAGTCGCGAAGGCCCGCGGCGCGATTACCGGCGGATTGATCTGCTTTCCGCCGTCCAGCCCGGCGTGTCTTTCGCAGCCGGGCTATTCTCCGCTGGATCACGATCAAAGAAACACGCTCAATGCCGGCTTCGAGGCCGCTTTGCCGTGGCGCTCATTTGCGTCCGCAAATGTGTACTACGGCTCCGGCTTCACGAACGGTTCGCCGAACCAGGAATTTCCCGGCGCCTATCTGCCGGGACACACGACATTCGATCTTTCGGTTGGAAAATCATTCGGCGAGAATTTCACCGCAGCGGTGAATGGCCTGAACGTCGGAAACCGCCATCTGCTGACCGACAATAGCCTGACGTTTGGCGGGTTTCATTTCAACGATCCACGCGAGATTTACGTTGAACTTCGTTACCGCTTCCGCTACTGATTGGAATTCAATCACATCAACGCTTACATCTGCCGGAGGACAAATGCTTGAATCGATACGAATGAAGGCACGGCGGCGGAAAACTCCAGAAGTCGCGATCGCCGTGTTGCTTGTTGCTTTTGTTTGGGGCCTGGGCGCCTGCAAAAAAGCGCCTGTCCCGCAGGAGGGCAAGCGCTATCAATTGCAGGGGAAAGTTTTGTCGGTCGATCCGGACAACGGTTACGTTGAAGTGGATGGCAAGGCCATCCCCGGATACATGGGCGCGATGGCGATGCCGTATGCCGTCGCCGACAAGCGCGACTTTAAAAACCTGGCCGCTGGAGACGAAATCACGGCAGACCTCGTAGTTACTACAGCCGGAGCAAATCTCGAGAACATCGTGGTCACAGCGAAGGGCAACGGAGCGAGCGGTTCACCGGGCAAGCCACTGCACTAGCGTTTGTCGAAAAAGCTCGCTGCGATCGTCATTTTGAGCGCAGCGAAGAATCTCTCTTGGTGAATGCCCGACAAAAAGGAGAGATTCCCGGCGACAGATTTCGGGATGCTGAAGGCCCGCTTCGATCCGCAAGACGGACCTCGGAATGACGCGCGGCCTTTTCAACAGGCTGCTGGGAAAAAGCAGAATCAGCTTTCGCGGTCGAGGATGAAGTCGGGCACCGCAAGCAGCGCGCGGCGATACTCCGAATCCGGCAATTCGTTGAGGCACTCTTTCGCGCGGCTCGCGTAATCTCGCGCCAGACTGGATGCGCGCGCCAGTGCGCCCGAATCTCGCACAAGCCGCGTGATCTGTTCCGGACGCACGGTCTGAAATCCGCGCTCTTCGAGAACTTTTGCGACCATCTGCCGCCCCAAGCCTCCGGCATGGCTACCATCGTGGTGTCCACCTTCATGTCCGTTATTTGACACCGTGTGCTTCGCCTCCGCTTCCAGCGCGAATATCAGCGGCAGCGTGACTTTGCCTTCCTTCAGATCGCTCAGCACCGGCTTTCCCAGTTGCTCGGGCGACGCGGTGAAGTCCAGCAAATCATCCACCATCTGAAACGCCAGCCCGGCATTCCGTCCGTAACCTGCCAGCGCCTCTTCCAAATGCTTTGGCTGGCGGCCGAGCACGGCGCCGAGCCGCGAACAGCCGCAGAACAAGCATGCCGTCTTGCGGTACGCGAGCTCCATCGCTTCCGTCTCGTTCAATTCGATGCGCCCCAGATGCGTCAGTTGCAGCAACTCGCCTTCCACCATGTTTTGCGTGAGGTCGATCAGGATATCGAGCACCGCGAAATTGCGTTCGCGCAGCGCCATCTCGAACGACTGCATGTAGAGCCAGTCGCCAGCGAGCACGCTCATGTGGTTGCCCCACCGCGCATTCGCGCTCGGCTGGCCGCGGCGCGTGTGCGCGCCATCAATCACGTCGTCGTGAATCAGCGTGGCACTGTGGATCAATTCCACCACCGCGCCCAGTCGAATGGCGCTCGGCCCGCGATATCCGGACGCTCCTGCGGCCAGCAGAAGCAGCGCGGGACGCAAACGCTTGCCGCCGCCTTCGCGCAAGTAACTTGAAATCGACGCCACCGGCTCGATCGCCGCATCGTTCTGCGCGGTAATCTCCTGCTCCACGAGCGCCAGGTCGTCGCGGATCAGCTCGAAAATTCCTTTGGCAGTTTGGACCGCGAAGGCCATGAGTTGATATTACCTTGTCCGCGCCGGTGAGTCTTGCGCTTCGAGACGGAAAAACCGCCGAAAGTTCGCGGCAGCGACGGCAGCCATCTCTTCGGCGGCTAAGTTTCTCACATTCGCCAACGCTTGCGCCACCTCCACCACGAATGCCGGCTCGTTGCGTTTTCCGCGGTGGCCCTGCGGCGGCAGGAATGGAGAATCCGTTTCCGTCAATATCCGGTCGAGCGGCAGCTCGCGCGCCACGTCGCGAAGGTGCTGCATCTTCGGATAGGTCACGTTGCCGGCAAACGAAATCATGAAGCCCATATCCAGCCCGCGCTTGGCCTCTTCGAGAGTGCCCGTAAAGCAGTGGAAAATTCCGCCGAGGCCGGTTGAACTCCAATCCTTCTCGATGATCGCGAGGCAATCGGGCCACGCGTCGCGGCAATGGATGACGATCGGCAATTTTGCAGCGCGAGCCTGTTCGAGTTGCCGGCGAAACACCTGCTGCTGCACGTCGCGCGGCGAATGATCGTAAAAATAATCGAGACCCATTTCGCCCCAGGCGATCACCCGCGGATTTCCCGCCAGTTCGTCGAGCTTCACAAAATGCTCTTCGTTGGCGAGCCGGGCTTCGTGCGGGTGAATTCCGACGGTCGCGTAAATCCAGTCGTGCGCCTCCGCGAAGGGAATCGCCGCATTCAGGCGGTCTGGCCCGGTCCCGCTGCCGATTGCGAGCAGCGTCGTGACGCCTGCGGCGCGAGCACGACCGAGCATGTCGTCGCGATCGTCGTCGAATTGTGGAAATTCCAGATGCGCGTGCGAATCTATAATTTCCAAAGGCAACCCTCTCATCGCGTGGTCAAAATGTGGGAGTGCGTCCGTCATTCTGAGCGAAGTGAAGAATCTGTCTTCGTTTCGCTACTTGCAGAGCAAAAAGACCGGCCAGTCCTCCGTGACTACGCTCCCGAGACGATCTTTGCAAACCGTCACTTCACCTTCGCGCCAGGCATAATGTCCTCCGCGAACGTGCACAGCACCGGCTTGCCATCGGCGCCGTCGGATGCGGCGAGCAACATTCCGTTCGATTCCTGCCCGCGCAGCTTTCGCGGCGCGAGGTTCGCGACGATCACCACTTTGCGCCCTACGAGCTGCTCCGGCTGGTACGCCAGCGCGATTCCCGCGAGCACCTGGCGCACTTCGTCGCCAATGTCCACCAACAGCTTCAGCAACTTGTCCGCGCCCTGCACCTTTTCGGCTGATTTCACGACGCCGACGCGCAACTCGATCTTCGCGAAATCCTCGATGCTGATTTTTGTGTTCGCCGCGGGAGCAGGCGGCGTGGCCAACGTCGCGCCGGTTGCCGCCGTAGCAGCTGCTTGTCCCGATGTGCCCGGCTGCGCCGCTGTTGCGGCAGCGCCGGACGTTCCCGAGCCGCTTGTTGCTTCCGTGGCACGCGGTTGTGCCGCGCCCGAACGCGAGCTTCCCGAATTCCTAATTTCGTTTTCCATCGCTTCAATCCTCTCCAATGCTTCTTTCTTGTCAATTCGCGGAAAAACCCCTTCCGGCTTGCGTATATGCGTTCCGGGCAAAAGTTTGCGATCGGCATCGAGCACGCGATCGATTCGCTGACTTGCGACGCTTCCAGGCAGTCCCAATTGATGCCAAATCTTTTCCGTCGCGTCAGGTATTACGGGGTGGGCGAGTATAGTGACAAACCGAATCGATTCGGCAGCAGCATACAGTACACGCTCTAATTCGTCTCGGCGCGCTGATTCGGAAGCCAAAGCCCACGGCTTCTCCAGCACGAGATACCTATCCGCACTAGCGATGAGTTCCCAGATGCTCAAGATCGCACCTGCAAAACCGAACACGTCGTACGCCTCAAGAATGATTTGAAGACTGACCTCCGAAAACGCACCAATGAAATCGGTATAGCTCTTCGAGAAGGGACCGGCACCTGTGTGCGCGTCCGGTATCACACCGCCGCAATAGTTCGATATCATGGTGAGCGTGCGGCTAGCAAGATTGCCGAGGCCATTGGCAAGATCCGCGTTGTAGCGCGCAATCAGGGCTTCGCGCGAAAAATTGCCGTCCTGGCCGAACACGGTCTCACGCAGCAGATAGTACCGCAGCGCATCGTTGCCGACTTTAGCGCCCGTCAATTCATCGAATGCTTTCACGATCGGCTCAGGGTACGCGACGTTCCCCTTCGACTTGCTCATCTTCTCCTGCTCGAAAAGCAGCCAGCCGTGGGCGACGATCTGCTTTGGCAATTGAACGCCCGCGGCCATCAGAAACGCGGGCCAGTACACCGCGTGGAAGCGAATAATTTCCTTGCCCATCGCATGAATGTCGGCGGGCCAATATCTCGCAAATTCCGCGCGGTCCTTTTCGCCCGCGCTTCCGAACCCAATTCCGGTCATGTAACTCGTCAGCGCGTCGTACCAGACGTAGAAAACATGCTCGGGATCGTCCGGCCAGGGAATGCCCCATTTGATCGACTTGCGGCTGATCGAAATATCCTTTAGCCCGCTTTCGACGAAGCTTTTCACCTCGTTGAAGCGAAAATCCGGAACCACAAACTGCGGATTCTGCTTATACAGGTCGAGCAGCTTTTCCTGATACGCCGAAAGCCGAAAAAAATAATTCTCCTCGGATACCAGTTCCGCGGGACGTCCGCAGGTGGGGCAGTTCGCCGGCTCCGGCGAATCGCTGACGTAAAGATTGTCGTAGATGCAGTAGCGGCCCTCGTACTTGCGCTTGAAAATCGCATCAGGCGAGACGCGCCGTGTCCGCCGGATCAATTCCTGCACGCCGCGCGCGTGCTTGCCGGATGTGGTGCGAATAAAATGCGTGTTGCTGATGCCCAGGAGCGTCCACAAATCCTGAAAGATTTTGCAGTTCCGGTCAACCAGCTCCTGCTCGGAAATCCCCTGCTTCTCGGCGGCGCGCTCGATATTCACGCCGTGCTCGTCCATCCCGGTGAGGTACGCGACGTCGTAGCCGCACATCCGCTTGTACCGCGCGATGACATCGCAAGCGATGGTGGTGTACGCCGAGCCGACGTGCGGCCGCGAATTCGCGTAATAAATCGGCGTGGTCAGATAAAATTTGCGTTTGGTTTGGTCTTCCGCCAACGATTTATCCTTCGGTTATTTGTGCGATTCGCGCTGCTTCTGGAATTCAAACGACGCGGCCGCGATCACCTGCTTCAGCGGTATGCCGCGCTCAGCCGCAATGCGTTGGCAATCGTCATATTCCGGCGCCGCGTTGAGCACCGAACCATTCATGCGCGAGACTTTCATGCGCACCGCTCCGAACGGCGTTTCCACCGGCACGAAGTCCCGGTCGAGCACCTTGCGCCGGACTTCGTGCGTCCGCACGCCGATGGTCGTTGTCTCCCGAAATACCAGATCGATCATGCGAGTCACGTCATCCGGATTGCAAAGGATTGTGACCAGCAGCCCGGGACGATTTTTCTTCATCTGCACTGGCGAAGAAAATATATCCAGCGCCCCGGCCGCCAGCGCGCGCTCGACGAAATATCCGTAAATCTGCGGGCTCATGTCGTCGAGATTCGTTTCGATCACGGTCACGGGCGTGTCCCAGTGCTCGCCCGCTTCGGATTCGGCACTATCGCCAATCAGCAGGCGCAGCACGTTCGGCTTCTCCTTGTTATCAGCGGAGCCCGCGCCGTAGCCGATCGCACGCAGCGTCATCTCTGGAATCTGGGCGTAACGCGTTGCCAGCGTGGTTGCGATGGCTGCGCCCGTCGGTGTAACCAACTCGCGCTGAATGCCGCTCGAATAGGTTGGCGCGCCGCGCAGCAATTCAGCGGTCGCCGGAGCCGGCACGGGCAGCAATCCGTGCTGCGTCTTCACCTGCCCTCCGCCCACGTCGAATGCCGAACACGCAAATTCATCGATGCCGAGCATCTCAAATCCAATCGCCGCCCCGACGATATCCACGATCGAATCCACCGCGCCGACTTCGTGAAAGTGTACTTTCTCGACCGGCTCCTGATGGACGTGCGCTTCCGCTTCAGCCAGCCGGTGGAAAATATTCTTGGCGCGTTCAGCCGCGCGCGGCGCGAGTTCCGCGGCATCGATTCTCTGCACGATTTTCGAGAGCCCACGATGGTGATGCCCTTCCGTCGTTTCGACTTTTACTTGGGTGGCAAAAAGTGCGCCGCGTTTCACTTTCTCCGCCGAAATGTTCCACCCCTCGAGGCCAAGCTTCCGCAGTTCGGCTTCGATCGCGCGCAAGTCGGCGCCGGCATCCACCAGCGCGCCAAGAGTCATGTCGCCGCTAATGCCCGAAAAGCAATCGAAGTACGCGATCCCGATTTTCTTCATGCGTAATTTCTCGGCGCACCGCTGCGCCTGCGGTATTTTCGCAGACTCACGCGGAAAATGGATACTATTTTGACGCTACGAGGCCGTCAAATCTGCGCGCCTGAGACGCTTGAGGAGCGGACCCCAGAACGAAGATGGAGCCCGTTGAAACGGGTTGCTGCGGGCGTCTTCTTGGTCGGTCTCGGAATAACTCTCCTCACAGCACATAACAAGATTGCCTTTTTGGCGCAAAAAGAGCTTGCGCTTTGAGCAACTTCGCTTCAGTCAGCGACCAATTCACCCGTCCAACCACCCATAGACAATTTTCTTCGTCTCGTCGATAACTCCAGAGCTACTGCTGCCTCAAGCACAAACGAGCTTCTTTGACGCGCCGCAACGCTTTCCCTATAATCGCCAGATTCATTGAACGCAGGGAGGCACGTGTACAAAGCGGTCGAAGAGCGGATTCGCAAAGCGCTGCGCCACCACATCCACGAGCGCTACAAGACGGACCTCCCCATCGTCACCGAGCGGCCGCCGAAGCTCGCGATGGGCGAAGTGGCATCGCCGGTATGCTTCGAGTTGGCCAAGCGGCTCAAAAAGCCGCCGCGGGCGCTGGCGCAAGAGATCGCCAATTCGCTCAAGGCGATTCCGGGCGTCGCACGCGTGGAAGTAGCAGGCGGCGGTTACCTGAATGCGTTTCTCGACCGCACCGAATTCTTTCGCGGCGCGTGCGCCGAAGCCGGGCATGAGTCTCTCGCGGCGCCCGCCGGCGCGCCTAAAACGATCGTTGAGCACACCGCGATCAACCCAAACAAGGCCGCGCACATCGGCCACCTCCGCAACGCGGTTCTTGGCGATACCTTCATCCGCTTGCTGCGGCACGTGGGCCGGCGCGTGGAAGTGCAGAATTACATTGACAACACAGGCGTGCAGGTTGCCGATGTCGTGCTTGGATTCTTGCATCTCGAAAAGAAATCAATCGACGACGTGCGCGCTCTGGCCGCCGCGCCAAAATTCGATTACGTCTGCTGGGACCTGTACACGCGCGTGACGCAGTTTCTCGCCGAAGATAAATCGCGCCTCGAGCTTCGAGCGCAAACGCTGAAGGAAATCGAACAAGGCCATGGCGACGCGGCAAAGCTGGGCGAACTTATCTCCACGGCCATCGTGCGTTGCCACCTGCGCACGCTCGACCGCCTGGGCATCGATTACGATTTGCTCACGCAGGAAAGCGAAATCCTGCACTTGAAATTCTGGGATGCTGCCTTCGAAATGCTGAAGCAGCGGGGCGTGATTCAGCTCTCGGTAACCGGAAAAAACGCCGGATGCTGGGTAATGCAGCTTCCATCGGATCGCAAAGCTTCGGATGAGGAAACTCCCGGGACAGTTGATGCGTCCGAAACACCCGAAGTAAACGAGGAGCCTGCCGAAGAAGCCGAAGCGAAAATTATCGTACGCTCGAATGGCACGGTCACCTACGTCGGGAAAGACATCGCGCACCATCTCTGGAAATTCGGCCTGCTCGACCGCGATTTCCATTACCGGCGTTTTCACACGCATCCCGACGGGCACGAGGCCTGGGTCACTGCCAGCGATTCGGACGACACCGGCGCGCCGCGATTCGGCCACGCGCACGATGTGTTTAACGTAATCGACTCGCGGCAAGCGTATCCGCAACAAGTGGTCGCGGCGGGGCTGCGGGCGCTCGGTTACGGCGATGAGGCCGACCGGCTGAAACATTTCGCGTACAACGTTGTCGCGCTCACGCCGCGCTGCGCCTCCGAAATGGGCTACGAAATTCCCGCGGAAGATGCGCGGAAACCCTACGTCGAAGTAAGCGGCCGCAAAGGCCAGGGCGTCAAGGCGGACGATTTGATCGACCGCCTGCTCGCAAGCTCACAAAGCGAAATGGAATCGCGGCATCCGGAGTTGACCGTCGCCCAGCGCCAACAAATCGCCAACGCCATCGCTATCGGCGCGCTGCGGTTTTTTTTGCTGCGTTTCACGCGCTCCACGGTGATCGCCTTCGATTTCAAGGACGCGCTGAACTTCGATGGCGAGACCGGCCCCTACGTGCAGTACGCCATCGTGCGCGTGAATGGGATTTTGCGGAAGGCGGCGGAGCAGGACCCGGATTTAGAGACGAGTGGCCCAGCGCATCTTTCGCGGCCCAGCGCCAGCGAAATAGATATCGGGAGATTTCTTGCGCCGCCGGAAGGCGACGACCTGTGGGATTTAATTCTCCTGGCGGGATCGCTCGACGCGCGTGTGGATGCCGCCGTGGGCGCGCAGGAGCCTGCGTTCGTCGCGCGCTACGCATTCGAGCTGGCGCAGGCCTTCAATGTTTTTTACCACAAGCATCACATTCTCTCGGAGCCTGACGCAGCCAAGCGTGCATTTCTGCTGCGCCTCACGTTCTTCGTGCGCCAGCAACTCGTCACCGCGCTCGCGCTCATGGGCATCACCGCCCCTGAGATGATGTAGCGCCGGCCTTCAGGGCGGCATGCCGAGCTAGCAAGCTCAACGCCACAATATCTTGCAACTTGTGATTTAGGAGAAAACCCATGTATTGAAGCATTTTTCACGAGCCTGCTAAGGCTGGCTTGTAGGCTGCTTCTTGGAGCTTCCTTCCTCTGCAAGCTACAGCGAGAGGCCTACAATTTCAGGGCAAAATCCACGATGGCCCGAATGGCCACGCCCGTCGGCCCTTTTGCGAGCCACGGACGGCCTTCATCCACCCAGCACGTGGACGCGATATCCAGGTGCACCCACGGCGTATCTTCGGCAAATTCCTTCAGAAACCACGCCGCCGTAATCGCGCCGCCGCCTTTGCCGCTTCCCGTGTTGCGAATGTCCGCGACGTTGCTCTTGATCATTTCCTGGTACTCGTCATCGATCGGCATGGGCCACATTTTTTCGCCCGCTGATTTCGCGCTTTCGAGAAACCGGTCGAGGTATTCGCGCGGCGTGCCAAACGCGCCGACGTGGACGTTCGCCAGCGCCACTTCGATTGCACCGGTCAGCGTGGCCGCGTCGATCAAATGCGTGCAGCCGAGTTTCCGCGCGTAGAAAATTCCATCCGCGAGAATCATCCGGCCTTCGGCGTCGGTATTGATGACTTCGATTGTTTTTCCTGACATCGCCACTTGGACGTCGCCGGGCTTTTGCGCGCGGCCTCCGGGCATATTTTCCGTGGCCGGAATTACGGCGATCACCGGCACCGACGGCTTCAGGTACGCGATCGCGCGCATCGCGCCGAGCATCGTTGCGCCGCCGCCCATGTCGTACTTCATTTTCTCCATGTTGTTCGCCGGCTTGATAGAGATTCCACCGGTGTCGAACGTAACCGCCTTGCCGATCAAGCCCAGTACCGGGCCACCCTGTTTCGGATTTTCCGGTGTATAGCGGATGACGATTACGCGCGGCGGCTCGATACTCCCTTGCGCGACCCCAATCAGCGCGCCCATCTTCAGCTCCGCGATCTTGCGCTCGTCGAGGATTTCGATTCGCAGGCCCACTTCCTTGGCCATCGCCTCGGCCTTTGCGGCCAGCATTCGCGGCGTCAGCTTGTTTGAAGGCTCGTTGATCAGATCGCGCGCAAAATTCTGCGATTCGGCGATCACGCGTCCATGTTCGATCGCGGCATTCAGGTCGCCGCCCAGCCCGGCATCGAAACCCACCAGCGAGACGGAACGAATCTCGCGAACCGGCTTTTTCTCGGTGCGATATTTATCCGACTCGAAATCAGCCGCGATCAATCCTTCCACCACCGCCTGAGCCGCCGCCGGGCCATTCTCCGCCTTCGGAGTGATGAACGCGAAAGTTTTCACGCCTCGGTGCTTCAGATAACGCAACGCGGCTCCTGCGATTTTCCGTAGGTCGTCGGCGCCGAATTTTTCGGGTTTCCCTGCTCCGACCAGCAAGAGTTTTTCGGCCGCGAGTCCTTCCGGGAAATGCACCAGCACCAATTCAAGCGCGCGACCCGTGAGTTCTCCGCCATCCACGAGCTTCTTGAGCCGGCCTTCCATCGTCTGGTTGATCTCGCCGGGAACTCCTTCGAATTTATCTTCCCGATCGAATACGCAAACTACCAGCGCGTCGGCGGAAATTGAAGCGTACGGCTGCGTTTCCAATTGAATCTGCATGTGTCTTTTTCACCCTTTGTTTTGTCTGCTGTTTTATCGCCGGCGCGAACGGGAAATCGCTTCGTCGGCTTCGCGTTTTGCTTCTTTGCGGCGTTCGGCGTCCCGGCGGTCGTGAAATTTCTTTCCTTTCGCGATCGCCAGTTCGCATTTCGCGATTCCATCGCGAAAGTAAATCTTCAGCGGAACCACCGTCATTCCTTTTTGCTGCGTCTGAATGACGAGCCGGTCAATCTCCCGCCTGTTGAGAAGCAGCTTGCGCTTTCGCAGCGGGTCGTGGTTCCTCTGCCCTCCCGCCAGATATTCCGGAATATGGCAGTTTAGCAGCCATGCCTCGCCGAGGCGAATTTCCGCATACGCCTCGCGCAGAGTTCCCTTCCCTTCGCGCAAGGTTTTCACTTCGGTGCCCACCAGCACAAGTCCGGCTTCGAGCTTGTCGAGAAGGGTGTAATTGTACGAGGCGGCGCGATTTTGCGCGACGATCTTCACGCCCTCACGGTCGGATTTCGCGGCATTCGATTTCACGGCTCAAGCATCATAGCCGCCCCGCGTGACGCGTCGCAAGTGAGTGCAACAAAGGGCTGGTTTAGTTTCCAAGTGCCTCGTGACTCGGGCGCAATTCCATGAGACATCCGTATAACGGCTGTGGCGAAATCATTTCGACAAGTACCCGACTTACGAGAAGTTGTAGATGGTTTCTGCTAGGATATCTTCTCCTCGAACAGGACAGGGTCTTGCGAACGCAACGTCGCAACTTTGTGCGCCAACAACTCGTATGAAGATAGCGCGTTGCAAAGTGGAGAGCATGGACCGCCAAGCGGCACGGTGAGTTGTCGCTTGCCTGATTTGACAAGCTGACTCCGCAGTGCAAAGCCGCTTGCAGGGATCCTCAGGGCGGATCGTTCTTCTGAATCCCCGATCTATTCAAGGCGCCCACGTGAGACAGCTTCGAGCTTGTCGGCTACTCGCAAACTGGTCGAGCGCCAAAAAAAACGGACACCGAGGAGAGACGGTGCCCGCGTCCAACAATTCTTCCGCCAGGGAGAATTGAGCCACAAAGATTGTTGAAAGCCTACCGTTGCCGCGACTGCATCGACTGAATATTCGCGACGCGCAGATTATGCACGCCTGCAAAAATC
>JANWJR010000007.1 GCA_025451835.1 Candidatus Acidiferrales bacterium | reverse complement strand
AGCACTTCGGTGGGACAAACGCGGCCGCAGCTATGTCCGAGAATGTTTGCTTCGAGAATCACGCGCGCCGAGCCACGCAGGTTACCCGAAGCAATCTTTTTGATGAACGCGGGCACGTCGATGCGGGTGGGGCAGGCCTGAATGCAGGGCGCATCGAAGCAATACAAACAGCGTGCCGATTCGATGGCCGCCTGACGAGGAGTCATCTTCGGCGAAATTTCAGCAAAATTCTTTTCGTACTGTTCGGAAGTCAGCTTGGGAGCGGTTTCGCGAAGTGTCATCGCCAATCTCATGCCGCCAGGGCAACGAAGTCTGTGTGAGAACCGCACATTCGTGGCTTCGCCAGCGAAAGCCGCATCGAACCGTCGGCCCTCACGACGGGGAATCCCCGCCCTTCCAAGACGCCGGGTTGCCACGCAGTCTCGACAGCGGAAAGGGGCGATTGTAGCACCGGGTATCGGGCTTTGATCCGGCCGATTCGTATGTAAGCCGCAAATCGAACAACGCCCAGCGCGGCAGGTCCCTTCACGCAGAATGGCGAGCGCCGCGGGCTGAATTCAGCAGCCGAAGGGCGTAAACTACGAGTTTGTTGGGAAACACCCACAGGCGTAACCGGCGTTTGGGAAGAGCGATTCTTCGTTACGCTCGGAATGACGAACGAAAATAATTTTTCCACCGTCCGCGAAACTGCTCTATTGGAATTCGGGGGACTCTGATGCGTTTCGACACGTTAATTCGCAACGGCATGATCGTCACGGCTACGGACACGTATGCGGGCGATGTGGGAATTCACAACGGAAAGATCACGGCCACCGGCGCGGGATTGCCCGCGGAAAACGCGGGGCGCGTGATCGAAGCGCGGGGCCGCTACGTGATGCCCGGCGGCATCGACGTGCACACGCATCTGGACATGCCGTTCGGAGGAACGACGAGTTCCGACGATTTCGAGACCGGAACGGTGGCGGCGGCGTTTGGCGGAACGACAACTCTGATCGATTTCGCAATTCAATACAAAGGCCAGACGCTGCGGCACGCGTTCGATACGTGGATGAAAAAGGCCGACGGCAAGGCGACCATCGACTATGCGTTTCATTGCATCATCACCGATATCTCCGGGGCGCAATTGCAGGAAATGAAGTCGCTCGTTGGCGAAGGCGTCCCGACTTTCAAGCTTTTTATGGCGTATCCGGGCGTTTTCATGCTGGACGACGCCAGCATTTTCAAGGCGATGGGGTCGGCGGCGGATTCCGGCGGAATGATTTGCATGCACGCGGAAAATGGCGGCGCGATAGATGTGATCGTGCAGCGGGCTTTGGCCGAGGGGAAGCGCGCGCCGAAATATCACGCGCTCACGCGGCCCACCACGGCAGAAGCAGAAGCTACATCGCGGGCCATCGCACTCGCGGAAATGGCTGGAGCGCCCGTCTACATCGTTCATCTCTCCTGCAACGAGGCGCTTGAAAAAGTGCGCGAAGCTCGCGACCGGGGATTGCGCGCGTATGCAGAGACTTGCCCGCAATACCTCTATCTTTCGCTGGACGACATGAACGGGCCCGGATTCGACGGCGCGAAATATGTTTTCACGCCGCCGCTTCGAGAAAAATGGCATCAGGAAAAGCTCTGGCAAGGGCTGGCCAAAGACGATTTGCAGGTGGTTTCCACCGATCACTGTCCCTTCTGTTTCAAGGAGCAGAAGGAAATGGGCAAGGACGATTTTACAAAAATTCCGAATGGCGGGCCGGGCATCGAACATCGCTTGAGCCTGGTATTCAACGGCGGCGTGCACGGCAAGCGATTCTCGCTGAACCGGTTCGTGCAACTGGTTTCCACGGCGCCGGCAAAATTATTCGGACTGTACCCGCGAAAAGGAACGGTTGCTGCGGGCTCGGATGCGGACCTTGTGATCTTCGATCCCGATGAAGAGCAGACCATCAGCGCGAAAACGCACCACATGCGAGTCGACTACTCGATGTTTGAAGGGACTCGCGTGAAGGGAGTACCGAAAGTCGTGCTGTCGCGCGGGCGTGTCGTCGTCGAGAACGGCAAATTCATGGGTAAGCCTGGGAGTGGCGAGTTCCTGCGGCGTCAGAATCCGGCAAGGATTTAAGATTTCGTTGAAAAACGCGAGGGTCATTCCGCTGGCCTACGAGCTTTTGGCAAACGCCCGCGAAGAGAGATTCTTCGCTTCGCTCAGAATGACGATCTCGGTGAGTCTTTCGCCACAAAACGGCCCTCGAAATGAGGCCTGGCTTTTTCAAGAAACTGCAAGGGGCCATGGTGGTTAGGCTCGGGCAAATCACTCCCGCGAGACGCCTGAAACCCAGGGAATGCTCACCAGCCCTTCGTGAAGTTCAACCACGATTACATCGTTCGTGTTGATGCGATCGAAATCCTGGCGGTCGACGGGGATGCGTTCCACGCGGCGGCCTTCGCGCCACGAATCCACGATGAGCCTGCGGCTCTGGACCGGACCCGGCATCGAAAATTTGCCAATCACGCGAGCTTCGACGGGATGCGCCGGTGAGCTGTCGATCGCGCCGTTGGCGAGCAGAAGCACCGCCAGAAGCCACGGAACCGGAATCAGGCCGTAGTAAATCCTTTTGGGAATTTCCACTTCGGCGTGCCGCAGAGCCCGACGCTCGACCCACATACCCAGCCCAAGCGTTACAAAAAAGAGAACGCCGATGAAAATCAGGATATTGTCGAGCTCGAGGGCGGGATAGCGGTTCGCAGCGACCACGAAGGCGATCGCACCAAGCAGGAATACAGCGGTGCGATTCAGCAGCTTTCTCCGAAGCGAAAATTCCGCCTCGGTTGATCCAAGGCCGCAGGCATCGCAAATGTCGCTGTCGCGTTCGGCTCCGCAATTCAGACACCGCGTCATCCCCGGCGTTCCTCCGCGCTCGTCTTGAGATGCTACGCAGGGCAAATCGCACTTGTCAAATTGCCGCGACGGCGGATGCAGAGTCAGTTTCCGATTATCCGACTCGTCAGGAGTTGACACGCTTCTGACCGCCGGATGAATCAGGCGCTCGAAGAGTCTTCTTCCCATTTAGCAAGGAGGCTATATACTTCGTACCATGAACCAACTGAAAGGCCTCCTCCGCGCCCGAAAGCAAGGATTTATTGCCGCCTTGATCGTGAGTTCTCTACTGCTGTTCGCTGGGCATTTTTACCTGTACGGACAGGACAACTCGGGTTTCCCCGACGGCTACGACGCAATGCAAGCCGCGCCCAATAGCCACAAAGTTATTTTCGAAAACGCATTCGTCCGCGTGCTCGAAGTCACCGTGCCGCCGTCCGGCGCGACGATACCGATGCATCACCACCGTTGGCCAAGTTTCTTTCTGGATTGGGATACAGGTGGCAAAACGCCGCACATTCGATATCATCGGCCGGATGGCAGCGTTCGGGACGTCCCGAGCAGGGAAGAGGCAGTTCACACCGGCGCGTGGCGCGTGCAGTGGATGAAAGCCGGAGCCAATGCACGCCATTGAGGTCGTGGAGAATCCTGAGAGGGCCGCCCAGGACCCGCCAAGCCTTCGGATTGAACTTAAGTTCCATCCGTAAGAGCCGAACATCGTCAGGGATCGATACGCGGAGTTTAATACCAGTAAAATGCGCGCATACGCGCAAATGAGGGCAGAAAATAAGGCTGCGGCGAAATGCGCGGGAGCAATGGCGCCCCTACTTCACAGCGCGGACGCTCGATGGCTGGGTATCCAGGCAAACCATATTTTCGTCGCGGCCGCGCGACAAAAGCTGGCAATCGATTTCCTGGGCGCTGCGAATAGCTTGCGAAGATGTTGCGCCCATGGCGGTCGCGCAGTGGCTTGCGCCCTTGAACGCCATGCACACCTCGAACTGGTTGCGATTTGCCTGCCACGAGGAATAGACCAGCACGCCTATAAAAATGAGGCCGCCCAGCACAATAATCCAGCGCATCTGCTTCTGTAGCTTCCCCACTCCTACCCCCACGACATGACGAGTTCCAAATTTCACCGTATGTTCGAAGCGTCCTCAGGACGCTAGGACGCTAAAAGCCCTGTTCAGCCTCTTCGTTGTCGGAGCTAGAAGCTTCGACTCCCAAGTAGCTGCTGCAAAATGGCCCAATGATGCGTTTTTCTCTCAACGCACGAATTGCTTGGTGTCGTGGCGCCGAGCACTAGCCCCGCACGCCGCCGTGGCCCTTCCTGATGCTCAGGCGGCGCTACATAATGCTCGATCGATTGTACAAAATTCTTACTTCTCGCGCTGTGCTGTTCCGTGGGCGCGACGCGCCAGTTCCTGCTGAATATACTTTTTGGCGTGGGGAGCCGGCGACTCGAGCTTTGAAATATCTTTCAGGTCTCGCAGCGTCAGATTGGGAAGGAATGCCAGCATGCACGGCACTGGCGTGTGCGGATTTCGCAGAAGCGCGACGCGAACGTTGTATTGTACGGACCATTTTGGATGCTGCGCGATAGCCGCGACGACGCGCGCTTGAACGCCGGCCTTGGCGAGCACTTTGAGCACCTGGCTTTCGGTTAGAAACGAATTTCCGAGAGCAAGTTTAATTGCCTGCGGATGGCCTTCGGCGAGAATCGCGCCCGCGACTCGCGATGGGCCGCGGCGGGCTAGCGTCAACTTTTCTCCAAGGGCGAGATGCGGAATCCTGGTGATGATGAGTTCTTCGGCCACGCGCCGGATTTCCGCCGGAGCCGACGGAAACAGGCTGAGTCTTGCGAGATTGAATAGAAAAAGCTGGCGGAGAAGACCGAGCGCGATGCGGCGCGGCGTTCGCGGATGGCGAGCCAGGCGGAGGCGAATGCCTTCGCTCGCGGCCCATTTCGTCCGTGAGGCCACGGCGGCAACAACTTTCGCGGAAAGATCGAGCCGCTCGAGGAGCGAGGCCACGTGAGGATCTTCGAGGTGCGGGTTCTCAAGCATGGCGAGGAGCACGCCCTCTTCGGTCTCATGGATGAGCGATTTCAGCTCATCGCCGGAAGCCGAACGCGCGCGCTCGATCCGCGATGTCCGTTCGTCAGGCATCGGACTTGTGCGGCGCGAGGCGGGCTGCGCGCCTGGCGGCTGCTTCCGCAGGCGTCATTTCGAGCGAGACCATGTACGCGCGAGGCGCGATTCGATGCAGCGCCGCGCGAAGAGCACCGTCGAAGAACTCACTTCGTCCAATCGTGCCGCCGGCTAGCGCGATGGAGGTTCGGCGATTCCGCATTTCAAGCCTTTCGGCTACGCTCCCCACAAGCGCCGCCAGCGACTCGGCCGCGCCCGAGAGGATCTTCCGCGAGACTGAATCGCCTTCGCCGGCGGACTTCGCCACCAGCGGAAACATTCGCGGAAACACTTCGTCAGGTTTTCCCATCGCCGCGGCGACCACGTCGTCCCATTCCTTGCAATCGAGCCATTTGAAAAGCTGGTCCGAAAGCGCCGTGGACGGACCGCGCCGCTCATCCGCAAGGACGACGGCTGCCAGAGCGCGACGGCCGATATCGAACGCGCTCCCTTCGTCGCTAAGCCAGGGACCGTAGCCTCCCGAACGGGCCGTCTGGCCTATCGCGTTGCGTCCGAACGCAGCCGATCCCGTGCCGGCGACGAGGACAATTCCCTCTCGTTGGCCGACAGCCGCTTCGAGGGTGATTGCAAGATCGGTGGTTACTTCCACGCGGGCGCTCGGAAAACGCCGCTGCAGAGATTCGACCGCGCGCCTCGCAACGGACTCGCGGCCTGCACCGGCAATGCCGGCGCAAACCCCGCGAACGTCGCCGGGTTTAAGGTGCCGCTGCGCCAGAACGGCGTCCGCTGCCTTGCTGAGCGCGCGCCAAGCGCTTGAGTAGCCCGCGCGCAGCGGGTTCGACGGCCCAGCGGCCGATTTTGCGACGAAGGCGCCGTTCGCGTCGGCGAGCACGCAGTCGGTCTTCGTGCCGCCGCCATCGAACCCAAGAAAATAACGGCGCTTAAGAGGAGACCTTTTCGGTGACATTGCGTCCAGTCTGCTTGACAGTCTTTGAATCCGGCGGTTAGCATCGCGCGACCCGCTGGCGCGGCGAAATGCAGATCAGCCCCATCGACTTCGCGATTCTGGTGCTCTATCTCGCGGGCATCACGGTTTTCGGCGCGCTCTTTCGGCGCGGCCAGCAAAATCTTCGCGACTACTTCCTGGGCGGCCGAACGGCGCCGTGGTGGGCGCTGGCATGCTCGATCGTCGCCACGGAAACTTCGACGCTCACCATCATCGGGACGCCGGGAATCGCATACGCCAGCGATCTCGGCTTCCTGCAGCTCGTCATCGGTTACCTGATCGCGCGCGTGATTCTCTGCATCGTGCTCGTTCCACAATATTTTGAAGGTGAATTCTACACGGCTTATCAGCTTTTGGAGAAGCGTTTCGGCGCGCGGATGAAATCGGCCGCGGCCGTGGTTTTCTTAGTGACGCGCGCGCTGGCCGAAGGCGTGCGCATCGCGGCGATTGGCAAAGTGGTGAGCGTGGCGTTCGGCACCGGCGACCGCATGTCGATTTTGATCATCGGCGTGCTCACTCTTTTCTACACGTTCGAAGGCGGAATGCGCGCAGTGATCTGGACGGACGTAATTCAGTTCGTTCTTTATTTCACGGGATCGGTTGCGGCGTTTTTCTTGCTGCTGCACAAAATTCCCGGCGGCTGGCTTGGCGTGACGCAAGGCGCGGCCATCGGAAATCACCTTCGCGTCTTCGATTTCACATTCAGCCTGACGCAAAGCTATACGTTCTGGGCCGGCATAATCGGCGGAACTTTTCTGACGATGGCAAGCCACGGCACCGATCAGACCATGGTCCAACGGCTGCTCGCGGCACGCAACGAACGGGACAGCAAAAAGGCGCTGCTGGGCAGCGGCGTGATTATCTTTTTCCAGTTCGCGCTGTTTCTCGTGCTGGGAGTGATGCTATTTGTGTACGCGCAGCACATGGGGACTGGGCTTCCGACGGGCGACCCAGACCGTATCTTCCCGTGGTTTATCGTGCATGAAATGCCGCACGGGCTTGCCGGCCTGGTGCTTGCGGCGATCTTTGCGGTGGCGATGTCAAACGCGAGCGGCTCGTTGAACTCGCTGGCCTCCTCCAGCATCATAGACCTCGGCGCGGGCGGCAAGAACGCCGCGAAATCGCTGGGGCGATCGCGAAAAATGACCCTGGCGTGGGGCGTGGTGCTCATGCTGCTGGGATTGATTCCCTGGGGGCCGGTGCTCGTTGCGGGCCTGACGATTGCGTCGATCACTTACGGCGCGCTTCTCGGCGTTTTTCTGTTAGGAACCTGGAACAGCCGGGCCAGCGAGCGAGGAGCTTTGATTGGATTCGCCGCGGGGCTCGTGGTGATGATCGCTGTAAAGTTTTTCACGCCGCTCGCCTGGACGTGGTACGTGTGCGCGGGAACGATCGTGACGTTTGCGATTGGGTCGCTGGCTAGCGTGGGCAGCAATGGGCGGCAAGGTCCGCGTGTTATGAAACCGGCTTCGGCGGTGATGTAAGCCGCACGCGGCGCGGAGAACATTCATCGAAAATCAGGAACAGTCGAAAAAGTCGCTCGGCCTGGTTCGCGGCCTGAATGGCTGGGCCGCGGCCGCCATCGTTGTTGGCACGATGATCGGCACGGGAATTTTCCTGAAGCCGAGCGAGATGGCGGGCGAAGCAGGTTCGATCGCAATCGTATTCGCGGCGTGGATCGTCGGAGGACTGCTCTCGATGTTCGGCGCGCTCAGCTACGCCGAACTGGGCGCGGCGATGCCGGAAGCGGGCGGAGAATACGCCTACCTGCGCCGCGGTTTCGGCCCGGTGTGGGGATTCCTCTTCGGCTGGATGCATTCGATCGTCGGAAGGCCGGCATCGGCCGCTTCGATCGCAGCGGGATTGCTTCGCTTTTGCGCCTTTCTGTTTCCCGTGGTCGCGGCGCCGCTTTACACATTTCATTTTCACTTGCCGTTCTTTGCAGGGCACGAATCGAAGTTCGTTTTCACATGGGCCCAGCCATTGGCAGTGGCCGCGCTGATCGTAATGACGATCGTGAATTATCTGGGCGTGCGGCTGGGAGGACAGGTGCAGATCGCTCTTACCTTCCTGAAAGTTGCCGCCGTCATCGCGGTGATCGGAGCGGGATTTGCACTCGTTCACGCAAGCGCGGCGACTTTCCACCCGCTGTGGCCGTCGTCGCTCGGCTGGGGCACGACGGCGGGGTTTTTGGCAGCGCTGGCGGCTTCGCTGTGGGCCTACGACGGCTGGGAGGACTTGAATCTAGTCGGCTCGGAAATCCAACACCCGGAGCGCAATATTCCGCGCGCGCTCATCGGCGGCGTGGCGTTCGTCGCCGTGGTTTTTATACTGTTCAGCGCGGTGTGCTTCTACGCGCTGCCATTTGCGGCGGTGGCTTCCTCGCAACACGTGGCGTCCGACGTCTTCGAGAGTTTCGCGGGCCGCGGAGCGGCGCTCTGGATCACGCTGGCGATGGCAATTTCCGCGCTGGGAACGCTGAATTCCTCGATCCTGAGCGGCGCGCGCGTGGACTACGCGATGGCGCGAGACGGAATCTTTTTTCGATTCGCGGCGGCAATCCATCCAAAGTTTCGCACTCCGGGTAATGCGCTGATCTTCCAATGCGCGCTGGCGAGCCTGATGGCGCTGAGCGGCACGTTCGAAGATTTGACTTCGCTCTTTATTTTCGCGACGTGGATTTTTTATGGGCTTGCGGTTGCTTCGATGATCCGGCTGCGGCGAACGGAGCCGGATATGCCGAGGCCATATCGGACGTGGGGATATCCGGTCGTCCCGGGGCTGTTTGTTGCCGGAGCGATTGCGCTGACGGTGAGCTTGTGGATCGCGCGGCCGGTGCGGTCGTCGATCGGCTTCGGCCTGATTCTTGT
>JANWJR010000006.1 GCA_025451835.1 Candidatus Acidiferrales bacterium | reverse complement strand
CCAAACATGCGAAGCGCCTGTTACGCGCACTGGAAGAAAATGTCGGACGTTACGAGGCTCAGTTTGGAGTGCTTCCGGAAGACCCCGGAACGGTTCCCGCGCCAAATGTGGGTTTCGTACAGTAGAGCACGCCATTCGTGCAGGCTAGCCATTCTCGCCGCTGAGTCCTGCCGCACCGTTGCCGTATTTGGACGCCATCGGCGAGACGGACTCTAATTTCCGTGGCCGACCGCAAAAACCCAGTTGCCGGACGGTTCGAGAAATTCCAGCCCAATAGCAAAACCAGCCTGTGGCTTCACTTCGCAGTACGCAACGCGCGCCATGGATCGGAAGGTGCCCGTAAGCGTGGTGATGGTAAGACGGTCGTTTATCTTCCATCGCCGGGAACTCAGCACGCGTGCTCCGCGCGGACTGACATTTTCAGTAAAAGTTGCTTCGACGCCTGGAAGAGCAGGATGACCGCCAATGTGGACCGCCACTTCAATCGGTACACGCGCCTCACGGCGCGCGTGAACCGTCCTTGGGACCCCCATCCCAATCCTCATTTCAGACGCTCCCCGTTCGTTCTAGAGACAAGCTGCAACTACGCGGCCCAAACGCAGTTTTTTTCCGCTCCGTTCTTTCATCCGATATAGGCCGGCATCGGCGGCCGCCAAGAGTTTTTCGATGGTTGCCCCATCGCCTGGGTAAACGGACACGCCCACGCTGACCGTAATCGGCGGATCCTGCCCGTCGTTCGCTAATTGCTCGCAAATGCGCGCAGCGGCCTGGCGAGCTTCGGATTCTCCGGATTCAGGAAGCACGAGCGCAAATTCATCGCCGCCGTAGCGCGCCGCCGTGTCGATGGAGCGGCTATTCTCACGCAGCGCAACGCCAAGACGCCGAATCGCGCGGCTTCCGGTCAAGTGGCCGTGCTTATCGTTGATTTTTTTCAGGCCATCGAGGTCGAACAGCATAAATCCGAAACTTCGGCCGGTGCGGCGCGAGCGCTGTATTTCAGTTTCCAGCACCTGCAGAAGCCGCCGGTGGTTTGCCAATCCCGTCAGCGAATCGGAAGAGGCCAGGTGGCTCACTTGATCGAAGAGCTGCGCGTTGTCGAGAAGAGTTCCACCGAGCACGATGGCATAACTGGTGACAAGCAGGAAGTGCGCGAGCGTGAAGGAAGCATCGAGCACTCGCTGCGACTGGCTCATAGTCACGTGGCATAGGACTTGGAGAGCGGCTGCAACCACCAAAGCGCGGTCGAGAGCTGCCGTCGCCCGGCGCAACCGCCACGCGTAGCCGATGGTGGCGGCGATGTAGATGGCTGCCGGAACCAGGTCCCAGGGGCGCGGTATCAGTGCGTGAGGATGAATTCTTGGTGCGGCCGGTAAAATAAAATAAAAAATGCTCGTGAGATAGGCTACCGCACTGACAATCAGCGTGGCACCGGCCATTTCCTTTCCGGGTTCGCGCGCCACCGGAACTCTGCTTTCGACCGCCAGGGCGCAGAGCAACAGGACTCCGAGCAAGGTGCGGCCGGCGAGCCACGCGAGAGAAACCTGATTGGTGTAGTTGGCGGAGACGAGCGTGCCCTGATAGAAGGTCATGCTCGTCCCTGCCTCCACAATCCCTGCCAGGGCAAATCCAAAAGCTAGGATCAGAGAGATGCGGTCATGAGTGCCGCGAAATCGAACCAGCGCGTTCGCGGCGAACGTAAAGGCGATGAGGCTTCCCGCCATTTCGAGGTAAGTGTCCAGAAATGGATCCGCCATGAACGGGGAACGCCGCAGGATCGAGAGAAAAATGACGTATCCGGCCGCCGCAGCCAGCACTGCGAGAGCGACACGAAACCGGTAGACGAATGCGCCAATTTTGCTTGCAAGACTCACAAAACCCCCGAGACTGATGCAATGCCCCGAGAGAATGCAGCAAGCACTGTTCCATTTAGGTCCATAAGTTCTAGTACTATATAAGGTCAACAACAGCATATAGTTAGTAGGATGTCGTGGCATTATGGCGCGATTGGTGGGCCGACGTGAGTAGATTGATGGGTAGAAATGTAACCGAGCGGGAGTCCTGTTACCCAGAAGGTAACTAGACCTTGGGTTTCATCGGAGGGAGTTCGCAGCCTTCCACTTCGCTTTGAAAATTCTGCTGCTTGTGTTGGCCATCACAAAACGGCTTGTTCGCCGAGTGGCCGCACCGGCAAAGAGCGATCGAGGTCCGGCCAGCCAGACCATATGCTTTCCCGTTTGCGTCGACGACCTCGATGTCGCCGGAAATAAGTATCGGGCCATTCTTGTTGATTGTGACCTTCGTGGGAGCCATGGAGTCCTCCAAACATATTTCGGCGTGCGTTACGAAACGATGCTTAATACTTCGGAATCGTCGAATCGACTTCATCCGACCACGCGAGGATACCACCCTTGAGGCTCCAAATCTTGCGGAAGCCAGCGCGGCGGAGGAATTCAACCGCCTCCGCCGAGCGTTTGCCGCTGCGGCAATGGGCCACGATTTCGCGAGATGTATCGAGCTCCCCCGCACGGCGCGAAAGATCGCCGAGCGGGATCAAATGCCCGCCGAGGTTACAAATCTGATATTCGTGGGGCTCGCGAACATCCAGGATGAACAGATTGTCACCGCGATCGAGCCGCGCTTTCAAATCGCGCGGAGTGATTTCGGGCGCCGTAGTGGGGGGCGCAGGCGCTTCCTCTCCGCGAATACCGCAAAATTCGGCATAGTCGATGAGTTTGGTAATCGTGCGATGTTCGCCGCAAACGGGACAGGCAGGATTTTTTCGCAATTTCAGCTCGCGAAAGCGCATGGCAAGGGCATCGAAAAGCAGAAGGCGGCCGGTCAACGGTTCGCCTTTGCCGATAATCAGCTTCAGCGCTTCGGCAGCTTGAATCGTACCCACGATGCCGGGGAGGACGCCGAGCACGCCACCCTCCGCACAGGATGGCACGAGACCCGGAGGAGGAGGCTCTGGATACAAGCAGCGATAGCAGGGCCCGCCTTGATATCCGAAAATCGTGATCTGCCCCTCGAAACGGAAAATCGATCCGTAAACGTTGGGTTTGCCAAGCAGCACGCACGCGTCGTTCACGAGATAGCGTGTAGGGAAGTTGTCGGTGCCGTCGATTACGAGATCGTAGTCCTTCAAGATGTCGAGCGCGTTTTCGCTCGTGAGGTGCGCCTCAAAGGTATCAATCTTGATTTCGGGGTTCAGATCGCGCAGACGATCTGCCGCGGCTTCTATCTTTGGACGGCCTACATCCCCCGTTCCGAACAGGACTTGCCTCTGAAGGTTCGTAAGGTCCACACAATCGAAATCGACTAAGCCGATGCGGCCCACGCCTGCAGCCGCGAGATACAGGCCTAGAGGCGCGCCGAGGCCGCCTGTGCCGATACATAACACCTTGGCCTGCTTTAGCTTGAGCTGACCCTCCATGCCGACTTCGGGCATGATGAGGTGACGGCTGTAGCGCAAAATCTCGTCTTTGGTCAGCGACACGCCAGCATTCGATACGGGCGTAGCGGAAACTCCCGATCTTGATCCCATTACAATGCGCTCCCTAACTCCTGACTTGACTCATTCAATCCATCGCGCCGCCGGCGATCGAGGGTACGATGCTGATCGTGTCGCCGTCGCGGACGTGCGTTTGGTCCTTCTGCAGGTAGCGGATGTCTTCCTCGTTGACGTAAACGTTGACGAAACTGCGCAACCGGCCGTCATCCGCAAATAAATGCTTCTTTAAATCGGCATATTGCGAGGTCAGCGCCGCAAGCGCCTCTCCGACTGTTGCGGCATTCACGTCGAGACTCTCGCGTTTGCCTGCGTAGGCTCGAAGCGGCGTCGGAATTATCACCTTGATCGCCATTCACACTCCTCCTGCCATTGGATGGGCGATCGACAAAAAAGCTTCCGCCCAGGATGAAGTCTTCGTCTGTTAGCGAGGTGCCGGCCAGACAACCGATTGAGCCGCGTTTTCAATCGTTTCGGAGTCGTAAGCCGCGCGATCGTCGCGCAGCCGCCACGACGTCATCTCACGCGGGTCGCTTTTCTGCACGCTGACAATAATATAGCTGTACCACGGCCAAGCGTGTTCGCGATCGTATTCGCTCGGTCGAGCTGGCGCGTCGGGATGCGAATGATACCATCCGAGCAATTCGAGCTGCTTCTCGCGCGCGGTTCGTTCCGCCAGGCGAACGTCGTCCGGCGTCACTTCAAAACGATTGCGTGGCGAATCGTCGCGATGATTCGCAAGCGGCAACAGATCGATGACTTCGCGCGAGCCTTCGGCGTCGCGCCCCAGAAGCGCTCCGCAACATTCATGCGGATACGTCTCGGCCCCATGCGCTCGAATTCGGCGGGCGGCTTCCGCTGGAAGTTTTAAAGTTAGCTCGTTCATTCCTCGCTCCAGAAGCGTTCGCTCAAATACTTTTCGCCCGAATCGGGGAAAACGGTAACGATCACGGCGTGCTCGGCCTGCGTAAGTCTTCGGGCAATATCAAAACACGCCACGAGCGCCGCGCCGCTGCTCACTCCAGCGAGTATCCCTTCTTCACGCGCCAGGCGTTTCACCATCTGTTGCGCGTCTTCGGTTTGCACCGCAACGTCTTCATCCGCAAGCTTCGAGTCGTAGATTTTCGGCACGATTGCGGTGGCCATATGCTTCAAGCCTTCGAGCCCATGGAAGCCCGAATCTGGCTGCATGCTGATGCAACGAATGTTCGGATTGAATTCCTTCAACCGGCGCGACACTCCGACAAAAGTGCCGCTGGTGCCAAGGCCGGCGAGAAAATGCGTGATTCGCCCTCCGGTCTGTTCCCACACTTCACGAGCGGTTGTGGAGTAATGCGCCGCCGGGTTTGCCGGGTTGCTGTACTGATCGGGATAAAAATACTTTCCGGGCGCGCACGCGTAAACCTGCTTCACGCGGCGAATCGCTCCGTCCGTGCCCTCGTCACCGGGCGTGTAGACGATATCGACGCCATATGCCTGCAGGATATTTTTTCGCTCCGGCGAGGCGCTCGATG
>JANWJR010000005.1 GCA_025451835.1 Candidatus Acidiferrales bacterium | reverse complement strand
GGACGAACGGGGGGCTTCAGAGACCTCGCCGATCCTTTCGTTTCATGGGACGACTTGCAAAGATGCGATTCCGCGTGCTCATTGCGGGACTTCTATGCGCTGTGGCTGCCTCGGCGGTATTCGCCACCGACTTTGCCGTCATCATCCATCCCGACAATCCCGTAAGAGCGCTGTCCCTTGCCGAATTCGGCAAAATCCTCAAGGGCAAGAGCGTCTCCTGGCCCAACGGGCGAGCTATCACCATCGTGCTCCGCGACACGGACTCGCCGTCGATGAACTTTGTGATCGAGAAGATCATGGGACTGCCGGCTGCGGAAGCCAGGAAAGCTCTCGCCGACCCAAGCCGCAAGGGGGCGGCCGCGGTCGTTTTTTTGCCGACTGATGCCGATGTTGTCAAAGCTGTCGCGGGAAATGCGACGGCCATTGGCATCGTGGACGTATACAACATCACGAGCGGTGTGAAGGTAATCAAGATTGACGAAAAGCAGCCATTCGATCCTGGGTACGCGTTGAAAGTGCATTAAGACGATTTCAAAATACTTTTCGAGGAAGCCATGAAAATTATCCGCTTCGCAAGACTGGCAATCATTGCCGCGATCGCCCTAGCGACCGCCGGGACAATCGCGAGTGTCGGCGCGCAGGAATCGAAAGATGCGGCGCCCACGCACGCCGCGAATGCCTTGCCCTCGGCCATTCCCGTAACGACCTCCTCGAAGGCGGCGCGTGCGGATTACGAGCAGGGATTCCTCTATCGAGAAGACTTGCTGTTTACCGACCGCGGCATTGAGTATTTTCGCAAGGCCGTCAAAGACGACCCCACATTCGCGCGGGGTCATGCGACGTTGGCCTTTTTTACAACCGATCCGCGAGAAGAAGTCCGCGAGCGAACCCTGTCGACAAATTATCTCGCGAGCGCTTCGCCCGACGAACAATCGCTGATTCGCTGGATGAACGATGTGAAGGAAGGCCAATTAGTTCCCGCAATCGCCACCATGAATGATTTGCTCGCAAAATATCCGAACGACAAGCGCTTCGCGAATATGTCGGCCGAATGGCTCTGCTCCGGGCAGCAAAGTTACGACCACGGCGAGGAAATCCTGCAGCGCCTGCTCGCAAGCGATCCGGGGTATTATCCGGCGCTTAACAATCTGGCTTACTGCTACGCGTTGTCGGGCGACGTGCAGAAGGCTCCGCCGCTGATGGAGCGGTACGTAGCTGCCCTTCCCGCGCAGCCCAATCCGCAGGACTCCTATGCCGAAATTCTGAGGATGTCCGGCGACTTTCAGGGTTCGATTCAGCACTATCAAATGGCTCTGCAAATCGATCCCACCTTCACGACCTCTCAACTCGGTATCGCCAGCAACTATGCGCTCATGGGAGATCAGGACCGCGCCCGGTCTGAGTATCAAAAGGCAATTGCGATGACCAAAGACCCGGCGACCAAATTGGAATACCAAATGCTCTCCGCGATGACCTACTACCGCGCGAATCAACTGGACTTGGGCCGCAAGGCTTACCGCAAACTTGCCGCCCAAGCTCAGATCGAACGCTTCGCCGTCGACGAAGCTGAAATTCACCGCGACATGGCGCTCTTTAACCCGGATCCAAAAGCCGCGCTGCGCGATGCGGACCAGGCCGAAGTGATTCTGATGAACGGGCGCGACCTTCCACGCTCCGAACGCGACGCGGAACTCGCATCCATCCTGCAAACTCGCGCCTTCCTGGCGGAGCGCGCGAACACTTGCGTCGCAGCCGAAAAGGCCGCCGAGCGGCTGAATGTGATGGCCCTCGAGAGCCGCGACAACTTGATCCAGCAGAGCTATCACTCCGCCAACGGCGCTTACTTGCTGTTACAGAAAAAGTACGTCGACGCGATTTCCGAACTGGAAGACGATCCTCGGAACCCGCTTTCGTTGACCCTGTTGGCCGCAGCCCAGGACAAGGCCGGACAGTCCGCCGACGCGCAAAAGACGCTCGCCACACTCGCTGCCATCAACGACGAACGCGTCGAGACGGCGGCTGCAGCGCCTCCCGCTCGCGCCGCGCTTAAGGGCGGCGTCACGGCCACGGAACGTGCCGGCTCTCAGTAGAGCCTGCACGAACGCCGGCCGCTTCAATCACAATCAACGGCAAGCCTCCTCGTCTTTCGCGTGCCGAATCGCTGTGCTAGACTTCGCGCAGCGGATTCGCGGCACTCAATTCTCGCTGCGACTGCCGATCGGTGGAACTTCGGGCTTCGTGCAACGATTCCCCGTGAACCCCGCCAGGCCCGGAAGGGAGCAACGGTAACGGGTCAGCTTCGTGTGCCGCGGATCACCCGAAGTTCCTCTTATCGCTTAACGGCCCGTTGAAAAGCTCAGTTCGATCAGTTCCGCAGTCATTCCGCTCGCCCTGAAGCTCTTGGCGAAGCGAGCGAAGGCGACAATCTTTCTTCTCGGGATCGCATGAGCTACAAAGTTATCGCGCGAAAATATCGCCCCTCGACGTTCAGCGAAATCGTCGGCCAGGAGCACGTCACGCGCACTCTCGCGAACGCCATCGCGTCAAACCGTGTCGCCCACGCGTACATTTTTTCGGGCGTGCGCGGCGTGGGCAAGACCACCACGGCTCGAATTCTGGCGAAAGCGCTGAACTGCGTTAAGGGTCCGACGGCCGAACCCGACAACACTTGCGATTCCTGCCGCGAAATTGCCGCTGGCACTTCGCTCGACGTTCTCGAAATCGACGCTGCTTCCAATCGCGGCATCGACCAGATTCGGGAGCTGCGCGAGATGGTGCGTTACGCGCCGGCAGCCAGCCGCTATAAAGTGGTGATTCTCGACGAAGCGCACCAGCTCACCGACGAGGCGTCGAACGCGCTGCTTAAAACGCTCGAGGAACCTCCCGAGGGCGTGGTCTTCATTCTTGCGACCACGCGTTCCGAAGACCTGGTCGAAACCATCAAATCGCGCGCGCAGCTTTTTCAATTTCGCTCGCTCACGTTCAAGGAGATCGCCGGCGAAATCGAGCGCATCGCCAAAGCCGAGAATCTGACCATCGATACCGGCGCTGTCGCCGTGCTCTCGCGTGCCGCCGAAGGCAGCCTGCGCGATGGCCTTTCGCTCCTCGAACAGGCCATCGCCTATTCCGGCGATTCGATCTCCGACGCGCAGGTGCGCGAACTTCTTGGCGTCGTCGCTGAAAGCGTGCTCGACGAGCTCGTCGAAGCCATCGCCACGCAATCAGCCGAACGAGCGCTCGGACTTGTTCATCGCCTGATTTCCGACGGGCAGAATTTGCAGCATTTCTGTCGCGAAGCCATTCGCCACTTCCGCAATCTTCTGGTCGCGCGCGTTTGCGGCCCGGATTCAGACCTCGTCGCTGCGCCTCAGGACGAACGTCCGCGAATCGCCGAACAGGCCGCGCGTTTCAGCGAGGAAGACTTGACGCGCTTCTTCAATCTTCTGCTCGCGACCGATGACGACTTGCGGCGCAAGCCTGACCCGCGCCTGCACGCCGAGCTCGGTCTTCTAAAGCTGATAAACGCGCAGCGGCTCGTCCCGCTCGAAGAGATCCTTGCCGAGTTGCGCGGCGAATCGTCCGCGCCCCGCGGGCAAAGTTCGAAGCCTGCAAGTCCTCCGGCGCGATCGTCTGCGGCATCTTCGGGATTTTCTCCAGGCGCGCCGAATCCTGCCCCGCGAATTGCCTCCCTTCCAGCAACTGCAACATCCGGCGCTGCGGCCGGCGCTGCTCCCGCGCCGGAACTGCCCATCGCGAAGACAGCCGCGCCGGAATCGAGCGTTGCGCCATCGCGCGAAACGTCTCGCACGCCCATCCCCGCTTCGCCGCCGCGAATTATCGCGCGCGCCGCCGAAGATTCTTCCGGCGGATTGGCTTCGGCGCAGGTGGATGCCATCAAGTCCGCGCTGCAAGGCCAAAAGTTTTTGTGGTCCATGGTGGAAGCGGCCACGCGCTGGGAGATCGAAGCCGGCGAGCTACGTCTTTTCTTCCCCGCCGAAAGCCGCGCTCTCGCCGAAATGTTGCAGGCTCGCGATCCGATGGAACGATTGCGCACAGTGTTGAATCAAGTGGTGGGCCAGCCGCTCCGTGTGTGTGTTAAACTCGAAACTGGTCGTGCGGTGGCGAGTCGTGGCTCGGAATTGCAAGCGCGATTCGAAGAAGACCCGATCGTGCGAGCGATGCTCGAAAGATTCGGCGGCCAGATTTCTAAGGTCAAGCGTCCGGGCGAGGAATGACCATGGAAGTGAAAGCTCTCCAACAGATGCTGTCGCAGTTCCGGCAGGTCCAGGAAAGGCTCGAGAAGCAGATCGGCGAAATCATCGTCGAGGCTTCCGCGGGCGGCGGCATGGTCTCCGTGAAGATGAACGGACAGAAGCAGCTCACCGAAGTCCGTATCGAGCCGGACGTCTTCAAGGGTAAAGACCAGGAAATGCTGCAGGAGTTGGTGCTGGGCGCGGTCAACGAAGCCACGCGCCGCGTGGACGAAGAGCTTTCCAAACAGGTCAAGGACATTACCGGCGGCTTGCCGGGAGTGGCCGGCCTGAAGTTTCCGGGTATGTTCTGATCGGCCCGTGCTCTGACGGGCTTGCCTGAATCGTTCGGCGGTTCCTGCGCGCCGCTCCTCCTGCGCGCGATTCCCTCTTCGTTTTAGCAGCCTGTTTTACTAGCTTATTGATAAGCCTCGCGTCATGTGAGGGTCGTTTTGTGGCCCGAAGCTCGTCGTTCGCGTCTCGCGGGGAATCTCTTTCTTTTGACATTCTCACGAGTAAAGATTCTTCGTCGGACAGAATGACGATCGAACTGGGCTTTCCAACAATCTGTTGGATTTCAGAGTCGTGATACTCTCTCCACGGACCCAATCTCATGCCTGATTTTGCCCCATCCGTAACTCGACTGATTGACGAGCTCAAGCACTTGCCCGGAATCGGCCAGAAAACCGCCCAGCGCCTGGCATTTTTTCTGCTCCGTGCGGACCGCGACCAGGCCCTCGCGCTATCCGACGCCATTCGCGACGCCAAGGAAAAAGTCCGCGAATGCTCGATCTGCAACAACCTCACGGACGCCGATCCCTGCCTCTACTGCACCAGCTCCACGCGCAGCCGCAACACGATTTGCGTCGTCGAAGAAGCCACCAACATCATCGCCGTCGAAAAAACGCGCCAGTTCAATGGTCTCTACCATGTTCTCGGCGGCGCGCTCTCGCCGCTGCAAGGCATCGGCCCCGACCAATTGAAAATCAAAAGCCTCATCGAACGATTGAAGGGTGGCACGGTGGAGGAGATTATTATCGCCACAAATCCCACCGCCGAAGGCGAAGCCACCGCCGTCTATCTCTCGAAATTGATCAAGCCCCTCGGCGTCCGCGTCACTCGCATCGCCATGGGCATCCCCGTCGGCTCCGACCTCGAATACGCCGACGAAGTCACCATGATGAAAGCCATGGAAGGCCGCCGCGACCTGTAACGAGTTGCTGAATACGACGATTCTAGTTACAGCAACACGGCTTACTGGGCCTTGCCTTTTGTGGGTTGAAATGGACGATGGCCTGGACGCGCAGCGCTCGTCCGGCGGCATCCTTCGCAGGTTGAATCGAGCCTGCCGATTGAAACTCCCTCCGCTTGCTCCGTCATAGCGCCTACAACCTGCCTGGGTTAACCTTCATCTATAGTAAACTATTCGTGCAGCGCCAAGCCCTCGACGCGATCCCGCCCCTGGATCGATGGGAGCACAAACTTTGATGGGAACCCGTTGTGCCATCGTAATTCCTTTTCTTCTGCTAGCTCCCGTAACCATTTGGGCCCAGATACAACCGGCTGAGAAACCTTGTCCGCCGGCCCAAGCGCAGCCGTCCGGCCCATCGCAAACTAACCCGGGCTCCACTTCTCCAGCGCCGCCGCCGTGCAGTCCAGCGCCTTCAGCCGGTTCTCAAACTGACAAACAGAAGAAAAAATACGAACCCCAACAGACCAAACGCATGTTCGGTGTGGTTCCCAACTTTGCCGCTGTAACTGCCAACACGCAGCTTCCGCCGTTAACCACCCGTCAGAAATTTGTCCTGGCGTCGGAGGACAGTTGGGACTATTCCTCTTTCATATGGACGGGAATACTCGCCGCGCAGAGCTTTGAATTGAATTCCTATCCTGAACTGGGTGGCGGAGTGGCCGGGTATGCCCGCTACTACTGGCGGGGCCTCCTCGACGGGGCCTCCGGATCCTACTTTACCGAGGCCATCGTTCCCGCACTGACGCATGAGGATCCCCGTTATTACACTCGGGGTCACGGCGGGTTTTTCCGGCGCACGGGCTATGCCCTATCGCGCGTCGTTGTAACCAAGACCGACTCCGGAGGCACCAGCTTCAATTGGTCCGAAGTGGGAGGCAATGGTTTGGTCGCGGGATTATCGACCGCCTATTACCCGCCGCAGGAGCGCACTCTCAATAAGACGTTGCAGAACTGGGGAACCCAGATCGAATCCGCCGCGCTCAACAACATTGCAAAAGAGTTCTGGCCCGACATCCGCAGCAAGGTCCTGCGCCTGAAATAGCCAGCCGTCTTTCGCCGCTACCGCTCTCCCGGATGCACACCCTTGATTGCGAGAGAAGCTGTTCAGTCTGTTGTATTTTCTCCACAGCTCAACTCCCTTGCCTCGCGGTCGCAGGCGAGTTACCTTGCCCATTTTGACTCTCGAAAGTAATTGGGAGGTTTGAAGTGAGACCCAGCCGTCGACTACCGGAGCCGATACGCGGACTGCAAGCCGCCGTGCGGGTCTCGGAGTCCTTGGATGCTCTGCGACGCCCAGCGCAGTGGCAGCCCGTCAAATTCTAATCGGCACAACAGGGATTAGAAACGTCGGTAACTCACAGAAAACAAAGGATGGCGATACAGTCTAATCGACGATTTTTGAGGCACTTTGGCCGCTGTCGATCAACAGATTTTCAGAGCGCTAAGCCTACCCATCGCGCTGAACCCAAAACATCGCGACGTTCGGCGCGCGTTACTTCGATTTGTTGTCCTTGTCGTGAAGATTCAATCCAAAGGCCGGATGGTCCTTCGTGCCGGTAATCTTAATCGGGAGCGAGGTTCCCATTCCGTCCTTACCTTTGAAGAACGGGTCGATCACTTTCATAAAAAATGATTTCGCGCCAGTTTGCGTCTGTGAAAGCTTCGCCTTCATCAGAAGATGCCCGCGGAAATCGAGATCGCCGCTGTCCACATCGTAGGTGCCATCCAAATGGATCGCGGCGCCGGGCACTTCAAAGCTTAGATTCGAAAATGAGACGACCGCTTTCCTCACATGGAATTCTCCCTGGAGCGCCGAAACGGCATTGTCGATGTCGGTATCGTTCGGTGTTCCTTTTGCTCGGCGGCTCAGGCTGTTGATTTTTTCCTGCGTGCCGGAGTTTGTGAAATGCGCTTTGGCGATTCCGAATTGCCCGTTTAGTTGCAACCGCTCGATCAAGTCCTGATCGCCTTCCGGTATATTGATGTGCGTTCGCAACGTCGCCGCGCCGGTCATCACGGGGGCGTCGGATTTCACGACCAGGCGAATCAAATCTTCCACGCGAGCGTCCTCCGAAACGGCATCGAGCACGATCGTGCGGCTCTTGATCTCCTTGTTCATGTCCACGATCGAGCCTTTCACGTCCAACGTCGTGTTCCCGAAGGTTGCCGTGACGCTCTGCAGGTAGGTGTCGCCGTTCGTTCCGTCAACGACCGCCGTGTAGTGCGTGCGCAGATCAACCGGATGCGCCGCCGTGCGCAAAGCGAAGTCGGGAGTGTCCGTTTCGCCTTCGACCTGCAAGTAGTCGAGCGGGCCGCTGAATTTCCCCTTGGAAGAGAGTATTCCGCTCAATCCTTTCAGTGTCCCCAGGTCCGCACGGTCAAAGGTGAATTGCGCGTCAATAGGAGTTTCGCTCGGCTCATCGCCCTGCCAGGGACCGAATTTTCCCCAAGTGTCGATTTCGCCTTCCGGCTTGGGGTTCGTCAACTGGGCGTGGAACGAAGCCGGCTGGCGGAAACCGAGGCCGTGCATTCGAAGGCGATGTATCTGAAAATCGCGCGGCTGCTTGTCCGGATCGGAGTTGAGTATCGCCAGTAGCACGTCATCCGCATCGAGTTCCTCGACTAGAACTGGGTATTTCTTCGCGAGGTCTTTATCGGTTGGTGCGATCAAAGGCTTCCCTTTGCCATGCCCGCGTGGCGGCATGTGAATCTGCAGGCCCTCGATTTGTATTCTCGCGATGCGTGGGTTCCTCGAAAGGAAACCGAAGATACTCGCGTCCATGGTGGCCTGGCGCAATTCGATCAGCGGCGGCACGTCGGTCCTGCCCTCATGGCGCAAAACAAGGCCGCCAATCGTCACGTGGATGCGCGGGAAGACCGACACGCGAAAGTCCGTGTATTGCAAGTTGCTCTTGAAGTGCATCTGCAGGATCTTGTCGGTCCGGCTTTGTACGTACGCTGGAATGCGCCGGGTGAGGACGTAGCCAATCACAACGACGATCACTACAACGATTGCGATCATGATTAACCATTTGCGCATGGGGAAGCCGGCCGCCCTTTTTTAGCACACGTCGAATTCGGTCACATGGGGCAGGAATTCCATGATAGCGAAAGCCGTCGGCCAACGATATATGGCAATTGCGATTCCCGAGCGCACCTCCCAGACTTCCCTCCCGTGCGACCGCTTGGTAATTCGCGGCATACAGAAGGCAATTCCGGCGAAGAGGCACATGTGCCTTCATTCGATGAATGCATGTCGCAATACGACTACGAGCACACCAACGCGTGGAATAAGGTGTTTCATGCAATCGGTATTCCCCGCATCCTCGCCGGAATCGTGCTGCTTGCGTTGACGTTCTGGCGCATTGAGCTGCTGCTGTTCATCGCTGGATGGGTTTTGCTCTTCGCTGGACACCGTATCGAAGGAAACGAGCCCGCATTTTTTCAGGGCGATCTATTTGCTTGTGGGGCCAATCTGGATCGCAAAGAAAGCTAAGCACCTGCTATCCGTGCCGTTCCGTAGGTCAAGAGCGGGACGTTGAACCCGCCCTCGGGGCGGGATGTGTCCCTACGGCCAAGTTACCACTTCGTGTCAACCTGATACGCCGCTTACCCCCGGCGTGAACCCGCGTGTTAGTCTTAAAAATCACCCTTGGAGGCAGGTTTGACCGATTCCTTGCTGTCGAGCGATCCCGGGACGCAGAAGCGCCGAAGCACGCGCATCGTGCAGGCCATTCCGCTGACCGTCTCTGGAATGGATGCGCTTGGGCAGCCATTCAAGGAGCGCACTACGACCGTAATGGTCAATTGCCACGGTTGTAAGTACCAATCAAAACATTACGTTCCGAAGAACTCATTAGTGACTCTGGATATTCCCCGTCCGGAGCTCAGTCTCCCTCCCCGCCAGATTCAGGGTCGCGTGGTATGGGTTCAGCGTCCCCGCTCCGTCAGGGAACTCTTCCAGATCGGCCTCGAATTCGACATTGCGGGAAATGTATGGGGCATCGCTTTCCCTCCGGAGGACTGGTTCGCGCATCCAGATGACGCTCCGGTTGCCACCGCTGCTGC
>JANWJR010000004.1 GCA_025451835.1 Candidatus Acidiferrales bacterium | reverse complement strand
TACATGGAAAACATGAAAGCCCCAGAAGTGCAGGCGTGGATGAAAGCGCAGAATGACTACACGAGGGCCTTGCTCGCGGAAATTCCCGGACGAGAAGCTCTGCTGAAGCGAGTCATCGAGCTGGATAACTCGGCTCCCGCCACCGTCACTTCGGTGACGGAAACGCTGCGCGGCCGCTATTTTTATTTGAAGGCGCGCGCCGGCGAAAATACCGCAAAGCTCTACATGCGAGACGGCCGGGACGGCGCCGAGAAACTGCTGGTTGATCCCGACAGCTTGAAGGGAGCAGATGGTGCGCCGCACGCAATTAATTATTACGTGGCCTCCAACGACGGCCGCTACGCTGCGTACGGCGAATCCGCCGGCGGTTCCGAGAACGCGACGCTGCGAGTCTTCGATACGCAGACGATGCGCGATACGGGTGAAGCCATCGACCGGGCGCGATTTGGCGTAGTCAATTGGCTTCCCGGCGACAAATCATTCGTCTACAACCGGCTGCAGAAGCTGGGCGCCAACAGCTCGCCGCTCGAAATGTATGAGAAGAACGTGACGTGGCTTCACACGGTGGGCGATAGTCCCGATCGCGATGTGGCGATCTTCGGCTATGGCCTGTCGATGAACGCTCCGGTTGGCGTTGACGATCTGGCCTTTGTGGAGATCGATCCTGCGTCGAAATACGCGCTCGGTCTCCTGGCGCATGGCGTCCAGAATGAAGTCACGCTTTACAGCGCTCCCGTCGCCGCGCTCTCTCGGCCCAATGTCCCCTGGAAGAAAGTTTGCGATGTGCAGGATGACGTCACCGGCGCCGCAATCCGCGGTGATGACGTTTATCTCCTGACGCACCAGGACACGCCGCGGTTCCGGATCGTGCGAACCAGCCTGGCCAGCCCGGATGTAGCGCACGCACAAATCGTGATCGCGCAGCAATCGGGAGTTCTCGAGCAACCCGTTGCGCACGCCGATGCACTGTATGTGCCGGAACTCGATGGGGGCGTCTTCCGCCTGCTGCGCTTGCCGTATGGCTCAACCAGCGCAAAGCGCGTCCAACTGCCATTCGATGGCACGGTTGGCCTGGAAAATTCGGACTCGCGCTTGCCCGGCATCATTTTCTCGATGAGCTCGTGGGTGAAAGGCCCGCGAATCCTTGCGTACGATCCGAAAACGAATGCCGTCACCAACACCGGATTGCGCCCCGAGGGTCCGTTTGACAACCCGGCCGATCTCACCTCGGTTGAAGTGAAAGCGCCGAGTTACGACGGCACGATGATTCCACTGTCGATTATTTACAAGAAGGGAATCGCGCTCGACGGCGCGCATCCCACGATCCTCGAAGCCTACGGAGCCTATGGGATCACCCTCGATCCTAACTTCACTCCGATTTACCTTGCTTGGATCGAGCGCGGGGGCATTCTGGCGATCGGGCACGTTCGCGGCGGCGGCGAATATGGGGAGGACTGGCATTACGCCGGTTACAAGCTGACGAAGGCGAATACCTGGCGCGACACCATCGCCTGCGGCGAGTACTTGATCAAAAATAAGTACACGTCAACCGCGAAAATTGCTCCGCTGGGCGGCAGCGCTGGCGGCATCACCGTGGGCCGCACGATCACCGAGCGTCCGGGACTTTTTGGCGCAGCAATCATCGCCGTGGGCGAACTGAATACCGTTCGCAGCGAGGAATTTGCGAACGGCCTTCCGAACATTCCGGAATTCGGCAGCGTAAAGACGCAGGAAGGATTCGAGGATCTCTTCCAGATGGATTCGTACCTCCATGTGCGCGATGGTGCTGCGTATCCGGCGGTGATGCTCACGACGGGCATCAACGATCCCCGAGTAGCATCGTGGATGCCGGCAAAAATGACAGCCCGGCTGCAAGCTGCCACGTCCAGCGGAAAACCGATTCTTTTGTACGTGGATTACGAAGCCGGCCACGGGTTCGGTTCCACGAGGAAGCAGCGGGAAGTGCAGTTCGCCGATGAAGCCACGTTCTTGCTCTGGCAATTTGGCGATCCGGCATTCCAACCGAAGCCTTGAATGTGTGAGATGGGACCACAGCGATGCCCGATCGTTTGATTCACGAAATCGTCCCGGTCGGGATGCTGCAGTGCAACTGCTCGATTCTGGGTGACCGAGAGACGCGCGAGGCGATCGTTATCGATCCGGGCGACGAAGTCGCGCGGATCAAGGAGGTCCTCCGGACGCATAATCTAAAAGTTCGCGTTATTCTCAGCACCCACACGCACATCGATCATGTCGGAGGTCTCGCCGCGTTGCATCGCGCCACTGGCGCGCCAGTGCTGATCCACAAAGGCGATCTGGAGCTTTATCTCAATCTCGACATGCAAGCCCAGTGGCTTGGCATCGACACGCCGGCGACGATGAGCATCGAAGATTTCGTCAAGGAAGGCGACACGGTTCGCTGGGGCGGATACGCTGCCCGCGTGCTGCATACGCCGGGGCACACTCCAGGCAGCATCAGCCTGGTTATCGAATCTGGGCTTCCAGCCGTTGGGCCAGACGCTGCTGCAGCGGTTGTACGAAACCGCGCTCATGCAGCCGACCAGCACGATCATCCGCACGGCCCACCCCGCCTGATCGCCGGAGACACCCTCTTTCAGGGCAGCATTGGGCGGACCGACCTCTGGGGTGGTTCCTTTCCTCAAATTCTAAACTCCATTCGGGAAAAGCTGCTCGTCCTCTCCGATGAGGTGGTCGTTTATCCCGGTCATGGTGACCTGACGACTATTGGCGCCGAGCGTGAGGGCAATCCGTTCCTTCGCTAGTCTCTTGCCATTGGAACTTTAGGCACGTCTGCTCTCCGGCCGCATTGCTCGCGGCTTGCTTCTGCCTTACCTTCTACCCAACACAGCAACGATCATAATCGACCGGGGAAGGCAGGCACTCATGTCAGACGTTTTTCGGCCCTACGAAAAGCTTATTGAAATTACGATCCTGGGGAAGACCTTCCTTGTTCCGGAGCGGAACTCGCTTCTGCGCGCGTTCCAGTTCATCAGCCCGGAAACGATTCCCTACGGCCGCTTCTGCTGGAATCAGGAATGCCAGTATTGCCGCGTGAATTGCCATCTCGCCGATGACGATCAGGCGCGGCCGATTCTGAGCTGTAAATTTCTGGTTTCCGAAGGGATGAATATTTCAGATCTTGCGCCCGAACTGGTCGGATGCCTCCGAAGCAAACTCGGCCCGCTGGCCCCTGCCTCGGGAGACCTCAAAAGCAAACCGAACGGCGATCTCACGGCGGCTGCCGAGCCGTTCATAACCGAACCAGCCCTGGTCAAACCAGACGGCGACTGACCGCGTCGAGGGATTCAATGTATGCGGCATGCCCTTGGCGGGCATCAATCATGCGCTTGTCAGTTGCATCCTCGCCGTGCCATTCTGCCGATTCCATCGCGAGGAGACCGGGATGCCCCTTTGTGACGGTTGCGGAGCGCACGTTGATGACGCGCACATTCGCCGGCGTATCGAACGGCTCGAACAGGCCACCCGCTTCCGCCCGATCCACATCAAAGTCCTTATTCTCGGGGAAGCGCCGCCAGAGCACGCCAGGGACTTTTTCTATGCGCCTCCGTCCGATCACGAGCTACGATCGCACACTTCACAAGCTTTACTGGAGGAACTCGCCATCGTCGGTGGGATTAAAGTAGTTTCAACTGCGAGCACCCCCAAAGAGGCGGTACTTTCCGAATTTCAGCGTGGCGGCTTCTTCCTTGCTTACGCCATCGAGTGCCCGGTCCCGAACGAGCGCGAACTGGATCAGGTTATCAGGCGGTTCGCGCCAACCGTTGTGCGCCGCATCCAGTCGTCTTATCGCCCCAAGCATATCGTGCTGATCGGCTCGGCCGTAGCTCGCCTCATTCCTCTCTTTGATCCGGCGGGACTCCGCGACAAACTCATTCTCAGCAGTGAAGGTTCCGCATTCCGCTACGGCCAACGCACGGGAGGTTCCGGCTCCAGTGACGGAAACGATTCGCTCGGTTCCCGAATTCACTCCGCCATCGCGTCACTTCTTTAAGCCTTGGGTTCGTTCCACGCGGACTTACGTGTCCCTGGGAGTCATTGAGACTCCGTGCGGCCACAGACTCGAATCACCCGGTGGATATAAGTTGAATAGAGTTTCTTAAGAATCCCGGCCAATGAGCAACCGAGGCATCGTTCGTGACGCAGTTTACGCGCGATAGAAGGGCAATCCCGCACCCGCTAGTGTGTTTTCCCCCGCCGCTATACCGTCTTGCACCGATTGCCCGACCGCGGGAATGAGTCTAGTGTTACCGGGACTAGTAAGGCTATGTCTTGCCAGCCCGCACGCACGATAACGTTGGCCCTTCACAGGAGCGCAAAGTGAAAAAGCAATTCGTCCCAGCATTGTCTACTCTTCTGATTCTTGCGCTTGCAAGTTTCGTTCAGCCCGCCGCAGCGCAGCAGGATGAGCAAAGCCAAAATAACGCTCCCATTTACCACGTGACGCTTGTCGGGGGATCGATAACCGCAGTCAAGTACGAGCATCGAAACGGGTCGACGGAAATAGGATTTCAGGGAACACCGCTGCTATCCGGGGCGAAGGGCAGCGCGAAGGTAGATAGTAAGCCGGGACGCATCACGATTAACGCCGAGTTCAAGAACCTACAGCAGCCGCAGATGTTCGGCCCCGAATATCTCACGTACGTCTTGTGGGCTATCACGCCGGAAGGGAAGCCCAGCAACCTCGGCGAACTGGTCTTGAATGGAAACAACGGCAAAGCCTCGACGACAACCTCTTTGCAGAATTTCGGCATGATCGTGACCGCCGAGCCGTACTTTGCGGTGACTCAACCGAGCAACGTGGTAGTTCTGGAAAACGTCGTCCTGCCAAATACCGTTGGCACGATGCAGCCCGTTACGGCCAATTACGAACTGCTCAAACGCGGACAATACAGCTACAACATCGCCATGCGAGACCGCGTTCTGACGAAATCGAAGTCGAAGGTCCCACTGGAAGTGGAAGAAGCCGTAAACGCGGTGGAAATCGCGCGAGCGGCCGGCGCCGAGCGGTACGCGCCGGATTCGTTTGCAAAAGCCCAGGCAGCGCTGACTCAGGCGCAGACGGAGTTGGATCATCGAGGAGACAAGAAGCAGGTGATTGCGTCGGCTCGAGACGCCGTGCAGACGGCGGCCGATGCTCGCCAGATCGCGATTCAGAAGCAGGCACAGGAAGAAGCCGCGGAAAAGGACGCCGAGGCCGCGCGCCGAGCACAGCAGGCTCGCGACGACGCTGCGGCCGCAGCCGCCAAGGCTGCCGCGCAACAGCAACAGGATGAGGCGGCTCGCGCGCAGGCGGAAGCGCAGGCCGAGCAGTCACAGCGAGAAGCGCAGGAACAGACGCAGGCCCGCGCACAAGCCCAACAGCAGGCGGAGGCCGCGCAACAGGCAGCCGCTCAGTCGGCGGCAGCAGCAACGCAGGCGCAGCAAGCGGCCGCGCAGGCCGAACAGGAGAAACAGCAGCTTCGCGCATCGCTATTGCAGCAATTCAATCGAATCCTTCCGACCACCGATACTTCACGCGGTCTCAAGGTCAACATGGCAGATGTCCTTTTCGCGACTGCAAAATACGATCTGCGTCCGCCGGCACGCGAGGCGCTGGCGAAGTTTTCTGGAATCGTGCTGGCCCATCCCGGTTTGAAATTGCAGATCGAAGGGTTCACCGACAGCACCGGCCCGGAGGCGTTCAATCAGACTCTTTCGGAGAAACGGGCTAACGCCGTTCGCGACTATTTGATGGACCAGGGACTGAGCGGCGATTCGATTGCAGCGCAGGGCTTCGGCGAATCAAATCCCGTGGCCAGCAATGACACGGCCGAGGGACGAGCCCAGAATCGCCGCGTGGACATCATCATTTCGGGCGACATCATCGGCACGCCGATCGGAACAAATCCCAACCCGGCCCCAAACGCGACGCCGCAGCAGTACAGAATTATTTTCGAGCAGTTGAGAAGACGGCTGGCGAGAATTGGCCGGCGTTAGGCCGGCGTTACAAACCCTTCTTGGTGGATGGGTCAAGTTGCGCAGTGATCTTTCGAATGTAGTCCTGGGTTTCCGCGAAGGGTGGCACGCCGCCGTAGCGCTGGACGACGCCGGGGCCGGCGTTATAGGCGGCGAGGGCGAGCCGAAGATTTCCATGGTAGCGAACCAGCAACTCCTTCAAGTATCTCGCGCCCGCATCAATGTTCTGTGCTGGATCGAATGTGTTCCAGACTGCGTAGTGCGCCGCCGTTTGTGGCATCAATTGCATTAACCCCCGGGCGCTCTTTGGCGACACGGCGCGAGGATTGAAATTCGATTCCGCCGCGATCACTTTTGCCAGCAGCTTTTCATCCACGCCGTTTCTCTCAGCCGCAGCATGAACCAAGCTGGCATAAGGAACTGCCGGCGTCGCGCACTTCGCTTCTGGCAGCGCCGTGAAATCATCCTCGGGCTCGATGGCGGTCAAATCACTCGCCGCAATTGCGACTGTTCCTCCGTCCAGCGTGAGCCGGACCTCACCGCCCGCACGTTGGTACCCGGTAATATGCAGCCGCACTCCGGATTTGAGCACGGCGTAATCCGCTCGTGCGGCCGGCGATGTCACCGCGAGGGCTACGAGAACGGCTGCGAAGATGGCTGCGTGGCGCTTCATCCAATTCACGCAAGCCATTATATTACGACTCGCGTCCTGCAACTCGAAGCTACGTTCCATTGGTTTCAAATTGTAGCTATTGCGCGACGCCAGGCCTTCCATCGAACGCATACGCGCGGATCGCGGCTGCAACGCCGCTTTCATCGTTTGTTAAAGTCACGGGCCAGCCAAGCGTTTTCAGTTGGGGCACGCTGTTTCCCATCACGACCGGCACTCCTGCCAGTTCGAGCATCTCGCGATCGTTCCAGTTGTCTCCAATGGCCATAATGTTTTCGCGCGCGATCCCGCGCCTCATGGCCCACTCTGCAAGAGCCACGCCCTTGGTGACGCCGCGCCGCAGCACGTCGAGAATCGAAAGATTACGGGCCTCATATTCGGTGAGAGCCAGAGTAAATTCCGAGGCTGCGACGGAAACCTCGAGGGCGCGTTTCGCTTCGCGCATGGTGGCGCAAGGTCCGGTGAACATCACCTGGATCGGATCTTCGCCGTTCAGGCAGCTTTCGAGGGGGATCACCTCGGCGATGTACTCGCGATTACGCCGCAGATATCTACCGCGAACCGGGTCATCCCAATCGACGCGCTCCATCACGATCTGGCCCTCTCGCGTGTGGTCGAATACCACGGCGGCAAGCGCGCGATACTCCGGAGTTGCTCCGAGAGCGCGCCGCGCCACGGCGGCAGGCAAAAGCAGCCGTTGGTGTGTTTCCCCGCCTTTCGTTTTGATCAGCGCTCCATTGCTGACAATCAAGTGCAAATCGCACGGAAGAGCTTCCACGACGGGCCGCGCAAAATTGAATCGCCGTCCAGTAACGATCACGATCTCGATGCCACGCGCAGCGGCTTCAGCGATGGTCCGAGCATTTTCTTCGGATACTTGCGAGTGACTGTCCAGCAGCGTTCCATCGAGGTCCAACGCAATCAGCTTCACGGGCATTCCGCTATTCTACAGTCTCAGCGGCAGATCTGCGCCCCGGTGCAAGGGGATTGCTTGGCGTAACTGGCCCCCATCCCGGGACGTGATTGCGTCGCATGCCGTGTTAGCTCGGGAGTTCGAGGCCATCCATTTCCTTATGCTATCCTTGCTTTCCTATGAGCCGATGTGCTGCGACAACGATCACGCATCTCGAATGTTCGAAGTGCCACAAGAAGCATCCGCATCAGGCACTTCACAATCTATGCGGTTGCGGCGGGCCGCTCCTCGCGCGATACAACCTGGAGGCTGCGGCCAAGACGCTGACGCGGGAAGCCCTGCGCTCGCGCCCACCGACAATGTGGCGCTACGCCGAAGTTCTGCCCGGCGGTGAGCCGGTCTCGCTTGGCGAAGGCATGACGCCGCTCGTACACGTTCGCCGGTTGGGTGGACGCATCGGTATCGATTCGCTGTCCGTCAAAGACGAAGGACTTAATCCTACGGGTTCGTTCAAAGCCCGCGGGATGTCCGCCGCAGTGACCTGCGCGAAGCAATGGGGAGCGAAGGCCCTGGCCGCGCCAACGGCGGGCAATGCGGGGGGCGCGCTCGCGGCCTATGCCGCTCAAGCGGGTATTCCCTGCGTGATTGTCATGCCGGCTGACACGCCTTTGGCGAATGCAATGGAGTGCGCCGCGTTTGGCGCCGATGTTCGAAAGATCGATGGCTTGATTTCCGACTGCGGGAAATATGTTGCGGAACACAAAGAAAGAGAAGGGTGGTTTGAGGTTTCCACGCTGAAGGAACCCTATCGCATCGAAGGCAAAAAGACGATGGGCTACGAACTGTGGGAGCAATTCGACGGGCGGCTTCCCGATGTGATTATTTACCCCACAGGAGGCGGCGTGGGGTTGATCGGAATGGTGAAAGCTTTCGAGGAAATGCAGGAAATGGGATGGATTGGCAGCGAACGCCCGCGAATGGTTTCCGTTCAGGCGTTCGGATGCGCTCCGATCGTTGACGCTTTTCAGCGAGGAGCCGAAAGTGCTCCTCCGTGGAAAAATGCGGCGACGATTGCATCGGGTCTGCGCGTCCCGAAGGCTCTTGGCGATTTTCTGATTCTTGCCGGCGTCCGCGCAACCCGTGGTATGTGCGTCACTGCGACAGACGAGGAAATGCTGGCGGCGTGCAGGGAACTTTCCTCACATGCGGGAATTTTCGCTGCGCCCGAGGGGGCTGCGACGGTGGTCGCTGCAGGCAAGCTTGCCGCGAGCGGATGGATCAAGCCACACGAATCCGTGGTGCTCTTCAATACGGGCTGTGGCTACAAGTATTCCGAGGCGTGGCAGCGCGCGCTGCGGATGCCTGTGGAAGCATAGGCGTCGAAATGACCGAGCGACTGTACTATCGCGACTCGTTGCTTCGGGAATTCGACGCGCACGTATTATCTTGCGAACGGGAAGGTGAACGCTGGCGAATCGTCCTCGACCGAACGGCGTTTTATCCCACGTCGGGCGGGCAGCCGCATGATTTGGGGCGTCTCGGGGATGCACGGGTTCTCGAAGTTGCCGACGCCCCAGACGAGAAAGTCATTCACTACGCCTCTGCCGCGGTTGAACCCGGACTGGTGCGCGGTGAGGTCGACTGGCCGCGACGCTTCGATCACATGCAGCAGCATACCGGCCAACATCTGCTCTCGGCGGTGTTTCTCGACCTTTTCAAGTTTCCAACCGTCTCTTTCCATCTCGGCAGGGAAGTATCGACGATCGACCTGGAAGCTCCCTCCGTTTCGGCGCGGCATCTTTTGGAAGCGGAACGCCGCACGAATGAAATCATTTTCGATGACCGCGTTGTCTCGATTCGCTTCGGAACGGCTGCCGAGTTAGCCGAAGCGGGCGTCCGCAAAACGGTGGATCGCGACGGCGTCTTGCGTGTTGTCGAAATCGATGGCGTCGACCGGCAGCCATGCGGCGGAACGCATCTTGCACGTACCGGGCAAGCGGGTCTCTTGCTGATACGACGAATCGAACGTCGGCGTGATGCCTGGCGTCTGGAATACGTGTGCGGCTTTCGTGCACTCGCGACGGCGCGCGGCGATTTCGCCACACTGGCGAAGACGGCAGACATTCTCGGTTGTGGTTTGCCCGAGGTCCCGGGAGGTGTGGCAAAAGTTCTCGACGAGCGGGGCGCGCAACATGGCGCTCTGAAACGCCTACAGGAGCGGCTCAGTGAAACCGAGGCACGGGCACTGCTGGCACGAAGTTCCACGTCAAATGGGGTCGCGCCACGGATTATTTCGGCGGCAATCGATGACGCCACACCGGGTTACGTCAATCTTCTTGCCGCGCGGCTCGCGGCCGAAACAGGCGTAATCGCGCTTCTGGCCAGCAAGACGAGCGGCCACGTGGTATTCGCACAAACGAGAGGAGGATCATGTGACGTTGGAGCGCTGCTCCGCGACAACATCAAGAAATTCGGCGGAAAGGGCGGCGGGTCGAGAGATTTCGCGCAGGGAAGCGTTCCCAACCCCTCGAACGCCGATCAATTGCTGTATCTGGCGAAGGAGACGCTTGCGGCAAAATGACCCAAAGCGATGCTTTTCGAACGGGCAAGCCTTCTCCAGCGGACCACAACCAAAAGGAATGTCCTGACAAGTCACCGGCAGGAGCAGCACGGCGCCCATAGTGGCCGACACCGCCGTGATCCGCCGGAGCGTGGAGGCTTGGTGGACGGCATGGGGCTCGAACCCACGGCCTCCTCGTTGCGAACGAGGCGCTCTCCCAGCTGAGCTAGCCGCCCACGAGCAGCCATTCTAGCAAACGAGCCAGTACCCCACCAAACGTGTTTCGTCCAGCACCTGCCTCGGTGTACCGAATGGCGATACGAAATAAGGCCGTGCTTTCTGGTTTATATCGCTTTTAGAAGCAGCAACTTTAGAAGCAGCAACGTTCGCGCAAAGACTGCCGCTATCGGGGGTAATCAAAGGGAAGAGCAAAGCAGGTTAGAAGGGAAAGCCCGGCAGGCCCATTCCAGTGACCGCCGGATTAATGCTTGAATTCGAGGATACCAACAGCACGTTATGTACAGCGTGCGCGGGTCTTACAATCCTCAGGCTGCGCTCGCACGGCCAGCGCGCTTGCGGAAACCCAAGGCAGCGAGCCCAAGGAGACCGCCGAGCAGAAGGGCGGCAGCAGGTGGTTCCGGGACGGCGGTGCCGGCAGCACTGGTCGTGACTGTGCCCGTGAATGAGCTGGTTGCCACCGTTTCAGCGTCAACAAATTGGTCAAATTCGCTTTGAGTGGGATCAATGGTGAACGTTCCGGGAGGCGGATTAAGGTTAAAATTTGACCCTGATAGGGTGCCAAGCGCATCCCCGCTTAACATCCATGTGAAGCCAGTCTTGCTCGCATTGATGAGCTGCACATCGAAAAGTCCGCCCTGCCCCTTCTCTGAAAACGTCTCCGAAACCTGAAACCCCGAAGGCACAGGAATTGTCGCCGAATCCAGCGTAAAGGTCACGGGAACGGATGTGCCATTGGCGCTTACCGTCAGCGAAGGCTCGGTAAATGTCAGAGTGAAGGTGTCGCCTGGAGCCGAAAACGCAGTCGTCGGAGTTCCGAGATCGTAAGTGCCGTTAACGGTAAACGTGATGCCGTCGGCAAAGACCGGAAGCGCCGCCAGACCGAGTACGAGAAGAGCCATTAGTCCGATTTTCTTGCCCATGGATGCCTCTTTGGGGCGCGGACAGCTACGGTCCCGCGCACATGTGCCACTTCTGTAAGAGCACCCGACGTTCCATTTCGGCACACTGATTTCAAAGGGTTTATGATCCGCCCGGCAAGGGAATAGGAAACCAGTTTGTCAATTAGGTGCAGTGCGGTTCCGAGCCATCCCACCGCCCAAGCGCGGAATACTGATTACTCAGCGGGTATTGCCTTCTAATGTCCACGGAGGCGGCAAAGCGAACGACAGTAAATCCGGCCTAGCGTTTCGACTCAAGCTCCGGTTCCGGCGCAGCCGGTGGGCTGCTCGCGACGCCGTAGCTACTGTGGGCGGGAGCCGCGATTCCAGACGGGATTGGAGAGTCATGTTCCAGCAGATCGCGGAGCTGCAATCGGAGATTGCCGGGGTTGGTGGAGCACGAGAGTCCTGTCTCCAAATCCACGCTTCCCGCACGAATCAGCTTCTCAATCTCGTCATCGAAGCACTGCATCCCCTCATTGCTGCCGTCGCGCATGGCATCGAGCAGAGATTTGCCATCACCCTCGCCCTTGTGGATGTATTCGCGAGTCCGAAGCGTCGATCTCAAGATTTCAAAGATGGCCACTCGGCCCTCGCCGTCGGACCGGGGGAGCAGCCGCTGCGAAATGATGTACCGGAAAGTCTTGGAGAATCGCATTCGGATGGCGCTCTGATCCGTCGCAGGGAACGCGCCCACGATGCGCTCGATGGTCTTCGACGCGTCCATCGTGTGGAGAGTTGAGAACACCAAATGGCCGGTTTCGGCCGCTTCGAGGGCGACTTCCATGGTGTCGCGATCGCGCATTTCGCCCACTAAAATCATTTTTGGCGCTTGCCGAAGCGATGCACGCAAGGCGAGCGCAAAACTGGGCGTATCCGTGTACAGCTCGCGCTGATGTATCGTGGCGCGCTTGTGGGGATGCAGGAACTCAATGGGATCCTCGATGGTAATGACGTGGCAGGCAATCTCCTCGTTGATTTTGTTAACGAACGCGGCGAGGGTGGAAGATTTACCACTGCCCGTCGGGCCGGTCACGAGAACGATGCCTGGGCGCACGGCCGCGGCATCAGCAAGTTGCGCCGGGAGATTGAGCGATTTGAAATCCGGGACGACGCTGGGGATTACACGCATCACGATGGCGCAGCTTCCGCGCTGCGTAAAAATATTTACGCGAAAGCGGGATATTTTGGGCAGGCTGTACGAAATGTCGCACGAGCCTTCGTTTTTCAATTTCTCAACGGCATTGGTATTCCGGCCTATCAGGTCGGCCGCAATTCGTGCGGTATCCTCCGGGGTCAGAATGCCTGCGCCGGGAATCTTGAGTTGCATGAGTTGCCCATTGACATCCACCTGAGGCAGCCGCCCCGGAGAAAAGATCAGGTCGCTAGTGTTCTTTGCAGCGCGAATCATTGCCGCAATCAGATTTGCAGCCGGAGTCGGCAACGATAGGTCAGCAGGTTTCGAGGGTTGTGGCGTCGGAGCATCCATGGCGATCCTTCCGCAAAGCGTCCGGAGCGAAGAGGCCCGGGGAACGCGAGTGGGAACTTAGTTAGTATGAACCCGATGGAAGCGGCGTAGCGAAACGAAGGGAGCTGATGTTCTCAAAGCGGTAGTGGGACTTTCGTACCAGGGCGAGCATGGCAGCACGCACACGTCCAGGGGATACAGAGCTTATGTTTTCAGATCTGTTTTGTCTCCACCGGCACCTGGCCGTCCTCCGGCGCGCCGGGGCTCGCAACGGCAGGAAGTTGGACGATGAACGTCGCACCACCCTCAGGACGGTTGAAGCACTCGATGCGCCCACCGTGTTCTTGAATGATCCCATAGCAAATGCTCAATCCCAGGCCGGTGCCTTTACCCACAGGCTTGGTGGTAAAGAACGGGTCAAATACTTGTTGTGGGGATTTGACTCCGGGTCCGGTGTCGGACACTTCCGCCATGATTTTCCCGTTGCTGTGAGAAGTGCGCACAATGAGCCTTCCTCCGCCCACTTCTTCAAGCGCATCAACAGCATTACTCAGCAAATTGAAAAATACCTGAAGGATGTGGTTGGCATCGCCCAGCGTGGAAGGCAGGTCCGGATCGGGCTGCACCTCCGCCTGAATCTTCTCGCCGCGGAGGTCGAGGTTGCTCAGGTGCAGCGCATTCGCGATGATCACATTGATATCCAGCATCGTTTTTTCAGAGGGAACCTGCCGCGAAAAACTCAGCAGGCTCGTGACCAGCGATTTGATCCGCCGCGCGAGTGTGCGTATTTTCTCGGCTACCATCTTCTGGCGCTCGGTAAGAGCTGGGTCATCAACCAGCAGGTCGGAGTAGCCCAGGATTCCCGTGAGCGGATTATTGATTTCGTGAGCCGCGCCAGCGGCGAGCTGCCCGATCGAAACCAGCTTCTCGGTCTGGACCATTTGCGACTGG
>JANWJR010000003.1 GCA_025451835.1 Candidatus Acidiferrales bacterium | reverse complement strand
TCCACCCGGTTGCGAACCTCCTACGGTCAGGGAATTAAGGAACCCGAACTGCTCCCCGTGGGCTGCGGATCGGGCCTCGCCCCGGAACAGAGCCGCACATTCGATGCCGGATTCGACCAAATTCTGGCGTCCGAGCGCGTGCATCTTTCGGTCACCTACTTCAACAACGATTTTCACAACATCGTCAGCTTTGCGCTTGTGAACGCAAATCCAAATTGCCCCGCATTCGGCGGGAGTTTCTTCAACACCGATCATGCGAGAGCTTACGGCACGAACTCCAAGATCGAGACCAGGCCGTTCCGATGGCTCAACATCAATGGAAGTTACTCGTACGACGATACGCGCGTGCTGAAGGCGGGGTCCATCGAAACAGATCCGTCGATGATTCCTGGCAGCCGGCTGTTCAAGCGGCCGCTTCATTCCGCGAACCTGATTGCCGACGCGCATTTCCGGCGAATGAATTTCAATTTCGCCGGTTATTACGTCGGGCGGCGAACGGATAGCGATTTTCTGGGCCTCGGCTTGACCAGCGATCCGAGCTACGTTCGATGGGATATGGCCGCGAGTTTTCCGGTGCGGCATGGGCTTTCGTTCACCGGAACTCTGCAAAATATTTTCGACCGCCAGTATTCCGATGCTATCGGCTATCCGGCGCTGGGCCGAATTTACCGCGTTCGAATGAAATACGCGTGGGGCGGCAATTAAACCTGCGTCAACAACGGATTGCAAGATGACGCAGTGGCTTCACCGCGGGAGCGCACTAGCAAACACCGCGCTCCCGCACGAACTTCGCCCGCCAAATTGGACGGCGCGTGTCCATGTGTGGCCGTCAAGCATGCCAGCAAAACGAATGCTATAATTTGCGGCTTCCAATGAATCGAACCGCACAGGAGCGTTCCCGAATCGCACCGGAAGTCGCAGCTCGTTACGAAGCTGTGATCGGCCTCGAGGTTCACGCGCAGCTCCAAACGCAGACGAAGGCTTTCTGCGCTTGTTCGACGCGTTTTGGCGATCCTCCGAATTCAAACACGTGTCCCGTGTGCCTTGGTTTGCCCGGCGCGCTGCCGGTATTCAATCGCAAGGCGCTCGAGCTGGCGATTCGTGCGTCGGTTGCGCTGCATGGCGAAATTCACGAGAGGTCGCAGTTCGCGCGCAAGAATTATTTTTATCCGGACCTGCCGAAGGGCTATCAGATTTCGCAGTACGACCTTCCGCTTGCGACTGGAGGCTGGATCGATGTCGAACTGAAAGGCGAAACGAAGCGCATCGGAATCACGCGTTTGCACGTGGAAGAAGACGCAGCGAAGAATCTGCATGAAGGATTTGCGGATTCGGACCGCTGGAGCTACATCGACTTCAACCGCTGCGGGATGCCGTTGGTCGAAATCGTGTCCGAACCTGATATTCGCACGCCTGCGCAAGCGTACGAATATCTGTACGCGCTGAAGCAGATCCTGGAGTACGCCGAAGTGAGCGATTGCAACATGGAAAACGGTTCCTTGCGGTGCGACGCAAACGTCAGCGTTCGGTTGCGCGGCGCCGAGAAATTCGGAACGAAAGCCGAAGTGAAGAACCTAAATTCGTTCCGCTATCTGGCGCACGCGCTCGAATATGAAATCGAGCGCCAAATCGGCGCGCTCGAATCGGGCGGAGAGATCGCGCAAGAAACGCGCCTGTGGAATGTGGCGGCTGGACGCACCGAAGCAATGCGCTCCAAGGAATTTGCGCACGATTACCGCTACTTTCCCGATCCCGATCTCCTTCCGGTTTCCGCGCCGCAATCGCTTGTCGCGGCGGTGAAGAGGGCGATGCCGGAACTGCCGGACGCCAAGCGCGCGCGACTCCAGCAGGAGTATGGCCTCACTCCGTACGATGCAGGCGTACTGGCGGCAACGCGCGCTCTTGCGGATTATTTCGAAGCTTCGATCAGGGCCGGTGCAGCGGCGAAGAGTACCGCAAGCTGGATCTCCGTCGAGATGCTTCGCAGGCTTAACGACGCAGGAAAAGATATTACAGCGTGTCCTGTTTCGCCGGATGCGCTAGCCGAATTGCTCGCTAAAATCGACGCAGGCGAAATCACGGCCGCCAGCGGTAAGAAGGTGTTCGCGACGATGTTCGAGACCGGGAAACGCGCGGCCGAGATTATTGCCTCCGGAGGCTTGCTGCAAATCACGGACCCGAGCGCCGTCGAGAATGTTGCGCGCGCGATAATCGCCAAGAGCCCGGAGAATGTGGCGAAGTATCGCTCCGGAAACGAAGGTGTCTTCAAGTTTTTCGTCGGCCAGGTTATGCGCGAAACCCGCGGACAGGCGAATCCGCAACTCGTTAACGAAGTTTTGAAGCGCGTGCTTGGCGAACCCTAGCTGTCTTGCAAGCGGAGAACATACATGCTCAAAAAAGGCGATGCAGCCCCCGGTTTTAGCGCCACTGCGGATGACGGCGAAACCGTTTCGCTTGGGGATTTTCGTGGTAAGAATTTGATTCTGTATTTCTATCCGAAAGCCAACACTCCGGGTTGAACCAATGAAGCGTCCGAGTTTCGTGACGCCATCAAGAAATTTCGAGCGATGAATGCGGCAATCGTTGGCTGCAGCGGCGATTCCGTGGCCGCCCAGGCCAATTTCAAAGCGAAGCACAAGCTGAATTTCCCGCTGCTCGCGGACACCGGCTTCAAAGTGATCGAGGCTTACGGCGCGAGACGCATGAAGTCATTTCTCGGAAAATCGTTTCTGGGAATCGTTCGGATGACGTTCTGGATCGGGCCGGACGCGAGGATTCGCGGCCTTTGGGACAAAGTCACGCCGAAAGGCCACGCGGACGAAGTGCTCGCGGCGATCGAAAACGAGCAAGCCTAAAACCAATCCTCTTCTTCAGCGATCCAGAACTCGTAACAATGAGCGATCAGCTATACGGTTGCTCGGAACGAATCGCCTTCCTGCTCGACGAGCGCATTGTCGATGAGCCGCGTGCTTCCGACGGTCGCGGCGAGCAAAACCAGGCAACTCCCCCGCAGGCTCATCACCGGTTCGAGCGTATCGGCATCCACGATTTCTGCGTAGTCGATCTTGACGCGTGGCTCCGCGCTTAGAACGCCGCGCGCAGCCGCTAACAGACGAGCTACATCGCTTTCGCCCGCGGCAACTTGGCGCTCTAAAGATTCCAGCGAGCGATACAGTGCCGTGGCCGCGCGTCTGTCATCACCCGCCAGATACAAGTTGCGCGATGAAAGAGCCAACCCATCGGACTCTCGGACAATGGGGCACGTCACGATTTGGGTTTCGATATCCAGGTCGCGCGTCATCTGTCGAATGATGCGAGCTTGTTGCGCATCCTTGCGGCCGAAGTACGCGAAACTCGGCCCAACCATTTCGAAGAGTTTCGCGACTACCGTTGCGACTCCCCGAAAATGGCCCTGGCGAGACCGGCCTTCCAGGCGATCGCTTAGCCCTTCCACGACGACCGACGTGCAAAATCCTGCTGGATACATCTCTTCGGGCGCGGGAGCAAACAGATAATCAACACCCAGGGCCTCGAGTGCCGCGCGATCCGATTCGAGCGAGCGCGGATATTTCTGAAAATCCTCCGACGGTCCGAACTGTGCCGGGTTAACGAAGATCGAGACGACAACCGGCGAACACCTTCGCTGCGCTTCCCGCACCAGAGAAAAGTGGCCTTCGTGCAGAGCGCCCATCGTCGGGATGAGTCCAACAACGCGTCCCTTCGCTCGCGCCTCGCGCGATACCTGCTTCATGCCAGAGATTGTGTGAATCGTTTCCATTGAATGCGCCTTCGACGTCAGACGAGCACGGACTGGCCGAATCCCGGGCTGTAGCCCCGCTGCCCGGGCCTGTGCCCTGCCTTATTCTGGCGAGCGACTCTCTTTATTTATTTTCAATCAGAAGCCGCGGCCGCCCGTTCGCGATAGAACAAAATCAAGTCTGTCGCCGCGGGTTTCGCGCCGGATTGACGCAGCATTGTTGCCACTTGGCCGCGATGGTAGGTGCTGTGGTTTGCGAGATGCTGCAGCATCTGCCAGAGCGGCTGCGCCTGCGGCACTCCGGCCGTGGTCGTGTGGTGAACCACGCGTTGCAAATCTTCTGGCGTCAGCGAAGCAACGTAATCGAGAAGGTCGCGTTCAATCTCAAGCCACCGGCGCTTGATGGCTGCCATGTCGGGGAAATCACTTGCCGGTGGGTACGTCCCGGGCGAGCGGCCGTGCCAGCGTTCGAGCCACAGCCATTCCACCAGAAGGGTATGGACAAGCGTGTCGCGCATCGAGCGAAAGCTAGAGCCGAGATCTCGCGTCAGCTGTTCGTTACTCAGAGTTGCACAAGAATCGAGCGCGCGATGGTTCGCCCAGGAATTGTAGTCATACAGCACGCGGAAATCTTCCGCATTCATGCAAGCCTCCTCATTCGGCGTGCCGCGTCGACGAAGCGGCGCGTGAACCTAGCTGCGCTGCCGCGCGAGCCACTCGTCGCGTAGTTCGGCCGGTGAATGGTACGACTCGGCATCCGACGGGAAACGCCCGCTGCGGACGTCGCCGCAATATTCGGACACGGCCCGCGAGATTTCGGCGGACAGATTCGCATAGTGGCGTGCGAATTTCGGCGAATGCCCCATTGTGAGTCCCACCAGATCGTGGAACACGAGCACTTGGCCATCGCAATCAGGGCCCGCGCCGATGCCAATCGTTGGAATGCGAAGCTGTTCCGTGATACGCGCCCCTAGCTCGCGCGGAACCGATTCGACCACAACCGAGAATGCTCCAGCCGCCTCGACGGCGCGAGCGTCTCGCAGAAGTTGCTCCGCTGCTTCTGATGTCTTGCCTTGTACGTGGAATCCGCCCAGCGTGTGGATGGATTGCGGGGTGAGGCCGACGTGTCCCATCACGGGAATTTCCGCGTCCACCAGCCGCGCGATCAGATCGATTCGCCGCTCCCCGCCTTCGACCTTCACTGCCTCCGCCCCGCCTTCTTTTATCAGCCGCACGCCATTGCGAACGGATTCGTCGAGTGAAATGTGGAAGCTGCCATACGGCATGTCCGCGACAAGAAGGGCGCGACGCGTGCCGCGGCGTACCGCGCGGACGTGGTGCAGCATTTCATCCAGCGTGACCGCAAGCGTGTTCTCATATCCCAGCACGACCATGCCCAGCGAATCGCCGACGAGCAGAATATCCACTCCGGCGGCGTCGAGAAGCTGAGCCGTGGGGTAATCGGAGGCTGTCAGGCAGGTAATTTTGCTCTTTGTTTCGGGAGGTGCAGCGAAAGCTGAAGGCTTCCGTGAAAGGATGTCGGGCACGGTGATTTTCCCGTTGCCCGCGCGAGGTGGAACACTCATATCGCCTCCGGTGCCGCTCCCAGATGTCGGGATGCAGCCCACTGACAACTTCGATGCTACCAGAATCTGCGGAGACTCAGCAATAGGACTAACGGGCGTGGGCCGTTCCCACCAGCGCACCGCATTTTGCGTCCACGCCTGGAATCCCAATTCGCGCAACTCCGATTCGCAACGAAAATATTTGTTGCGTGCCGGACAAGAACACGCGTACATTTTTCTTTAGCGACCCGCGCGCGCAAAAATTGCCGCGCCTCGCGACGTGCCTCGCGCGGAGGGCGCTAAGATTTGAGCAACCAGACGCACCAGGCTCCTCCCATACTTCTCACCATCGCAGGATTTGATCCCTCCTGCGGCGCTGGCGTGGCTGCGGATTTGAAGACGTTCGCCGCGCACAATTGTTACGGCGTGGCGGCCGTGACGGCGCTGACCGTGCAATCAACCCAGGGCGTTATCTCCGTGCATGCGACTCCCGGAGCGCAATTGCGCGCCCAGCTCGACGCGCTGGCCGACGATATCGCGATAGCCGCCGTGAAAATTGGCATGTTGTCAACCCGCGCAAACGCCTCCGTGGTAACCGAATTTCTCGACAAACAGAAATTTCAGCACGTGGTGCTCGATCCCGTTTTCCGGCCGACGGCGGGCAACGCGGAACTCCTCGACATCTCAGGGCTGAAATTCGTGCGCGACGAACTTCTGAAGCGCGTGAGCGTCATTACTCCGAATATTCCCGAGGCCGAATTTCTCACCGGCATGGAAGTGAAGGATTTGAACGCGATGAAGGCCGCGGCGCAGAAATTGGTGGAGATGGGCGCCCGAGCGGTAGTCGTCACCGGCGGGCATCTCGAGAAACCGACGGATGTGCTTTGCGATGCCGCCGGCGGAGAAGTGGAGACGTTTGGCGGCGATCACGTGAAGAGCGCGAACACGCACGGATCGGGCTGCACCTTTTCTTCCGCGATCGCCGCGCAACTGGCCTGTGGCTTGCCGCTTCGTGAAGCCGTGATTCTCGCGAAAGCTTACGTGACCAAGGCCATTGAGAAATCCTACTCCATCGGAAAAGGCGCGGGTCCGCTCAATCAGCTTTTCCGCTTCCATCAGGAACAGCCAGCGCGCGGAGTCCACGAAGTTCCTCAACACGGCATGCACCCTGCAGCCGAACCCGCCGCGCACTGACCTGCCGTTCCTGCCCGGCTTGCCACAAAACGCAATTCAGCCTTGGACTGTGAAACCGCGCTAGCGACGATAGCGGATGCGGCCGGAAACGATTGTGGCCATCGGCGCGCCGCGAAACTTGCGGCCATCAAATGGCGTGTTACGGGATTTACTTGGGGAATCCGCGGCGTGGTAGGTCCACTCGCGATCGCTGGAGAAAATTGTTAGGTCGGCGGGCTGGCCGTCGGCGATTCTACGCTCGATTCCAAGCACCTTCGCGGGGCCGGTCGTAAAAAGTTCCACGAGCCGCATCAGTGAAACCTTTCCCGTGTG
>JANWJR010000002.1 GCA_025451835.1 Candidatus Acidiferrales bacterium | reverse complement strand
TCGAGCGTCAGCATCCGGCGATCTTCCATGATGATTTTGCCGCCGATGACCACCGTCCGCACATCGGAAGCTTTCAGCGCATACACGAGCTGGGAATAAACGTTGTACATCGGCGTGGCGTGCGGGGTGCTGGTGTCCACGACGATCAAGTCCGCCTTCTTCCCTGCTTCGAGCGAGCCGATCTGCTTATCGAGATGCAGTGCGCGCGCTCCGCCAATCGTCGCCATCTCGACCACCTGCTCGGCGGGCAGCGCGCGGGGATCGCCACGCGAGATTTTTTGCAGCTTCGCCGCGAGATCCATTTCCTCGAACATATCCTGATTGTTGTTGCTGGCCGCGCCATCGGTTGCGAGGCCAATTGGTTCGCCGGCTGCGAGCATTTCAACGACAGGCATCACGCCCGCAGCGGTCTTCATGTTGCTCGAGGGATTGTGAATGCAGCCGACGTTGAAGTGCGCGAGGATCGCGATGTCATCCGCGTCCACCCATATACAGTGAGCGCCAACAACATCTGGACCAAGCAAGCCGATTCGTTCAAGGTACGCGACCGGCGTGAGCCCGTGTTTTTCGCGGCTCTGCTGCAATTCGAAGGGAGCTTCGGCGATATGAATCAAAATCGGCGCATGATTGCGGCGCGCGAGCGCGGCCGCATCCTGGAGCGTTTTTTCGGAGCAGGTGTAAATCGAATGCGGCGCCACGGCGGGAGTGATCAGCGGATCGCCCCTCCAGTGATTCAGATAATTCTGCGTGTACGCGAGAGCTGCCGCGGGCGTTTTATTATCGGGCGCGGGGAAATCAATGATCGTTTCGCCGAGCACGCCGCGCATGCCTGCTTCTTTGGTGACGCGGGCCACGGCGTCCTCAAAGTAATACATGTCCGCATAAGTGGTAATTCCCCCGCGAAGCATTTCGAGCAAATCGAGCCGCGTGCCCCAGGTGACGAAATCCTCGGTGACGTTGCGGGCTTCGGCCGGGAAAATATATTTGTGCAGCCAGTCGTCGAGTGAGAGATCGTCGGCCAGGCCGCGGAAGAGGCTCATCGCCGCATGAGCGTGGCCGTTGATGAGGCCTGGCATGATGATTCCGCCGCGCGCGTCAATTGTTTTCGGCGATTCGTACCGGGCTTCGATCTCGACGCTTGGTCCCACGGCGACGATTGAATCGCCGCGCACGGCGACCGCGCCGTGTTCGACGATGCGATGCTGGGGATCCATGGTAACGACAATTCCATTCGTTACGATCACGTCTGCTTTGCTCTTCGCAGCGACCGACGAATTGAAGAGCGAAGCGCAAAACAAGGCGGGAAGAGTCAGTAGAACCAGCAAACGGACCCGGGCAAAAGCCGCCAGTTTATATCCCGATTTGGTTGCGATTAGCATTTAGCGATCGTATTTATTTTCAGTGTGGTGCCACGTTTTCCAATAAATTCGGTTGCGATTAGAAAACATCGGACTGCATCCGGATGCTTCGCTTTGACAGCTCCTCGCTTCCCGACTTTGATCATTCTCCACGCCAGCATATTAATCGAAAATCGCGAGAGTACAAGCGTGCGTAGCTGTGGACTTATTGGGTGAGCAGAATGACGGAACATCAGTTCAAATCGAGCAGCTACAAAAATGATGAATCGAAGGGGTGCGGTAAGAGGGCGCCCGAGGTTTCCTCGACGACCTTCCCTTTCAGGTTGGCGAGGATCACCGGAACGTCGCCGCAGAATTCCCAGATGATCTGGCGGCAAGCGCCGCAGGGCGGCGTGAGCGCGTCTGTGTCGGCGACGACGGCGATAGCGTCGAAGCCGCGCTCCCCTTCGGAAACCGCCTTGAAAATCGCGACGCGCTCCGCGCAACAAGTAAGCCCGAGAGTCGCGTTTTCGACGTTGCAGCCGGTGAATACACGGCCGGATTGCGCGCGAAGGGCCGCGCCGACGCGAAAGTTGGAGAATGGAGCGTGAGCGTTCTCACGAGCTTTTTTTGCGGCTGCGATCAAGGCTTCATACTGGCCCATTGCTCTTCCTCTACTTCGATCAGCCTCTCTGGCGCATATTGTGGTGGCTCACAGGCTAAAAGAAAAGAGAGATTCTTCGCTGCGCTCAGAATGACGAGCGGGAACAAGGCTGAAGACGGCTGGCACGGCATGCCGTGCCCCTACGAAAACACCCGTTCGCTTCCCGAGATCGGCCGGGGGCGCAGCAAGCAGCGCCCCAACGGAAACGTCATGCGACGCTAGTGAACATCGGCGGCGATGCGCGGCAGAACCGCGCGAAGCAACGCGACAAACTGGGTTTTGACGCGCTCCCCGGTTTCCATCACTTCGGCGTGGTCGAGCACCTTGTCGAGAATGCCGGCAGCCATATTCGTGACGCAGGAAATTCCCAGCACGCGGATTCCCATGTGTCGCGCGACGATCACTTCCGGCACGGTGGACATTCCCACCAGATCGGCGCCGATCGTCCGCAGATAACGAATTTCCGCCGGCGATTCGTAGCTCGGACCGGAGAGCGCCGCGTAAACGCCCTCGTGGACTTCGACGCCGAGGCGCTTGGCCTCTGCCAGCGCCACCTCGCGATATGGCTTCCAGTAGGCCTGCGTCATGTCCGGAAAGCGCGGGCCGAACCGCTCGTCGTTTGGGCCAACCAGCGGATTCGCGCCCTGCAAATTGATATGATCGCGAATCACGACGAGCGCGCCCTGGTTGAAATCGAGATTGATTCCGCCGGCGGCGTTCGTCAGGATCGCGGCACGAATTCCGAGCCGGCCGAATACGCGCATGGGAAAGGCGGATTCTTTCGCGGAATAGCCTTCGTAGAAATGAACTCTGCCTTGCATCGCCGCGACAGGCAGGCTGCCAACTTTGCCGATGACGAGACGGCCTGCATGGCCAACGGCCGTGGAACGCGGAAAACCCGGAATCTTTTCGTAAGGGATCCAAACGGATTGGTCCAGGTCGTCCGCGAAAGCGCCCAAGCCAGACCCGAGCACGAGTGCAATTTTCGGGCGGAGCTTTGTCTTTGAGAGAATGAATTTCGCGGCGCGATCCGCGCGCTCAAATTCGCCATTGCGCGCGGGCGATTTCAGTCGCGAGGATGTCACTTCAACATGACTCCGACGATGGAAGCGGACATCAAGTTCGCCATCGTGCCGGCGAGCATGGCGCGAATGCCGAGACGCGCGAGTTCCGCTCTCTTATTTGGTGCGAGCGCACCAATCCCACCGATTTGAATGCCGATGGAGCTGAAATTCGCGAAGCCGCATAAAGCAAAGGTGGCAATGGTGAACGAGCGAGGATCAAGCGCCGCTCGCATTGGCCCGAGACGCTGGAAGGCGATGAGTTCGTTCGTCACCATCCGCAAGCCCAGAAGATTGCCGATGGTGAGGCAATCGTGCCAGGGGATTCCGATGACCCAGGCGACGGGCGCAAAAATGTAGCCGAAAATTTCCTCGAGGCTGGTAGGAAACCACGCCATTCCGTGAGGGGCAAGCCAGGCGTGCATCAAGCCGAAACAACCGTCCACGAGATAAATCAGCGCGATGAATGAAATCAGCATCGCTCCTACGTTGATGGCCAGATTCAGCCCGTCGATGGTTCCCCGAGCGATCGCACCGAGAGCGTTGGGATCGCGCTCGAGTTCGGCCATTTGGACGCGGCCGGACGTGACGGGAGCTTCGGTTTCGGGGACGAGCATTTTCGCGAGAAGGATCGTTCCAGGAGCCGTCATGATCACAGCGGCGAGCAGGTGCTTCGCCTCGATGCCAAACGCGATGTAAGCAGCCATGATGCCGCCGGAAACGTGGGCCATGCCGCTGGTCATGATGCACATCAATTCGGAGCGGGTGACGTCGGGAAGATAAGGACGGATAGTGAGCGGCGCTTCCGTCTGTCCCATGAAGATGCTGGCAGCGACGTTCAACGATTCCGCGCCGCTGACGCCCATGATGCGCGTCATCACCCAGGCGGCAACCCAAATAATTGCCTGCATCACTTTCAAGTAATAGAGCAGGGCAAAAACCGCGGCAATGAAGATGATGGTCGGCAGCACCTGAAATGCGAAAATGAAACCCGAAGACGCTTTCGGATGCGCCAGCGAACCGAACACAAAATCAGCGCCGTAAAAAGCAAAATCGAGCAGCCAGTTGACTTTATCACCGGCCCACTGGAAGATCTCGCGGCCGTAATCCCATCGCATTACCAGGAAAGCGAAAACGATTTGAAGGCCGAGACCCCAGGCAACGGTCTTAAACCGAATGGCGCGGCGGTTGGTGGAAAATAGATACGCCAGCGCCATCATGGTTAGCATTCCGAGAAGTCCTACAAAGCGGTGCATTCGGAGCCTCTTCTTCCCCTCATTGCTACTTTTTGTTTATTGCGAATGCCTCCGCCGCTGCGTCACCTATGATTTTGCGCACCAGCGGCATGGGGGCGGGCGGCTGTGGGCCGATAACGAAACTGTCTTTTAGCAATTCCGTTGCCTGCGCGAGACGCGCCTCGAGATTGTAGTGAACCGCGCAGAGCGGCTCTCCAGCTTCGACCGCATCGCCGATTTTCTTTTCAATTACTAAACCGACCGCCGGATCCACGGAGTCTTCCTTTTTCTCGCGGCCACCGCCGAGCATCATGCTGGCGATGCCAACCTGCTCGCAATGAATGCCTGTGACGTAGCCGCTGGCGGCCGCGGCAACATGCGACTGATGCCGGGCGCGCGGCAGGCGCTCGGTATCGTCGACAACCTTTGCATCGCCGCCTTGCAAGCGAATGACCTCGCGGAATGTATCACGGGCGCGGCCCGATGCAATCATTTCCGCAGCGAGCGCTCGCCCATCCGCCACGGTCTTGGTTCGTTCGCCGAGCACGAACATCCACGCGGATAGTTCGAGGCATAGCTCGCGCAGATCGGCCGGACCTTCCCCACGCAGCACATCGAGGCATTCTTCCACTTCGAGCGCGTTGCCAACTTTGCGGCCGAGCGGCTGCTCCATGTCGGTGATCAGCGCGACGACTTTTTTGTCCATACGCTTTCCGGTCTCGACGAGTATGGTGGCGAGATTTTCGGCGTCCGATTGGCTCTTCATAAACGCACCGCTGCCGGTTTTCACGTCGAGGACCAGCGCGTCGATTCCCTCGGCGAGTTTCTTGCTCATGATCGAGCCGCAAATCAGCGCGGGGCTTTCGACGGTTCCGGTGACGTCGCGCAGGGCGTAGAGTCTTTTGTCTGCCGGCGCGATTTCCGGCGTCTGGCCGATCAGTGCGCAATGCGTGAGCTCGAGCACCCGGCGAAATTCTTCCAGCGACAAATTCACGCTGAAGCCGGGAATAGATTCGAGTTTGTCGAGCGTCCCGCCGGTGTGGCCGAGGCCGCGGCCGCTGATCATCGGGACGTATAACCCGGCGGCGGCGACGACCGGTGCGATGACAAGGGATGTCTTATCGCCCACGCCGCCAGTGGAATGCTTGTCCACTTTGGCGGCGGGCAGGTCGGAAAAATCGAGAACCAGGCCCGAAAGAAGCATGGCTTCGGTGAGAGCGGCGACCTCGGCGCGGGACATACCGCGCAGCAAGACGGCCATCAGCCAAGCGGCGATCTGGTAATCGGGGATGCGGTCGCGGGTGACTCCTTCAATCATGAAGTCGATTTCTTCGCGGGAAAGTTCCGCGGCGTCGCGCTTCTTGCGAATGATGTCAACGGCGCGCATGAGAGGCAGTGGGCGAGGCTAGCACCGCGCCGGCGCGCGCGTCAACGCAAGCCAGTTCCTTGTCGACCTCCGGATTTCCCGCAGCTTACCTGGAATTTGGACGACTGATGCGGTATGTTGGAATGGTTCGCAGTTTTATTCCGGAGGAATGCATGGCCGACGAAAAATGCAACGACGCGGGGCGGCCGGCAACATCCGCGGCGCCGGCGGCGCCCGGCACGCGCATGGTAAAGTGCGTAAAGTTTGGCAAGGAAATGCCGGGCCTGGATCGCATTCCCTGGAAGGGGGAGATCGGCAAGCGGGTCTATGAGAATGTTTCCAAAGAGGCCTGGAAGCTGTGGCTCGAACACTCGAAGATGGTGATGAACGAGTACCGTCTGAACCCGCTCGACCCGAACTCGCAGAAGATCATGGAAGAACAAATGGAGCAATTCTTCTTCGGCGAAGGCGCGAGGCTCCCTGAAGGATACGTCGCACCCCGGTCCAAATCCTAAGAGGGAGAATCAGTCTCTGCCTTCCGCCGGCATTTTTCGCGTCGCGGGGTGTTCGACGGGAAGCCGCGGCGAGAAGATGAAACGGAGTTTGGCGTGCGCCTCTCGCAACGAGGCTTCGACTCGCTCGGGGGAATCAGCTCTCGCGAAAATGAAGCCGAGGTAGCTCGATCCATCGGGCCACGCGGCGATATAGTCACGCAGCCGCGCCGTGATACGAATATTGCAGATGCCGCCGACTCTTTCTGCTTCTTCAATTCCTTCGACGCGTTCGAAAATTCCGCTTCGAGGCACGGGAATCATCATCACGCCAGACGCCGATTCCTCCCGCTCGAGATCGCTTCCACCTAGGTCGAGAGCGTGACGAATCAGCAGCTCTTCGAGAGAGATTTTTTCTGGGCCAAAAAGAAGCGTTCCCGAGCAGAGTCCTCCGATGGGACGCGGCGCAACCTCGAGGACCCACGGTCCTTCTTCATTGATGCGAAATTCCGCGTGAACCGGCCCGGTGACGAGTCCCAAGGCGCGAACGGCTCGCTCCGCGCAATCGCGGAGCGAGGTTTGGTCGCGCTGCGGCAGCCGCGACGGCGTAACGTAAATCGTCTCCTCGAAGTAAGGCCCTTCGAGCCGATCGGGTTTATCGAAGATCGCCAGGACACGGAGGCGCCTCTGCTCCAGCAACGCCTCGATCGCAACTTCCCTGCCCGGAATATAACTTTCGACCAGCAATCGAGCCGCTAAGGGATCGCGAGCGGCTTGAATTTCGGGGCTGGTCAGGATCGCGCGAATGCGCAGAACGGCGCGCTCGAATTCTTCGCGATTATTTGTGCGAATTACACCCTGACTGGCCGCTAGAGCCAGTGGTTTCACGACGCAGGGAAGCTTCACGCGCGGCAAGACGTGCGCGAGATCCTCGTCGATATCAAATGCAAAGAAATCCGGGACGGGCAAATTGGCAGCGCGCAAGACTTCTCGCTGGCGAAGTTTGTTGCGGCATATTTCGACCGCTTCCGGCGGGTTACCGGGAACGCCGAGCGCGAGCGCTGCGTACGCTGCGGTTGCGGTGGGCCTGTCGCCTAGCGCCAGAATGGCGTCTGGTGGATCTTTCCTGAGTTGACGAAGTATCTCTTCTGCCGCGGCCTGCGGATTTTCAAAATGGAGCGGCAGCGCGCCGTCGGCCCAGGGATCATCGAGCTTATGGCAGCGGTCAGTTCCGAACGAAGCCTCAATGCCCAGTTTTTCCGCGGCCTCGAAAAATCCGCGAGTCTGGTATCCCAGCTTGCTCGCGAGAATCAGAAGTTTTTTCTTCGGTGCCATCTCGCTGCCTTTGCGGCCAAGATAGAACGAGGGTTACAGCACGAAAAAAAAGAGCGGACGAGGCTAGCGCGCCGCGTTGCCGCACACGTCATCCAACACAGCTATGTTATTACTTTCCGAGGGGTGCGTTCAAAAAAGTGAAAACCCGCGGAAGAGAGAAGCACGATGGAAAATCATCACTGTCAGCCCAATGACAGCGAACGCCGCGAGGAATGCTGACAGCACCTAATACGGGATGCGCGCTTTTGGCCAAAGCCACATTGGTAAATTGTCGGCAAATTTGTCACCCAATGTCTCATCAAACCGCGGGGGTGCCACAGCTTCATCGGCCCCAGGTTTCCAACGCGAAGCAATCCAAGTCGCTCGGAAATTAGAAAGCAGCAACGCAGCTATGAGTATCTTTAAGACGCTTGGCCCAGAGCTGAGCATGTCCACTACAAACAGACCTAAGACGACACCGGCCGCATAGCGGCTGTGTTCCCGTATGCCCACACCGCCCAAGTAGTAAAACAGCAAGAGAAATACTCCGATAACCGGGTGGCCGGAGATCGTCAACGAACCAAAAACAAAGACGGCCAGAACGGCGCAGATCCAATAACCCTGGGTTCCCAAGGAATCGACATCAGTAGCCGTCTGGACCGAAGGCCAGAAGATGTTCTTGAGGCGATTCTCGGTTCGTGGCGTCGAATCGGACAAACCAAGTGTTTGCATTTGCGGGATTACAACCCAGTTCGTCGATTAAGTCCAGTCGAGAAATACACAAATGGCTACGGCTAAGGACGGGCAATTGAAGCTGACTTTATTCGCTGCTATATGAAGATCGGCTTCTTCCTGAATGAAAGGCCGTTGCTCGAGTTCAGCGCGGAGGAAGAAGCGCGGGCGCAGGCTGCGACGCGGCGGCCAGGCGGTCGGCAATCTCCGCGGCGACCTGCTGCATTTCGGAATGGATGCGGCGGTTGGATGCGAGCATTGCCGGATCGCCCGGATGATATGGCCGACCCGCGAAATCAGTGACCATTCCGCCAGCTTCTTTGACGATCAGAACACCGGCGGCAGTGTCCCAAGAATGCAGGCCAAACTCCCAAAACGCATCGAAGCGGCCGCAGGCAACGCTGCAAAGATCGAGCGCGGCCGAGCCGTCGCGGCGAATCCCGTGGGATCGCAGCGTAAATTCCCAGTAGTAATTGATGTTTGCGCTCTGCACGCGCTTGTCGGTGGGAAATCCGGTTGCAAGTAGGCTTTTCGATAATTTCTCGACGGGCGAAACATGGACCCGTTTCTGATTCAAATACGCGCCTTCGCCGCGTGCGGCGCAGAAAAGCTCGTCGCTGAACGGATTGAGGACGACGGCGGCTATGGGCTCGCCGTCTTCGAGCAGTCCAATCGAGACTGCCACACAGGGATACCCGTGCGCGAAGTTTGTGGTGCCGTCGAGTGGATCCACGTGCCACGTGAAGCGCGCACGCGCGACGGCGTCCCCACTTCCTTCTTCAGCAACAATGCCGTGCTGCGGAAAATGAGCACGAAGGCGTGCAACGATCAAGGATTCGGAGCGTTTGTCCGTCTCCGTAACAATATCGACTTCACTCTTGTAGGAGATATTCTTGGGACGGCTGGAGTCGGCAAGTAGAACAGCTCCAGCTTCGCGCGCGGCTTCAGTGGCGACTTCGACGAATCGATTCATTTGACTCCGTGAAAAGCGGATCCCTGGCTTCGTTCATTTCGCCAGGAGCGCCTACGGCAAACCGAACGGGAACGCGAATTCATTGTGGCGAGCCGGCGGTGAAATATTCCTTGCGATAGCGCACCGTTTCACCCACTTTTACCTTCACTTCTACGTGACGCAGACTGCCCGGTGGAGGGGTCGGGCTAGGATAATAACCCAGCAAGTACTGGGTGCGAAGCTCGCGATCGATGCGATCGAACATGGTCTGAAGTTGATCGTATCCGTCGAGGGTAAAAAACGCGCCACCCGTGCTGTCGGTTATCGTAATCAACGCGTGTTCGCCGCCGGTATTTCGTCCATTTTCATTTTTCACGATGCGAATGACGATGGTGTACAGCAGCGCTTGCGAGGCGATCGCGGCGCGCCGGGCGTCTTCAAATTTCGACACGCTGGTGGTTTCACCCGCGTCGGTGAGGAGCACGATCGCTCTCCGCCGGTTCGGCGGCCTGCGCTCGAGAGACTGCGAAGCGAGCACGACGGCGTCATACATGGACGTGCCCGCGCCAGGTTCGATGTGCCGGACGGCGGCCTGAAGTTTCGGAACGTCCGCGGAGAAGTACGCGAGTTGCTCCACGGAATCGGAGAACTCGAAGACAGAAAGCGCATCGCCCGGCCGGACTACTTGCCGGATGAAATGCGCGGCGGCCTCGCTCTCGAATTTCATTTCCGCCACGGCGCTCATACTAGTATCGACCATCAGAGCAAGATCGAGCGGTCGATTCGTCTCCGCCTCAAACTTTACGATTTTTTGCGGAACGCCTTCTTCGAACAACTGAAAAGAATCCTGCCCCAGGTCGGCGATCGGCTGGCCGTGCGCATCGATCACGGTGGCGAGGATGTCCACCAGATCCACGTCGATCTTGATGGTTCCCGGC
>JANWJR010000001.1 GCA_025451835.1 Candidatus Acidiferrales bacterium | reverse complement strand
CATGCGCTCGTAGTGCCGCGCCTCGAAGAGCACTCCCCGCAATCCCGCGTTGTAATTCTTCTCTCGCATCCTGCCGGTCGTGAATCCGTCGCTACGCCGCCCCGCTCAGTAAGGCGTGCCCCGCGCGTTTAACGCCCAATCTAGAATCTTTTCCGCCCGTGCCAAATCGTCGCTCGCCCTTTCAACATTTCCCGCAATACGGGATGCGCACTTCCGCGTAGCCGCTGGGTTCGTCGTCGCAGACGCGCAATCGCACTACTTCCTTCTGGGGGCGGCGCTTTCGGCAGAACCCGCATACCGGATTTCCGTGAGAATCCGTGTAGGGAGAGTCCTCCCTCCGCGCATTCCTTTCTTTTCTTGCGAAGTAGCACGCACGCCGGTTTTCGTGGTCGCGAACCTGGTTTTTCGGGTCGGCGCGCCACTGCCGCATGTATTCCCGGTTGTATTGCCGGCGGGCATCGAGACACGGCGCCTCGGAACGTTGAGGAAATTCCTTGCGCGGACGTCCGCGCCGGGATTGTTCGTCCGGAATGGCCGCCGTCCCCCGGGTTTTCGCACCCGCGGAGTCCTGGTCCGGAACCGAGCCAGCACTCAGTATCGGCGTGTCCTCGGCCGTGCTTTCTGACTGCGACGACATGCCCGCGAAAGCGTTTTCAAAACCCAGTGGCAGTGCTCGGTCCACAGCTGTGGCGCTTGCCATTCGTCCCTCCTGGATTGCAGACTGCCGTGCCAGTTGTTAGAATTTCCGATTCACTTTGCCTTCGCCCTCAACCGAAGCAATCCGTGACCGCCCGTACTAGTAGTCCTGATGTACTGTAAGAGTACTATTGCGTTAATACCCAATGCTGCTACACTCCGCCCGCTGCTCGCTTCCCTCCTGTCCGGGGGCTATTAACCAGGGAGTTTCATCCATGCGTATATCGCGTCCTGCGATCGGATATTTGGTCACATCATCAAAGGCCGGCCTGGAAAGTTTTGAACTGATGCGGCTCAGCCGCGTCGCCAATCTGCGCAAGGAGCTTCGGGATGTCGTCAAGGACTGGGTTGAATCCGAGGTGGAAGCGCGCATCGCCCGGTTCATTCTCGAAGAGCGCCGCGCGCAGGACGCCGACCGCGCGGCGGTTGGGTCGCAAAACGTGAGACAGCGAACAAAGGGCTTTTTGCCAGTGCCAGGCTTGCTGCCGGCGCCAGATATCGAGGCAGATATCGAGATGCGAGAGGAGCTGGTTGCCAGTTCTGCGTGGCGCGTAGCACGGCCTTTGCTTCCGCCGGCGGTTCCTTCTCCGCCGCCTGGGGTGCAAATGAACTTGTTCGCCGAGCCGCTGACGGAGAAACAGTTGCCGCATCTTCGACCCTTGCTAGCCGGCCTCCCTGCAGCGAACGCTATTCGCTTGAAACTTCCGCGTTCGCCCGGTCGAAGAGTGCTTCTTCGGCAATCCGAAGTGGCGATGGACAACCGGGCCATTTCGGCCGCCCAGGCTGGGCGCTCCCTTGCGCTAGCTGCGCTCGAGCAAAAGCCACCCGAAACAGGCCAGCCGCAATCCTTCGCTCCGCTTCTGCCGGCCTCGCAACGCCATACCCGCATAGCGTCGAGGGTCCTGCCGGACAAGCGCATTCGGCGCGCGCGGTTCGCCACTGCCTCTTCGTGCGTCCCCGGACCACGCCGCGCGATTCCTGCGATGTTCCATGCTGCGACAGTCGGAGCGCCGCCCATCGTCGCCGTATCTCTCGCTTCCGCTTCCGGCCGCGCGAGGCGAACTCGACTCGAAGCTCTCGGTGATGGTTCCGCGGCGCCCGCCTCTCCCGCGCAAATGCCGGAAGTCTCGAATCGAGTAGCCGGTTCAATTTTCCTTCCCAACCCAAGCTGGCTCGCCGGTTGTTCCGCGTTGTTCGTGCCCCGGCCGGCGGAGGCACCCTCCGAAGACTTGGTGCGGTTTCTCTGCTCGTGGACCAAAGTGATCGCACACGAGCCGATGAACGTGACCACCTCGCGTTTGGCATTCTGCTCGACCAGCTGTGAAATCGCCGTCCCTCGCGTGGATGACGCGCCGATTTTCATCGTGCCCCCTGCTCGCATTCGAATAATTGCCACTTCATCGCGCGCCCGTTCGCGAAACTGTGCAAGACTTCATGCCGTCAACCCGGGATTCCATTTCGCCGTCGCGTGACTCCCTTAGGACCGTCAGTCTCGGAGGCTCGGGCGCCGACAAAAGACCACCCTCCACGAATCCATGCGGTCATTCCGTTGCCTCATCGAACGGGCTGCTCCAGTTCGGCAGCATGGCTGCGCCTGGCGACCCTTCGGATAGTGCGCTCACTGTGGAGAACCTCTTCGCGAGCGCGCACCGTCGCACCTGAAAAGCGGCATCACTTTCAATGATTCTCTCCGAGCCGGACGCCGGAAACTCGCCAGTCGTCCGTTGCTCTTCAGTTTGAAGACTCTCCTCGGTACTGCTATGAGCGCCGGCCTGACCAGGCGCGCCGGTTTGCTTTGGGATATCTCCTGGTGCTGCTCGTCGTCGATATATGTCTCTGCGGCATCGTCCCGCCATCCTTCCGCCGGGCAAGCAGGTTGTCCTGCCTGCGCCGGCGGTCAGTGAAGCTCGCGAATACCCTGCACCGCGTGAGCATTTGAACTTTTTGAAGGCGCCTCGAGCGCACTTTGCCATCCGGCGGGCAGCAGGAGCCCGGCCGTGGGAACGTCGGCACAACGGTGCGGTTGCGCGTCATCAGCAAAGAAAGCCGACGCGATGTAGACGCTGGCTTCACAAGTCGCTGCTGATCCGAATCGACTACCGATATCAATTGTTCAGTGCGTCCGGCAAAGTCGTCGCACAGTTTTGCGTTCCGCAGCCGGGACATCTCTTGGGAACGGGCATACGGCCTGCGAATAGGCGCAGAATTTGGTAATGCTCGCAAGCATCCGCGGTTCTGGAAATCCCAGCTCAATAGAATTCGCGCGACGTCAGCTACGAAAGCAATCCAAGCCGGATAATGCGAGCACATGAAATGCGCGCTCGGATTTGCTTTGCCTGCAAGCGGATTCGCAGTGCGAGCGAGCGTCTTCGCCGCGATGCGGCAAAAACCAGAACCTCGCGCACCGAGGCGAACCGCGCAACTCGCTACTCCGTTTCGTCTGCCCCGCTGCTCATTCTGTCTCGCGTGAAACATCGCCATCCTTCCGTAAGCATTCCGACCGCTGAAAGCACTTCGACCGGCCAGTGCCCCTCATTCTCCATCGCGTCGTCAACTCACCCCACTCTCCCAATCGTTCACGTAGTATTAATTGTGGCTGAGGCAGAGTATTTCTAAGAATGACGCATGAAGGGGCGCAGCATCTTCATGTGAGTCGAGATTGGAACGGCGATCGACAAGGGAGACTTTTCCGGACAAAGCGGCTTAGCGGTTACGGGCCATCTTTTGACAATCGGCGAGTCGAGTTGCTCGCGAGCGACCGTTGCCCCTGAAGCTGACATGCAGTGCAGCGTCGCGCGATCTGGGACTGCGCCCAGAAAATTGCGTGGCCCTTACTTTGCAGATTCTGCGAGTTCGAATTTAATGAATCGCTCGATCGTAGCTTTATCGCCGCCGACGATCGGCCGGCCGTTTACATAAACAGTCGGTGTGCTGTTAACTCCGACCGCGACCCCTTTGGCATGATCTGCGTCGACGGCTTTCTTCGCGTCGGGCGACGACATGCAGGTCTTGAAGGCGTCCGCGTCAAGTCCTGCTTGCGCAGCGTACCCCAGCAGCTTGTCCCAAACGTTTTCAGTAGAAATAACATCCTGGTTTTCGAAGATCGAACCTTGCATCTTCGCGAAAGCAGCGGGTGACTGCATGTAAGCACAGCGCGCACCAATTGCAGCGGTTTCCGCCCAAGGGTGAATTTGAATCAGCGGAAAATCCTCGAACACGAAGCGCACCTGCGGGAATTCAGGTTCCACACTTTGCATGATTTCGAAAAGTTCACGACAATGGGGGCATTCGAAGTCACTGAATTCAACAACCGTGACCCGCGCATCCGCCGGACCCTTCGAGGGATCGCCGCCTGGGCGGAGCTTCGCGCGATTCTCGGCAAACGGATCGGCTGCGATGTTGTACATGTCTCCCCGGAAGAACGTTTTGCCGTCTTTGCTTACGTACACCGTGCCGCTATCCGTTTGCCCGCCGACCGTAACCTTCACCGGCACAGTATAGAAGTCGGGACCCGGCGCCGGGGCAAGCGGCCCGAGCGTCACCTTGAACTCAGGTCCCCACGCAAACAGATTGCGCAAGAATGCCTCGGTCGATTTGAGCAATTGGGATTCGTTGGATGGCGCGCTAGCGCGTGCAGTGGATTGGGCGAAGCATGAAGAAGCGAGCAACACACTCGCGAGTGCGAGCGATGCAATTGCAGTGCGCCGCATGAACCCTCCAAAATACGCCGGGCAAGCTGTCGTCCCCATGACGTTAATTCTGCCGATAAAGACAGGAGATTGTAATGCGATCTTGGCCAAGAGGCAAAGAATGACCGCGCCTGGAACGACCGAGCCAAGTTCCAAGTACAACGCGATGGAGTTACACGGCAAATTTTTGAGCGAGCGGAAAGCGGCGGCCAACGCTGAAGGCTTTTGTGGTCAGCTTCAAACCGGGCGCAGCCTGTTTGCGTTTGTATTCATTTCGGTCAACGCAACGAACCACGGACCGCACGAGGTCGAGCGGGAACTCGTAATGGCTCGCGATTTCTTCCGGGCTTTGCAAATCTTCCACATAGCCCTTCAAAATGCGATCGAGGATACCGTACGGAGGAAGCGTGTCCTCATCCTTTTGATTCGCTCGCAATTCGGCTGAAGGAGGCTTGGTGAGCGTTTCTTCCGGAATGCGATGGCGAATGCGATTTGCATATTTCGACAGCTCGTAGACCATCGTCTTCGGCACATCGGAAATCACGGCCAGGCCGCCCGCCATGTCTCCATACAACGTGCAGTAACCGATGGCCAACTCCGATTTGTTCCCGGTGCTCAACACCATCGAGCCGAATTTATTCGAAAGCGCCATCAAGAGATTTCCGCGAATGCGCGCCTGAAGGTTTTCTTCAGTTGCATCCTGCGGTAGACCGGCGAACTGCGTCTCCAAAGTCTTCCCGTAACTTAGGAACGTCTCGATGATGGGGAGCACAATAAGTTTGACGCCGAGATTTTCGGCCAAGCGCTTTGCGTCGCGCAGGCTTCCTTCGGACGAGTACGGCCCGGGCATGGAAACGCCCAGAACATTTTCCGGACCCAGTGCATCTACCGCGATCGTGGCAACCAGCGCTGAATCCACGCCGCCGCTCAGCCCAATGACAACTTTCTCGAAGCCGCATTTGCGGACGTAATCCCGCGTGCCGATCACCAGCGCCCGGTACGCGCAGGCAAGTTCGTCATGCGGTTGCTGGCGGATGTCGCCGGCTCCCGTTTTCGTGTCGAAAAGCACCAGATCCTCGTCGAACGCCTTTGCCAGGGCAGCAATGCGGCCATCCGGCATGAAAGCGACGCTCGACCCGTCAAAAATCAAGCTGTCGTCGCCGCCCACTTGATTGACGTAAACAACGGGCACGTTGTGCTCCTTGGCAATCGACCCCAGCATGTCGAGTCGAAGTTCGCGCTTGCCGATGGTGTAGGGAGACGCCGAAATATTGATGAGGATCGAACCTCCCTGCCCGATCAGTTCGACGACGGGATCGCGATCGTACAGCCGCTGAACCCAGAAACTCTTGTCGTTCCAGCAATCCTCGCAGATCGTGATCGCGAGCTTCTCGGCCGACAATGGAAAGACGTGCTGCGAGTGCCCCGGCTGAAAGTAGCGCGACTCGTCGAATACGTCGTACGCGGGCAGCAGCATCTTGCGCTGCTCGAACCGGATTTTCCCCGCTGCAATCACCGCCGCGCAATTCGCAACGGGTTTGCCGGTATTGTCCTGTGCTTCTCCGACGTAACCCACGACCGACGGAATCGGGATCGTCTTCGCAAGCCGCACAAGCTCCTTCATGTTGAGCTCGGCAAAATCGGGGCGCTCGGTGAGGTCCTGAGGGGGATATCCGCATAGGCAAAGTTCCGAAAACACCGCAAGATCGGCGCCCAAGGATTGCGCGTCGCGCGCCATCTCCAGAATCCGCGCCGAATTGCCTTCAAAATCACCGACGGTCGGATTGAATTGCGCCAGCGCGATTTTCATTGCGGCGAGTTTAGACCACGCGGGAGTTCAGAGTCGAGAGGCGGAATCTCACAATTGGCGGCCGAAGTTTGGGAGTCAATTAACAAGGCGGCGGTTCCTTTGGCTAACCCACTAGAGCCATCATAAAAAAGGCTCCCGAAGAAATCCTTCGGGAGCCCAAATCGAGTCGTCAACGGGATCCAGCCCAACATTCAAGACGGCGCTGCCAGGGCGGCTCGTTAGACGCTGAACGAACTGCCGCAGCCGCAAGTAGACTTCACGTTCGGATTATTGAACTTGAAGCCCGAACCCTCGATCGTCTCGATGTAATCGATTTGCACGCCATCGAGATACATTGCGGACATCTGGTCCACGAGCACCTTCAGGCCATCGAACTCGTACACCGTGTCAGCGTCTTCATTCACCTGATTCTCAAAGGCCATATGATAACTGAAGCCCGAGCAGCCTCCGCCGACCACGGCGACTCGCAGACCCGCCGGCGACGGGCTCTGTTGGGTCAAAATTTCTTTCACTTTCGTAACTGCTACCGGTGTCAATTCAACCATTCGCAAACCCTCCACGGATTGCGCGCCAATGCGCGAAACTTACACTGACAGTATACCAGATTCACGCACGCCTGCCGAAGATGCAATAGCAGCCAGTTTCTATTCAGCGCGTTACCTTGCAATGGGGCGGCAGTCCGCACCCTGTGGCTACATTTCAAGGTCTATGCGATGGGACAGTCCATTCCCCGCATTTGTGGTGATTAGCTTGGTCTTTGCATCAACACGGCGTATCCGATTTGTTTACAAATTCGGAAATGAAAAGGTTTCCTTCTGAATCGACCGCGAGCCCAGAAGGATTGCTAAGTTTTGCCGACGTGGCAGGTCCGCCATCTCCACTAAGTCCTCTTTTCCCTGTTCCCACGACGATTACCTGACGATCAGCGCTAGGGCTGGCTCGTGCAGCGGGCGGTGTTGCCAAGGCACAAACGAGCCAGCATAATCCTTCCGTCTCGAGCGACTATTGCTTGATTTTGTAGCGCCGAGCTTTAGCTCGGCATGCCGCCCTAAAAGGGCGGCGCACAAGCACTTTGCTGTAGTCTGTATGGCCTTTAACGACAGGAGCTTGTCGGATATTTATGGCTGAATTCACCACGCCGTTAATGCAGCAATACCATGCCGTGAAGAAGCAGCATCCCACGGCTCTGCTGCTTTTCCGCCTCGGCGATTTCTACGAGTTATTCTTCGACGACGCCGTTGTGGCGTCGAAAGTCCTGCAAATCACGCTGACCTCGCGCAACAAGGAGAAAAACCGCGCTGTGCCAATGTGCGGCGTCCCTTACCATGCCGCCGAGAACTACATCGCGCGGCTGATTCGCGCCGGCCACAAAGTGGCGATCTGCGAGCAAATGGAGGAGCCTGGCCTGGGAAAAAAGATCGTGCGGCGCGAAGTGATCCGCGTTCTCACGCCCGGAACAGCCACCGGGGCCGGACTGCTTGAGCCGAAAGAAAATAGTTTCCTGGCAGCGGTTGCAAGACGTGCGCCTGCAGGCGGGCGACGCGATCGCGAACCGGCCGAACTTCAGATTGGCCTTGCGTACGTGGATTTATCGACGGGCAACTTTCGTGCCACCGAGTTCTCCGGACCGAACGCCGAGGCTCGACTGCGCGACGAGCTCGGCATCCTGAGCCCGCGCGAAATCCTGCTCGCGCAACCAGCGACGCGCACGCTTTTCCCTGTCGCAAACAATCCGGATTCCGGACCGGGCGGCCGAGGCGCCAGACCTTCAGGGCTCGACGGACTTGGCGCGGTAGAAACGCGGCTCGACGACTGGGTTTTTGAAACGAGCTACGCGACGCGCTTGCTCGAAGAACATTTTCAAGTCGCCGGGCTCGAAGGATTCGGCCTGGGCGAGCATCCGCAGGCCGCCGCCGCGGCAGGCGCCGTGATTCACTATCTGCGCGAGACCTCCGCGATTACCGCAAAGAAGCCGGAAGACATCGCGACGGTGATGTCGCTGCGGCCGGCCGGAGCGGGGCTCGAGCACCTCGACCGCATCGCTTATTACGAACAGCAGGATGCCATGGTGCTCGACCAAGTGACGGCGCGAAATCTGGAACTTGTAGAAGCTTCGTCGGGCGACGACACCTCGGCCACGCTGCTGCATGCCGTGGATGAGACGGCCACCGGCATGGGAGCGCGGCTGCTGCGCGCGTGGGTGTTGCGGCCGGAAATTGCGCTCGATGAGATCGAAGCCCGGCTCGATACGGTGGCGGCGTTTAAGGCCCAAACCGTGGCGCGCGAGGAAATTTACAAAGAGCTCGCGGGAATCCTGGACATCGAGCGGCTAACAAGCCGCGTGACGCTGGGAGTCGTCTCGCCCCGAGACTTGCTCGCGCTGCGAGCTTCGCTCGATAAGATTCCGGCGCTCAGGTCGCTGATGCGAGAGGCGCGGGTGCCGTCAACCAAGACAGCAGACGGCAGTTCACAACGAGTAGGCGAAACCGGCGTTTCGACGGAGGCGGAGAAAGACCGCCCGCGAAAGCTTTGCGAACTGCTCGCGTTAATGGACGAGATGAGCGACGTGCGCGACCTGATCGCGGGCGGCATCGCCGATGATCCTCCGGCGGTGGCGAACGATCCAGGAGTAATTCGCCCCGGATTCCATGCCGAACTCGACGAGTTGCGCGACATCACCAAGCATGGCCGCCAGACCATCGCGGCGATGGAAGAACGCGAACGCAAGCGCACCGGCATCGCTTCCCTGAAAATTCGCTATAACCAGGTGTTTGGCTATTACATCGAAATTTCGAAACCCAATCTGCATCTCGCGCCGGCGGATTACGAGCGGAAACAGACGCTGGTAAACGCCGAGAGATTCACTTCGAGCGAGCTGAAAGAATACGAACGCAAAGTTCTGTCGGCCGAAGAGCGCATGCTCGAAATCGAGCGGAGGCTTTACGGCGAAATCCGCGAGGCGATTGCGCGGGAGGCGGCGCGCCTCATGCGAACTGCCGGTGCGATCGCGCAGCTCGACGTGCTCGTGAATTTCGCGCGGATTGCGGCGGCGCGGAATTACACGCGTCCTGAATTCACCGAGCAGGAATCGGGTGGCGCGTGCGCGAGCGCCGAAGATAGCACGCCGAAGAATCCCATCTCGCATTCCGCATCACGAGCTTCGGGCAAGCATCGCCCGGACGCGCTGACGATCGCGGGCGGGCGACATCCGGTGATCGAGCGGCTGCTCGAAGCGCGTGGCGAGCGCTTTGTGCCGAACGATTTGTATCTCGATGACCAATCGCAATTCCTGCTGATCATCACCGGGCCCAACATGGGCGGAAAATCCACGTACCTGCGCCAGGCGGCGCTGATTTCGGTGATGGCGCAAATGGGTTCGTTCGTCCCCGCGTTGCAGGCCAAGCTTCCGATCGTTGACCGCATCTTCACGCGCATCGGCGCGTCCGATAATCT